>CALALS010000180.1 GCA_937925525.1 uncultured Flavobacteriales bacterium | reverse complement strand
GCTACTCTCCCATACCACAAAACCTTGGGGTCAACACATTCATCAGGCACTCTTTTATCTTCCCATCTTAGCTTTCTTAAACTCCATGCCTCTTGAAAGGTTTTAGCATCTTCAACACCCTGATATACTAATTCAGAATACAAAGAATAAATCATATCTACAGGATTTCTCAGAATAACTATAAACTTAGCATTGGGAAATCTTTTAAGAATATTGCTAACCGCCACTTCAGAAAATAAGTACCAAATTGAGGCTTCACCCGCCATTTTTATTTTATGATTGTTTCTGAAACAGGTTTTTAGGTAATCTTCATAAGAGTTAAATAATCCAAAATCATCCGAAAAATCAGTATTAAAAAAATTAGGTTCTTTTGGTTCAGAAATTAATATATCTCTATTTGAATTTAGATACGTAGCTAGTGCTGTTGTTCCACACTTAGGGGCACCAATAATAAAAAAATCCGGTTCTCTTAGCTTTTCCATTTCAAGTTCTAAATATAATTACTTGTATCTAGAATGCTTTTATATTGAATGTTTAAATTAAATGGGTTATAATTTAAGCCACAAAGACTTCCTGCAATACCTTCATTTTCAATAATGTTAGGTGCAATTGATAAAGTTTGGCCAATTTTTTCAACTACTTGTTTAAGTGAAACTTTTTCTACACCTGAAATATTTGTTGTTAAAGGATTCTCAATATTTTTATTACTTAAAAAACCTATCAGTAGATCACAAATATTATGAACATGTATTGGTGTCATCCACAATCCATCTCCGCCATTTAGTCTAATTTCTTTACGTTCCTTTACAGAATTAATGATATTTGGAATCAACATATTTTCTTGCCCCTTACCAAATACAGTAAATATTCTACCTATAAATACTTCAAAAAAACTAGCATACTGTTTTACCAACTGCTCTGCTGAAAGTTTAGAAGCAGCATAATAAGAGTTTGCATTCAACTTGTCATCAATGGAAAGCATTTTATCAGAAGGCTCGTAAACATTTCCTGTTGATGCATAAAAAAACTTTTTTATCCCATTCAATCTGGCCCACTCCAATAAAAGCTGAGTGCTTTTGATATTCACATTAAACATATCGTTAGCACCTTCAGGAAAACTTCTATATTGTTTAGACTGTGCTAAATGATATACTACTTCAATTTCAGAAGATAATTGTTGTATAAAGTCATCTTTAGATAAATCGGCAGCTATTACATGAACATTCTTTACTGAAGATATTGCAGCACTTCTTTGTAAAGCATATACAAAGTGGCCTTCATCTACTAAGCGATTGACTAAATGTTGAGCCACAAAACCACTAGAACCTGTAACTAAAATTTTCATTGATAATACTCCTTTAGCCAATTTTCGAAATACAATAAAGACCAAATAAACAAACGTCTGTTTTGCTTACCTTCCATGTGCTCATCTACTAATTTTTTCACGGCATTAAAATCCATAAACTCATAAAGAAATGCTTTAGGATGTCCGATAAGTGACTTCACATATTCAATGCTTTCTCCTTTGAACCAACTTGCATCCGGTGCAGAAAACCCTTGCTTTGCATTACTGGTAACCTCTTTTGGAATGTATTTTTCCATTGCTTTACGCATCAAAAGTTTACCGTCTTTGGTTTTATTGAAATACTGTTCTAGTTTATGGCCGGGCTCATTTTCATTTAGTCTTACAACCTCTTTCAAATTACCTAATTTATATTTCACAGGAACTTTTAAAGCAAAGTCTACCAGATCATTATCCAAAAACGGAACTCTGGACTCAAGGCTATGAGCCATACTCAACTTATCTTCTACAATTAAGAGGCCATGCAAAAAAGTTTTAGTTTCCAAATACATGGATAGATTTACATATTGTTCAGGGCTGGAAATTTCTGAAATATCTAATCCTTTAAAAACATCTCTAAAAATATCTCTTGTCCATACGTGAGATACTTCATTCCAAATCGGAGCAAATACTTCATGTATGGTTTTGTTAGGGATTAATCGTTGCCAAAAAAGATAGTATTTGTCAATATAATTTTCAAAATCATCATTTACTACTGCTCGATAGTATCTCCAAGGATAGCCACCAAATAACTCATCACCACCTGTACCTCCCAATACAACTTTTACAAACTTACCTGCCAATTTAGCTGCATAATAGTTGGGATAAGATTGCCCTACTCTTGGCTCCTCAAGATGATAAGCCATAGCCGGCATAACTCTTTCCATATCACCAGACTTTAAAACCATTTCATAATGTTCGGTCTTAAAAAGATAGGACATGTATTCTGCTCTTTGGCGTTCATCATAATTAATTTCAATACCGGAAGCAGAGTTTAAATCAAATCCGCAGGTAAATGATTTAATATAAGGATTTTCCATTGCAGATATTGCCGTTATGGAACCTGAGTCCATTCCTCCACTTAAATAGGTTCCAATCTCTACATCGCTCAATAATTGGCGTTTTACTGCTCTTGTAAAATGGTGGTCAAAAGCTTCCAGGTATTCATCATAAGAACTATATTCTTCTTGTTCTGAAAAATTATAATCCCAAAATTGATTTAAATTAACTTCTCCCGTTGCATTAACATACATATAATGTCCGGCTGGAAAAAGCTTTATATTTTTAAGAAATGTTTTATCAGTAAATAGATTTTGAAAGGTAAAATACTCTAGAACAGCCTCTTTGTCTATTTCCGGTTTAAAATTAAGATATGATGTAATTCCTTTTATTTCACTTGAAAAAATAAACTTTCCTTCTTCGTTAAAATAATAAAGCGGTTTTATGCCATATCTATCTCTTGCTAAAAAGAATTGCTTAGTTGATTTATCATAAATAGAAAACGCAAACATTCCGTTTAACTTCTCTAATAGCTTTTCTTTCCATTCTTGGTAACCAACTAGAACAACTTCTGTATCAGAGTTTGATTTAAAAGAATATCCCTTTGTTTCAAGCTCTGCTTTTAACTCCTTGAAATTATAGATTTCTCCATTAAAGGTTATTACATAATTGTCATCTGCAGATAACATTGGTTGAGAAGCATTATCTGATAAATCGATGATAGAAAGTCGATTATGAGTAAATCCGACATTGTTATCTACATAAAAGCCATTCCCATCAGGGCCTCTGTGATGTAAAGTTTTTATAACCCTATTCAGGTCTTCTTTATCAATATTACTTCCTGAAAAATGATATGCTCCGGCTATTCCACACATTTTTAAGCCTTATCAATTCCTTTAGCAATTCGCCAGTCTATTAGTTTTTGTAAACCTTGCTCTAATGAATAATTGTATTCAAAATTAATTTCTTGTTTTGCCTTTTGTTTTGAACCAATTCTATTTTTCACAAATTGTCTCGCATCATCTTCGGCATAAGGTTTATAAATCACCTTTAAGTCTGATTTTTTTAATTCCAAAATTGTATCACACAATTGTTTTATTGTTGTCTGAACTTCAGTACCTACGTTATAAAAACCTAAACTTGTATCACTTTTTAATGCTTCTACATTACATCTTGCAACGTCTTCCACATAAATAAAATCATAAGCCTGACTTCCGTCTCCATTGATGGTTGGAGCTTCATTTGCCTCTATCTTATTTAGCATAATTGGCACTACACCACTATATACAGCATGTTGATCCTGTCCCGGTCCGTAAACATTCATATATCTCAAACCAATCACAGGTAATCCATACCTATCGTTATAAGCCGTACACATAGCTTCTCCTGCTATTTTAGTAGAGCCATAGAAATTCTTATTATTAAATGGGTGTTCTTCTGTCATTGGGACTTGAACCGCATCACCATAAACTGAAGCAGATGAAGAATAAATCAGCTTTTTAATTTTATTCTTAACACAGGCTTCTAACACATTAAATGTACCGGCAATATTTACTTCAAAAGCTGTTCTAGGAAAATCCTTACAATGCAATAACCACATGGCAGCTAAGTGAAAAACATAATCTACATCCTTCATAGCAGCATCAAGTATATCGGTCTCTCTCACATCACCGCCTAATGGAAATATTGAGCATCTTGGGTCTTTTAAAGATTCCTCTATATTTTCCTGCTTTCCTCTAGCAAAATTATCGTAAATAATAACTTCTTTGACATCTTCCTTTAACAGTTCACTTACTACAAAGCCACCTATAAATCCTGCTCCGCCAATAACTAGAACTTTACTACCTTTTAATTCCATTTTAAAATTTTGCTAAAAGTAATGAAACGCCTATAAATAAAAAAGGCTACTCATTGAGTAGCCTTTTTAAATATTATTAACTAACTACTATTTAGCAGTTAAAGTCATAGTACCTGACATAGTGCCAGACCATGAACTAGTAGAAGTAGTACCATTTGATGTTGTAGAAGAAGTATAAGAGTAATCTGACTCCATAAGAGTAGTTATCTCTTTATTCTTAAGCATATCTAAATCCCAAATCTCAGAATTCTCTCCATTTGCATAAGTTGTATTATCAGTAGAAGTAGAAGTAGAAGTAGAAGTAGAAGTACTTCCATTTACCTTAATTGCTGTAGAAGAATTAGAAGTAACTGATTGATTTGAGCTTGTTGTATTAACAACTATTCTTTCTTTCTTTTTATACTCACCAGCTTTATCTTTACCTACAAAAGACCAATGTCCTTCTTCAGTAATAGTATAAGTGTTTGTAGTAGTGGTAATCGCATTATTATTCGCATCAACCCACTGATTTGTATCAACTTCTGTAGTTGTGTAAGACTGAGTAGAAGACCAAGTACCATCTTTTTCAATAGTCATAGACCAATCAGAGTAAGTTCTTTTATTGATATCACTTCCACCACCAGAGTACGTTTCTGTTTCAGTGTAATTAGTGCCATCAAAAACAATTGTGGTTGTACTTGATGATGTGTTACCAGAGTTTGTTTGAGATGAAGTACCGGAAGCATCCATTGAAGCAACAGTCCACTCACCGGCTAATCTACCTTTTCTTGATTTGAAAGATATAGCAGGATCATTTTCACCTTTTTTACATGATGTGAAAGTCATAGAGCCAGCAACAAGTGCGAAGGCTGTAATTGATAATAATACTTTTTTCATTTTTTTTGGTTTTTAAAATTTTAAAGTGCGGCAAATGTATGCCTTTTTTTTTAGAACAAACAAATTTTTAACAAAAAATACGTAATTCTACTTATTATTGATTAAAACTACTCCATCTGCCAAAAATCTTACTTCGTCTTTTGGAGTGGTTATTTTATCGATCTCTTCTTGGCTTTTCCCAGCATCTTCGGCATAATGTTTAAGTTCATCAACAGGAACAGTTTCTTTTTTAGCCATTCCATGAATGATTACTTCTTTACCTTCAGAATCTAAAGGCACAAAGAAGCCATAATCTTTAAAACGAACCATCATGCCTTCTCCGTTTTCTAATGAAAGGGTCATCCAACAACCTTTTTTCTGACAACAGCTTGTAATTTTACCTTTAATGGTGGCTTCTAAAGAATCTTTACCGCTTATTTGGCTAACAAATTGATCCATGGCAAGAATATTTGTCTCATCAAACTTTTCTCCCAGGTATAAAATTGATGAATCTATTTCTGTTTCAACAGTCAAAGTATCGCTTTTTGACTCTACATCTCCTTCTTTAGCATTGTTATTACAAGAAATTAAACTTATTGTAATTGCACTTACTAGTAATAATTTAGTTTTCATATTAATGTATTGGTTTTATTTAGATAAAATTAAAAATTCTGTTCTTCTGTTTTTTGCTCTACCCTCTTCGGTTTCATTACTTGCAATTGGTTGCGTTTCACCAAATCCGTCATAAGAAAGTCGGCTCTCGTTTATTCCTTTAGATATTAAGTAATTTTGAACTTCACGAGCTCTGTTTTTTGAAAGCGCTAGATTGTCATTATTATCACCCACATTATCGGTATGCCCGTGTATAGATATTTTAACTGTTGGGTTGATTTCTAAAAACTCCACAAACCCATTTAAGATGAACTTAGATTGTTTATTCAACTCATAAGAATTAGTGGCAAAATTGATATCGTTTATAGTGTACTTCTCTTCAGGCTTTATCTCTTTTATTTCCATTTGTTCCTGCTTAACAGGCTTTCCAATCACCTTTTCGTTAGAGGAAATGAGCTGAGAAGTAAAGGCGTAGCCTTCCTTTTTAGCAGTTAACAAGACATCTTCCTCTTCTTCTACCGCTACTACTGCGACATAACTACCTGTCTCTTCATTTACTACCCCCTTTTGAGTTCGCTCAGAATCAACGGTTTTCAACTCAATTTCAACATTTTCGGGTACATTACCAGATTCAGATTTAATGCTTCCTTCAACAAAAACAACTTTCTTTGGTCTTGCAGATTCATACAATTCAAAGGAATAAATATCTAAACTGGTTCCATCTAAATTAGAGGCAAAGTAGCCATATTTACCGTCTGTACTAACTATAAAGCCATGCTCATCTTTGTCTGTATTAATAGGGTTTCCTAAATTTTTTGGAGAATAAAAACTCCCTTTATCATCCATTTTAGAATAAAAGATATCAAATCCACCCATACCAATATGACCATCAGAGGAAAAGTACAATGTATAACTATCAGCATGCATAAAAGGTGATTTGTCGTTACCCGTAGTATTTATAGAATCGCCAAGATTTATTGGATTTCCCCATTTACCATTTGGCAACCTTTCTACTTTATAGATATCCATACCTCCAAAATTATCTTGTTCTCGAGCACTTGTGAAATAAAGCGTTTGGTTGTCTGAAGAAATACAAGGTTGGCCTTCCCAGGTTAGCCTTCCGTTAATGTGGTCTCCAATCGATTTTAATTCACTCCATTGCCCCTGTTTTCTTTCAGAATAGTAAATATCTGCATTGTCGTAGAGACGGCCATCTTTCATAGGTTCGAGATTAACAACCGTGATAAACAATAAGCTATTATCAACTGAAACTGATGTTCCTCCTTGATACTGTCCAATATTCAACTTTTCGGGCATATCTAAGCCGGAAGAGAACGTATTTGTTCCCACTCTTCTGCTTTCTGTAAGCAATTCTACTTTTTGATATCGGTCAAATGTTGCTTTAGTATCAATCTCTTTTTCACGAGTAAAGTATAAATATCGGTTATCAGGCGAAAGCATAGGTAAATATTCGTTCCATTTAGTATTAACTCCGCCTTTTACTTTAACCGGTTCAAAAGGAACTTTATTATTGATTAAAAATTCATAGGCACTGATGTTGTTGAGATATTTTTTAGCAGCGGCAATCTCTTTCTGATATGAATCATTATTAGTTAAGAATTGCTTAAAGTAGTTTTTTGCTTCTGCATATTTTTTTTGGTCGTAATAATATTCGCCTAATTTATAAGACATAATAGCTCCGGCATATTTGGGGCAAACCTCAGTAATTTTGATAACTTTTTGAATACTAGTTTTCTCGTAACTAAGACCTTGTCTGAATCCGCTTGGGGATTTATATGCATCCTCAGCTTTTTTAATGTAAAGAGATGATAACTCATCTAGAACTTCAACATAATCAGGGTAATCTTTATAAATCTGCTCTAACTGTGTAATTTTAGAATTCAAATCTCCATTTTGTAGCCTATACTTATCGTAAGCTTTTAAAGCTTTCTTAGAAGGTTCCCAGCAAGGATTTT
>CALALS010000179.1 GCA_937925525.1 uncultured Flavobacteriales bacterium | reverse complement strand
AAGATACGATGCTCTCAGTCTGCTTTTTTCTACTTTTCCTTCTGTTAATGCCATTTTTTCTTGAATTGTCACACCGAACAGAGTCAAAGTGTGGCAACAATCACTCTGCAGCTTAATTCAGAATGATGGTTTATTTATTTCGTTTGCTAAAGTAGAAAAATGTTGCCCCATTTTCTCTAAGGTATTATTAACTTCGCCAACAATTTTATCAACACTATGGCATATTACGATTACAATAAAATTGAGCAGGATTGGCAAAAGTATTGGGCAGACAACAAAACATTTAAAGCTGAGAACAACAGCAAAAAGCCTAAGTACTATGTGTTAGACATGTTTCCTTATCCTTCGGGAGCAGGGCTTCATGTGGGTCATCCGCTGGGTTATATTGCCTCTTGTATTTATGCTCGCTACAAAAGATTGAAGGGCTTTAATGTATTGCACCCAATGGGGTACGATTCGTTTGGCTTGCCTGCAGAGCAGTATGCCATTCAAACAGGACAACATCCTGCAAGAACAACTTATATCAATATTGATGGCTGTCTTGACGAAGAAGGAAAGGTCAAAAAAGAATTTATTGATGAAAATGGAAACATCAAGAAAGAAGCTTATAACTCTGAAGGTAAACTTATCGAAGGATATAGAAGTCAACTAGACAAAATAGGCTTGAGTTTTGACTGGGACAGAGAAGTAAGAACCTCTGACCCCAATTATTACAAGTGGACACAATGGATTTTTATTCAGATTTATAACTCCTGGTACAACAACAAAACCAACAAAGCCGAAAAAATTGACTCTCTTATTGCCGAATTTGAAAAAAACGGAAATCAAAATATTGACGCTGCATGTGATGAAAATACACCTACTTTTTCTGCACAGGAGTGGAATTCATTTACGGAAGAAAAACAGCAAAAAATATTGTTGAACTACCGTTTAACTTACATTGGCGAAAGCATGGTAAACTGGTGTCCTGAGCTGGGAACTGTTTTAGCCAATGATGAAGTAAAAGATGGCGTTTCAGAAAGAGGCGGACATCCGGTGGTACAGAAAAAAATGAAACAATGGAGCATGCGAATTTCTGCCTATGCTCAACGCTTGTTAGATGGCTTAGAAAAAATTGATTGGACTGACTCTATCAAAGAAGTTCAGCGCAATTGGATTGGAAAATCTGAAGGAGCCTCCGTTAAATTTCAACTCCTCTCCCCAACCCTCTCCGGTGGAGAGGGAGAAGTTTCTCCAAAATATTTAACCGGAGACCCTACAATTTCTCATTTACTTTTAGATAAAGCTAAAGAAATGAGGGAAAATCCGACCCCAGCAGAAGACGCTCTTTGGCAATTGTTAAAAGGAAAAAAATTAAATGCGAAATTTAGAAGACAACACCCTATTGATTCGTTTATTGCTGACTTTGTGTGTTTAGATAAAATGCTAATTATTGAAGTAGATGGCGATATTCATGATTTGCAAAAAGAAGAAGACCAAAAAAGAACAGATAGATTATCAGAGCTTGGCTATGAAGTTATCCGATTTAAAAATGAGGAAGTTTTAGCAGATACTGGAAATGTTATTGACAAAATAATTTCTGTTTTAGAGAACAGACCTTCCTTTAAAGAAAACAAAAAAGTCCTTCCCAATGGGAAGGATTTAGGATGGGAAATCGAAGTTTTTACCACACGCCCTGACACTATTTTTGGGGCAAGCTTTATGGTATTGGCTCCCGAACATGAATTAGTAAATCAAATTACAACTGCCGAACAAAAAGCCGAAGTAGAAGCCTACGTTTTAGCAACTTCTAAAAAATCGGAAAGAGATAGGTTGGCAGATGTAAAAACAGTGAGTGGAGCATTTACGGGTGCGCATGCTATTCACCCTTTTACGGGAAATAAAATTCCGATTTGGATTGCAGATTATGTATTGTCGGGTTATGGTACCGGAGCCGTAATGGCCGTTCCTTGCGGTGATGAAAGAGATTTTCGTTTTGCAACACATTTTGGTTTAGACATTCCTTCTATTGTAGAAGGATTTACAGGAGAAGAAGCCATTGCCGATAAACATGCCAAAATCATTAACTCTGATTTTTTAAATGGGTTGACCGGTTTTGAGGCCATTAAAAAATGTATTGAAGAAATAGAAAAAAGAGGTTTTGGTAAACGAAAAATTAATTACCGATTAAGAGATGCGGTGTTTACCCGTCAACGATATTGGGGCGAGCCTTTGCCTGTTTATTTTAAAAATGATGTGCCGTATTGTTTGAGTGAAGATAAACTTCCTTTACAATTACCCGAAGTAGATAAATACTTGCCTACGGAAGACGGTGAACCACCACTAGCCAGAGCTAAAAATTGGAAATATGAAAAAGTTCTCCCCTCTGGGGAGAAAATAAGAGGGGAATACGAAACCTCAACCATGCCGGGCTGGGCGGGTTCTTCCTGGTATTTTTTGCGTTACATGGATGCGCATAACGACCAACAATTTGTGAGCCGTGAAGCAGCCGACTATTGGAAGCAGGTAGATTTATACATTGGCGGTGCCGAGCATGGAACAGGGCATTTGTTGTATTCTCGTTTTTGGTGTAAGATTTTGTTTGATTTAGGATTGATTGGCTTTGACGAACCTTTCCAAAAAATGATTAACCAAGGAATGATTCAGGGGAATTCGGCTTTGATTTATAGAGTAAATAAAGAATGGGGGCTTAGCAAAGGTGACGACCCAAGAGAATTAATTCCCCTAAGCCATTTTTCAGACATCTACATTTCTAAAAATGTTTTTGATAAATATCACAGAAATGAATTAGCTGTACCAAACAATATAACAAATGATGAAAAGGTTAGAATTTTAGATATTAACATTGAAATTAATGATTTTAGGACTTCCGTAAATAGAAAATTAGAGGAAATAAGTAAAGCAAATATTAAACTTTTGAATGATACTGATTTAAAAAATAAATACATTATTCAATATCAGTATGAATTAACAAAACATCTTTCCAAAAGGCATATTGATGTTACTCTACTTATAGATAATAGTAAAATAAACATTGAAAAATTAAAGAGTAAAAATCCAGAGTTTAAAAATGCTATTTTTCTATCCGAAGAAAATGGAGACTTTATAGTCGAAAGAGAAGTCGAAAAAATGTCTAAGTCCAAGTTCAATGTGGTTAATCCTGATGAGTTAATTGAACGATTTGGAGCAGACACTTTGCGCTGCTATGAAATGTTTTTAGGGCCTATAGAACAACACAAACCTTGGGACACACAAGGCATTGAAGGAACACATCGTTTCCTTAAAAAAGTTTGGAATCAGTTTCATGATGGAGATACTTTTAGTATAAGCGATGAAGCTCCAACTAAAGATGAATTAAGAGCTTTACACAAAACCATTAAAAAAATGGAAGAAGATATTGAGCGGTATTCGTTCAATACTTTAGTAAGTAATATGATGATTTTGCTGAACAGTTTACAAGAATTAAAATGTAACAAACGACAAATTCTTGAACCGTTTTTGATTTTACTTTCTCCTATGGCGCCACATATTTCCGAAGAACTTTGGAAATTGTGCGGTCACAATGAATCTATCTCTTATGCTACTTTCCCTGAATTTAAAGAGGAGTTTTTAGCAGAAAGTGCTAAAAAATATCCGGTTTCGTTTAACGGAAAAATGCGTTTTACGGTAGAACTTCCTACAGGTCTTTCTAAAGAAGACATTGAAAAAGAAGTAATGGCTATGGAAGAAACGCAAAAGTGGCTGGAAGGAAAATCTCCCAAAAAGATAATTGTAGTTCCGGAAAAGATTGTAAATATTGTAATGTAGTTATTCCGATGAGCTACCCGGAAATTTTACATTTAATCCTATATTCATAATAAAAGGAATAAAAACAGTTTCTGAGGTATAAACTAACGGCAACGAAAGACCCAGCTGCATGTGAAATTTTATATTCGGAGCTCCTACTCTAAAAGTTCCTACAGGCTCTATAAAAAAATCATTAGTAGAAATAGTATTTCCATTTTGCAGTTTAACAGAAGGGTAATTTGCCATCACTCCTCTTGCGGTAAATCCAAACTCAAAGTTTTCATCGGACTTTGCATAAGTAGTCTGTAAATAAAATTTGTTGTATTCAAAATCAGAAACTCCTTGACCGCCTCCTACAACAACTTCAAGAATTTGTTTTTTCGAAAAGGTATTAAAATAGCCTGCGCCTCCCGAATAAGAGTATGCGCCTGTAGGATTGTCTGTTGCTATAGAAGATGAAACATCTCCAAGAACTAATAAGTGATTGGTAATAGAATATGCTGCTTGTAAATCTCCGATAAGTAGTGCGTCTGCTGTTCCACTAACTTGATTTTTTTGAGTTAGCATAGGTGTATTAACACCTGTAGGAATATAACCTGTTTTACAGCTATATGTCAAAAAAACAATAAGTAAAATACATATTGTTTTTAATATTTTCATGGTGTGTAAGATTAGGCTACTTCAAACTCTTTTACATGAACAGCTTCTACTGCTTTAAGTTCGGGTAAAGATTTTCTGATGCTTTCTTCAACTCCAGCTTTCAAAGTCATTTTGCTCATGCTGCAGTTTTTACATGCTCCTAGCAATTCTACCTTTACCACAAGGTCATCACTAACATCTATTAAGCGAATATCTCCTCCGTCTGCTTCTAAAAAAGGACGAATATCTGCTATTGCAGCTTCAACTTTTGAAATAATTTTTTTGTCTCCCAAGTGCGTGAAATTGAATATCCAAAGTTATAAAAAGAGATGAACTTTACAACTTATCAATTTAAGATTATTTTAACATGAATTTAGTACGTCCAATATCGGCACCATCATGGTAAACTTCAACATTGTATTCACCCGAAGGAAAATCTTCGTCTCCTTCTTTTTTCTTCCAGTCAATACAAACATTGGTTTGTTCGCCTTTGTAGTTTAGCGTATATTTTACGGAGTACAATCCCTTTACTCCATTGAAATTAAACATATGAGAATCATCACTTCCCAGAGAAAGTACTCTGCCGTCAGGTGTTAAAATTCTCACATATAAAAGATGATTCCCCTTTTCACTTAATTTATTTTCCATAATGGTAAAGCAAGTTCTTATTTTATCTGCTTTACTTGCTCTATCAGTTTCTTTTCCGGTATTGTCATTTTTTACTTTTACTCCTGATGTATTTAATCCTGAAATAACAAAACGGCTGGCTGTTGTAACTTTTTGTGTTAAACCTTCATTTTGAGTAGATAACTCGTTATTCTTTTGCTTTTCGGATGAAAGAGCTGTTTTAACCTCTGTATTTTCTTTTATCAAACCTTGATTTAAGGTGTTCAAGGAATCAATAGTTACATTCATGCCGTGCATAATATCACGTAAAGTAGCCGCTTCTTTTTTGAGCTTATAGATTTCCCACTTGAGGCCTTTATTTTCTTTTACTTGGTTTAACATTTCCTCAATCTGTACCCTTTGTTCCTCAATTTTTGCTCTCATTTCCGCATTATCGGTTTCCATGGCATCGTATTGTGCAAGCATATCCGTTAATTCTGCTTCTAATGAACTTTTTTCAGCTTCTAAGTCTTCTTTTGATAATTCAATATACTCGATTTGGGTTTTTTGTTGCATTACTTGCCAACCTAGTATTGCACAGGTTACTGCTAACAAAATGCATAATACGATTAATAACTTATTGGTAGAACTGGATTTTTTATCGGGCTTACTTGGTGTAGGTTGTTGTGACATAATGTTTTAGAAATCGTTTAGATTACAAAAGTAACGGAAACTTTTTTATCTTCGTGCTTCTGAACGGTTATTAGGGTGAAATTTTTAAAAGTAATATTGTTGATAACTCCTTTATTGGCGCTTTATATAGTGCAAAGCGAAAATATTGTAGTTGCCAAAATAAAAACATATCCTGTAGATGAGTTTTACTTCCCTGAACTTAGTTATCAGTATCAATTAGACTCTTCCTTATTTCATAAAGCCATTAATGGCTATCATGAATTGGCTAATAAAAACTTACTTCAAAAAACCAATATTATCACCATCATTGATTTTACAAAGTCTGCCAATCAAAAAAGACTTTGGACCATTGACCTTTGCGAGCAAAAAGTACTGTTTCATGAATTAGTAGCTCATGGTAGAAATACCGGTGAAGAATTTGCCGCTGATTTTTCAAATAAAGAAGGGTCTTATCAAAGCAGTATTGGTTTTTATGTTACAGGAGAAATTTATGACGGAAAGCACGAACAGTCGTTAAAACTTCATGGGGTTGAAAAAGGTTTTAACAACAATGCTTTTGATAGAGGAATTGTCATTCACGGAGCCGACTATGTTAGCGAAGAGTTTATCTTAAATAATGGCAGACTAGGAAGAAGCCATGGCTGCCCGGCAGTTTCATTAGACATTAATGGAGAACTTATAAAAACGCTTGCTGAAGGTAGTTGCTTGCTTATTTATTATCCTGATAAGTCCTACCTAAAAAAATCAAAATTTTTTAACTAAAAATTGGCACTTTTTTTGATTAGTCTCGTATAACGTTTTAATACTGACTAAACCATGCCAAAATCGTTTTCCGCTATTATTGTTTTCATTATGCTTCTGAGCATTTTTTCTTGTAATAAACAGGAAGAAAATAAGGTTGCTGAAAACACAGATGTTACTCCCGTTTTTTCTGAAGAGTCAATTCAGCAGGGCATTGCATCACTTTTAAACGATTCGCTAAAATCATCTTTTGTAAATAATAAAGAAGTTGTTGATTGGTATAAATCTAATCACCACCAGCCAAAATGGTTTAGAAACAATGATGATATAAGTAATGTGTTTTCTCTCTACAGTCACTTAAAATTATCTTTTGAGCACGGTATTAATTCTGAGTATTTCAAAACAAAAGAAATAGGAGCGCTTAGCAAAGAGGTTTATTTAAGCATGATGAACAATCAATTGTCTTACGACAAACTTGCTATGCTTGATATAATGTTTTCTGATGCTGCCGTTACCTACTCTAGTGCACTTCAGTATGGGGTAGTTAACCCTAAAAAAGTTTATGGAGGGTCTTATAAAGTTGCGGCAAAGCCAAAAAAACAAGAGTTAGACGTATTAGAGACTACCGATACCAGAAAATTTTTATATGCCATTCAACCAAAAGATTTTCATTATAAATTAATGCAACAAGCCTATCTTGATTTAATGGAAAATGAAGTTGATGAAGAAGGCCAAGACATTCCAAAGCTGTCCGGTAAAATAGATTTTGGGGATACTTCTAATTATCTTGTTTTGATAAGTCAAAGACTATTTAACTTAGGTTATTTAACTAAAAAAAGCACAGAAAATGTTTATGATTCTACCTTGTTTAAGGCGGTTTATCAATTTCAAGAAGACAATGGTCTTGTCGCAGACGGAGTAATAGGAAGCTATACTTACGATTTAATTACGCTGACAAACGAACAAAAGAAAGAAATGCTGGTTGCCAATATGGAACGAATGCGATGGATTGACGTGCCCGAAGAAAATCCTTATCTTTTGGTAAACATCCCTTCTTTTAAGTTGCAAGTTAGAGACGGAGAAAACCTATTGATGGAAATGAAAACCTGTACCGGAAGCAAAGCTACCTCTTACTCTAACCATGAAACTCCATTAATGCACGACACCATAGAGTATATGGTATTCAACCCGACCTGGTCTGTGCCCAGAAGTATTGCCGAAAAAGAAATGTATCGAAAAATTGTAAAAGACCCTACTTATCTTGAAAGAAACGGATATAAAGTAATGAAAAACGGAAAATTTATCTCTACTTCAGAAATGAATTTGGCAAACTATACCGCATCTTCAATGCCCTATAAATTTGTCCAAAAACCCGGAAGAGGAAATGCTCTGGGAACTGTAAAGTTTATCTTTCCAAATGAAAGTAACATTTACTTGCATGATACTCCTAGTCAATCGGCTTTTAAAAACGACAACAGGGCAGTAAGTCATGGTTGTGTAAGGGTCGAAAAACCAAAAGATTTAGCTCAATTCTTAATGCAATATAGTGCCTTAAGCGAAGAAGAAAAAGAAGAGATAGGCTCTTCGGGTAAAAATACCATTAGGGTTAACTTAAAAGAAACCATCCCTGTTTATATTCTTTATTTCACCGCCTTTGCAAGTCCTACAGGTGAAATAAACTACTACAAAGATGTATATGAAAAAGATGGCGCTTTGCTAGACGCCATGAAATAAAAATCATTACTTTTGGCGTCCTTACAAAAAGAGATGCAAAAAATAATCAGTTTCATCCTTCGATTTATCCCCAGAAAAGTAATCCAATTGTTCGGAAACTTTGGGCTTCCGGTTATTGCCCTTTTTTATTCAGGAAATAAAGTAGAGTGTGCTGTTTGTCATAAAACCTACAAAAAATTCCTTCCTTATGGCAGACTTGAAGCATCCAGAAAAAATGCACTTTGTCCAAACTGCTTATCATTAGAAAGACATCGCCTAATTTGGTTGTTTTTACAAACGCAAAAGCCTGAATTTTTTGAGAAAAAACACCATTTTTTACATGTTGCTCCTGAACTATGTTTTATTAAACGATTTGAGAAAATACATGGTGATAATTATATAACTGCAGATATTGAGTCTCCTTTGGCAAAAGTTAAAATGGATGTGCATGATATTCCATTTCCTGATAACACTTTCGATATTGTATTTTGTAACCATGTTTTAGAGCATGTTGATAGCGATGTAAACGTGCTAAAAGAGTTTTATAGGGTGATGAAACCGGGAGCTTGGGCTATATTTCAGTCGCCCATTGACCATAATCTTGAAACTACCAAAGAAGATCCTACCATAACTGACCCAAAAGAGCGTGAAAAAGAATTTGGACAAGACGACCATGTAAGGATGTACGGAAAAGACTATAATAAAAGGCTTGAACTAGGTGGTTTTAAGGTAAATGCAGTAGATATGAGAGCGGTTTTAGGGGAAGAAAAGTTTAACCGATTTACCCTTCCAATGAACGAAAAAGTATATTTATGTGTTAAATAAATACATTCAACGAAGAAAAAATGCAATTTATATTTTGTATTCTAGAAATAAGGTTTTATTATTGCACACTAATTTGCAAAGCTAATTAATAGCTTAACGGTTATGAGAAAATTAATTACAACATCACTTTTTACGCTTTTGGTGGTTTTAGCCAACGCTGGAGTTATAGTGTTAGAGGGAAATTACCAAGGTAAAAACTTATATGTTCAAAATCCATTTGCCGGTTCGGGAGTGGGTTTTTGTGTTTTTGAGGTTACCATTAACGGAGAAGTTACCACCGATGAGATTAACTCAAGTGCATTTGAAATTGATTTCACTGCATTTCAATTGAAATTAGGAGATGCTGTAGTTGTTAAACTTAAGCATAAAGACGATTGCAGACCTAAAGTATTAAACCCTGAAGTTCTTAAGCCAAAAAGTACGTTTGAGTGTACTAATATTGAAGTAAATAAAGAAGGCTCACTTACTTGGACGACAACCGGAGAAACCGGGAAACTTACTTATACTATTGAACAATTTAGATGGAACAAATGGATTAAAGTAGGTGAAGTAGAAGGAAAAGGCACTCCTGAGTCTAACTCTTATGACTTTAATGTTACTTTACATCACGGTCAAAACCAATTTAGAGTAAAACAAGTTGATTACAGTAATAAGCCAAGATATTCTCCATCGGCTAAAGTTATGTCAGTGGTTGCTGAGGTTACTTTCAGTCCTATTAAAGCGAGTAAGGATATTACTTTCTCCAATGAAACTTTGTTTGAAGTATATGACCAATACGGAAACATCGTGAAAAAAGGATTTGGTTCTACTATAGATGTTAGTAACCTTGAAAAAGGGATTTACTATCTTAACTACGATAATAAGATGGAGCAATTCATCAAAAAATAATAAGTACATACTTTTTAGAAAAGCCCTCTTGTAGGGCTTTTTTTATACCCATAAGCACATGAAAAAGATAGAACACATAGGAATTGCAGTAAAAGACATTACAGCATCTAACAAGCTCTTTGAAAAGCTATTCAATAAAAAGCCTTATAAACAAGAAGAGGTTGAGAGTGAAAACGTGATCACTTCTTTTTTTGAAACGGGAGAAAGTAAAATTGAACTTTTGCAAGCCACTAGCCCGGATAGCGCCATTGCTAAATTCATAGAAAAAAAGGGCGAAGGCATTCATCATATTGCTTTTGAGGTAGATGATATTTATGCAGAAATTAAGCGCCTGCAAGTAGAAGGTTTTACCATGATACATGAAGCACCAAAAGAAGGTGCCGACAATAAACTTATTGCCTTTTTGCACCCAAAATCCACTAATGGGGTTTTAGTGGAGCTTTGCCAGGACAGAGGCTAAAACAAATCCAAAATATCTTCCCCTTTTTGCAAGTGATAAGTAATTATACCCATTTCTTTAGCAGAGGCAATATGTTGTGGGGAATCGTCAATAAAAAGGGTTTCAGAAGGCTTTATATCATGTTTTAAAAGAATGTGGTTAAATGCCTCCTTTTCAGGCTTTCGCAATTGAATTTCATGGGAATAAAATACTTCCTTAAAAAATGGAGATAATGAAGCCTGCCCTGTTTCTTTTTCTACTATTTTGCTAAACGCATTAAAATGAATCTCATTAGTATTACTTAGCAAAAAAGTATTGAATTTTTCTTTCAACTTATTAAGTAACGTTATTCTTTCTTTAGGCAAATCAAGCAACATGGCATTCCAGGCATCAACAATTTCTTGGTCATCAACTAATAAATTAGCTTCTGCTTTTATTTGTTGAATAAACTCTTTTGCTGATAATTTCCCGGTTTCAAAATGGTCGAACAAACCGCTCTGCTTTTGTTGAGAATACACCTCATCAAAGTTCTGCATGCCCAAATCTTTAAAAGCATTTTCGGTTAGCTGATAATCAATGTTTAAGATAACTCCTCCCAAATCGAAGATAATATTTTTAATTCCGTTTAAATTCATCTTAATTTGTGTATTAAGGTGCAAATATGTAAAATTGCAGCCCAATTTAAGCTTCTTAAGCTTAAAAGGGCCCATAGCTCAGCTGGTTACTGAGCATCCCGATTTTTCATCGGGAGGGTCCCTAGGTAAAAAATTAACCACCCAATGTAATTGGGCCCATAGCTCAGCTGGTTAGAGCACCTGACTCATAATCAGGGGGTCCCTGGTTCGAGCCCAGGTGGGCCCACTCTTTAAAACCTCAACTGAAAAAGTTGAGGTTTTGCTTTTCTGGTCTTAAAATAAATACAGATGATAGTTTGTCATGCTTTGGGAGACATCATCGTAACTCATGTGTGCTCTACCTGGATATATTTTGAATTTGGAAGCTATTCATTTAATTCTTAACAATTCGCTCAGTAATTATTACATCTCCCATTTTGATTCTTGCAAAATAAATTCCAGTATTGAATTCAGATAGGTCGACCACTCCCAATCCACCAAAAAAGCAAGTATGAAGCATAGCCTCCCCTAAAACATTAAATATAATAAAATCAACTTCGTTATATTCAGGTGATTTAATAGTTAATCTACCATTAACCGGGTTAGGGAAAATCTCTATATTTGTTTTATTTTTTGTTTCATTGATTGCCGTTGTACTTCCGCCAATACAGCTTATCCCTATTGCATCATAGCTTCCTGCTGTACCAACCATTGTCCAAGTTGAGCCGCCATTGGTCGTTTTATAAACTTCTTCAAGCACATT
>CALALS010000178.1 GCA_937925525.1 uncultured Flavobacteriales bacterium | reverse complement strand
CCGTCAATTCAAAAAGAATGGTCTGTTAGTGAACATAAAAAACCATTTTTCTCAGATAATGGAGAACGCATATTTTTTGGAACTGCACCTAACCCATTAGAAGAAATTAAAGATACTCTTCCGGAAGATGAAAAAGCAGTTTTAGATGTTTGGTCATGGCATGATAAAGATTTGCAAACCTTTCAACTAATTAACTTAAAAAAAGAGAAGGAAAGAAACTATTTGGCAGTTTACCACATAGTTGAAAATAAAATGGTTCAGCTAGCTGATGAATCAATGGAGTCAGTAAGTTTAAATAACTATAACAACGGTTTAAAAGCGTTAGGTCAAGCCTCAAAAAAATACAACCTTTACACTACCTGGGAAGCCGTTTCTTATGCCGACTATTATTTGGTTGACGTTAAAACCGGAGAAAGAAAGCTTTTATTTGAAAAGAAAAAAACCTACGAATCTTCACTTTCACCGGATGGTAAATATTTAATTTGGTTCAACCAAAAAGATTCCGGTTGGTATAAAACCAATACTGAAACACTTGATGCCATTAATATTACTAAAAACCTTAACATTCCGTTTTATATTGAGACCGTTGACATACCTGTTGAACCTTGGGCGCATGGTATAGCTTTATGGGAAAAAAGTGCTGTTTATATATACGATAAATTTGATTTGTGGCGATTTGACTTAACCGGCAAAAACAAACCATTAAGAGTAACCCAAAATGGTAGAGAAAGAAACGTAAGTTTTAGAATGATTAAAACAGATGAAGAAAAAGAAATTTACAAAACCGGTGACATCATTTACTTAAGAGGCACTGATGATGAAACAAAAGCAACCGGAATGTATGTTCATCAATTGGGAGACAAAGAAGAACCTTCCATTTTGATGCAAGGCGAATATATGTTTGCACAATTTTCTAAAGCAAAAAATGCCGATGCTTTTTTAGTAAGAAGAATGAGTTTTACAAAATATCCTGAACTTGAATACTCCAGTGAATTTCCTCAGACATTAGAAAAACTAACCAACTTACAAGCACAACAAGACCAATACTCATGGGGAACGGTTGAAATGGTAAAATGGAAAAACAACGGAGTAGATGAAAAAGGAATGTTATATAAACCTGAAAATTTTGACACTACTAAAACCTATCCTATGATAGTGTATTACTATGAAAAACTTACCGAAAGATTTCATCAATATATTGCTCCCAGACCAACACCTTCCACTGTTCACTTCCACCTACCGGAATATTTAAGTGCGGGATATTTAGTTTTTGTTCCGGATATTTCTTACGGAACAGGACATCCCGGGAAAGATGCGCTTAATACAGTGGTAAGCGGAACAAAAAGCTTAATCAAAAAAGGATTTGTAAATAAAGATAAAATTGGGCTACAAGGACAAAGTTGGGGCGGTTATCAAACTGCTTATATCATTACGCAAACCGATATGTTTGCTGCCGCAATGGCAGGTGCGCCCGTAAGTAATATGACTAGTGCCTATGGCGGCATTCGCTGGGAAAGTGGTATGAACAGAGCATTTCAATATGAACAAACGCAAAGCAGAATTGGCAAAAATCTTTGGGAAGGATTGGATTTATATATCGAAAACTCTCCGGTTTTCTTTGCTGATAAAGTAACAACACCATTGCTTATTATGCACAATGATAATGACGGAGCCGTGCCTTGGTATCAAGGAATAGAATATTTCTGTGCGCTTCGTAGATTAGATAAAAAAGTATGGATGCTTAATTACAATGGCGATCAACATAACTTAATGAAAGATGCCAACAGAAAAGATTTAAGTGTAAGAATGAAACAATTTTTTGATCATTATTTGCAGGATAAACCCGCTCCTCTGTGGATGTCTGAAGGCATTCCCGCAACTCTTAAAGGCAGAGAATATCGGCTTGAACTTACCGAATAAACTCCGTTTATAATTTTTCTTTTCCACTCATCCATTAAAGCTAGCATAAGCTTAAATTAATACTATTTTTACATTCCTTAAATTTTGTATGAATATGAAGAAGCTGATTTTAATCTTTATTGCATTTTCTTTAGTTACTATTTCTTGTAAAACCACTAAAGATGTTACCGACAACACTCAGGTAATTAATCTTGATACGCTAAGCGTAAGTGCTATTCCTACCCGCCCGGTTTACAACCCTTCAAAAACAAGATACCATGATTTATTACACACCAAATTAGATGTTAGGTTTAATTGGGAAAAACAACAGCTTTATGGTAAAGCATGGCTCACCTTAAAACCCTATTTCTTTTCTACCAATCATGTTAAATTAGACGCAAAAGGTTTCGATATTCAAAAAGTAGCTTTAGTGGAAGGCGATAAAAAAACAGACTTAAAGTATGATTACGATAACTTATTTTTAGATGTAAAACTAGATAAAGAATATACTAAAAATGATAAATACATCCTTTACATTGAATATACTGCCAAGCCTGAAGAGCTTGAGGAAGGTGGAAGTTCCGCCATAACCTCTGATAAAGGTCTTTACTTTATCAACCATGATGGCAGCGACCCAAAAAAACCACAGCAAATTTGGACACAAGGCGAAACGGAAGCCAGTTCATGCTGGTTTCCTACCATTGATGCACCAAATGAAAGATGTACTCAAGAAATTTATATTACCGTTCAAAACAAATTCAAAACACTTTCTAACGGGACACTTCAGTTTTCTGAAATGAATGAAGACGGTACCAGAACAGATTACTGGAAAATGGATAAACCTCATGCTCCTTACCTTTTTATGATGGCAGTTGGAGATTTTGCAGTAATAAAAGACAAATGGAAAAGCATAGATGTTGACTATTATGTAGAGCATGAGTATGCTCCTTATGCAAAAGATATATTTGGTAAAACTCCTAAAATGATTGAGTTCTATTCAAACGTATTAGGCGTTCAATATCCTTGGGCAAAATATCATCAAGTAGTGGTAAGAGATTATGTTTCAGGAGCAATGGAAAATACATCTGCTGTTATTCACGGTGAATTTTTGCACGCTACTAAACGAGAATTAATCGACTCTGACAACGAAGATATTATTGCACATGAGTTGTTTCATCATTGGTTTGGCGATTTGGTTACCTGCGAAAGTTGGGCAAACCTTCCTTTAAATGAATCATTTGCCACTTACGGAGAATATTTATGGAGAGAATTTGAACACGGAAGAGACGCAGCAGATGAGCATGGTCAAACACAACAAAATCAGTATTTACAAGAATCATTAAGAAAACAGGAAGATATGATTCGCTTTGATTATGCCGACAAAGAAGACATGTTTGATAGTCATTCTTACGCAAAAGGCGGAAGAATATTACACATGCTTAGAAAATATGTAGGAGACGATGCCTTCTTTGCTTCATTAAAACTTTACCTTGAGAAAAATGCCTACACTGATGTAGAGATGCATGAGTTAAGATTAGCTTTTGAAGAAGTTACCGGTGAAGATTTGAACTGGTTTTTTAATCAATGGTTTTATGCCAGCGGACACCCTGATTTAGAAATTGAATACTCTTACGACCCTACGGTTAATAAGCAATTTGTGTTTGTTACGCAAAAACAAAAATTTGAAACTACACCAATATATAAGTTACCGGTTTCCATTGACATTTATTGTGATGGGAAACTATTTAAAAGACATGATGTGGTAATTGATAAGGTAAATCAAGAGTTTGAGTTTGAAGTTCCTTCACAACCTAATTTAGTAAACTTTGATGCAGAAAAAATGTTATTGTGTGAGAAAAAAGATAATCACACCAAAGAAGAATGGGCGTTTATGTACCACAATGCTCCGCTTTATTTAGACAGATACGAAGCACTTAGTGAACTTTCCGGTAATTCTGATAGTCTTTCAACAAGCATTGTAGTTGCTGCATTAAGCGATAAGTATTGGGATTTAAAAAGAACAGCAACCAATAAAATAAGAAAAGCTGCTAAGTCAAACAAAGAAGAAGTAAAAGAAAAACTAATCGACATGGCTTTAAACGATAAAAAGTCATTAGTCCGTTCTTCTGCCATTAATGCTCTGGGTAAATATTTTAAAGATGAAGATATTGCTCCGCTTTTCGAAAAAACAATTAAAGACAGTTCCTATGCAGTAATTGCTTCTACCCTTACGGCTTATGAAAAAGTAGATAGTAAAAAAGCAATGGAGTTAGCAAAATCAATGGAAA
>CALALS010000177.1 GCA_937925525.1 uncultured Flavobacteriales bacterium | reverse complement strand
ATCATTCTGAGATAGTAAAGTGCACAACTTTCAGAATAGTACTTAAAAAATAGTTTTGGCAGGAATCTATATTCATATTCCATTTTTTACAAAAGCTTGTCACTACTGTGACTTTCATTTTTCTACTTCTTTAAAAAACAAAACCGAATTAGTTCAGTCTATCTTAAAAGAGGTAACCATTAGAAAGGACTATTTGGGTGACGAGCCTATTGAAACAATTTATTTTGGCGGAGGAACTCCCGGTTTGTTATCTGTAACAGAGCTTTCTTCTTTATTAAAAAAAATAAATGAAACTCATTACATCAAAAAAGATGCTGAAATTACACTAGAGGTAAACCCGGAAAATATTTCTTCAAACTATGTTAAAGAAATTAAAGAAATTGGTGTTAACCGCTTAAGCATTGGCGTTCAGTCATTCTTTGATGAACATCTAAAATGGATGAACCGCTCTCATTCTGCTAAAGAAGCTTTTTCTTCCATTAAAATTGTACAAGATGGTGGTATTGAAAATATTACTATTGACCTTATTTACGGCTTTTCAAGCTTAAGTTTTAGTCAGTGGCAAGACAACCTTGATAAAGCAATGGCGCTAAACTTACCTCACTTTTCGGCTTACTGTTTAACCGTTGAACCAAAAACAGTTTTAGCAAAATTGGTTTCAAGTAACGCTTCATTAATTCCAGATGATGAAACCTCTCTAAGTCAGTTTGATTTAATGGTTGAAGTGGCAAAACAAAACAAGTTTATTCATTATGAAATTTCAAACTTCGGTAAAGAGGGTGGTTTTTCTAAACACAACTCCTCTTATTGGAAAGGTGCTAAATATTTAGGTCTAGGCCCTTCAGCACATTCTTTTGACGGTATTTCAAGGCAATGGAATATTAAAAACAACAGTCTTTATATCAAACATGTTTCTTCAAACGAACCCTTTTTTGAAAAGGAAATTTTGACTTTAAAAAATCGGTATAATGAATATGTGCTAACCTCATTAAGAACCATTTGGGGAACATCTATGCAAAAAATTAAATCAGATTTCCCAATGTTTTATAACCATTTTATCACTCAATCGGAAAGTCTTTTAAATAGGAAGTTGATAATAAAAGACGATCAGCTTTTGTATTTAAATGAAAAGGCTAAATTTATGGCTGATAATATTGCGTTAGAATTGTTTGCAGATTGAGTAGTTTTTCAGAAATAATAATAGATGGCCTTTCTTATAAAGTTGATTTCTCAAAGCCATTAGACATCTCTTTTCCTATTAAGGAGGGCAATGCAACAGCATGGTATGTGCCACCGGTTAGATTTGAGCCTGTTAAAATGGAGGGTTTTATAGGTGATGTTAGTTTAGGTGGCTCTGTAAATTTTAGAAATATCTTTTTTAACCCTCATGGGCATGGAACCCACACAGAATGTGTCGGGCACATTAGTAAAGAATTTTATTCTTTGAACAACTGTTTAACCTCTTTCTTTTTTATAGCGCAGCTGATAACAGTTATTCCGGAGCAAAAAGAAAATGATGATTTGGTAATTACGATACGGCATTTTAAAGATAAAATTGACAAAAACGCATCTGCCATAATAATTAGAACAGTTCCAAATAACGAAGAAAAAATTACAAAACAGTATAGCAACACAAACCCTCCTTACATAGAGGAAAATGCTATTTTGTATTTAAATTCATGCGGAATAAAACACCTTTTGATTGACACTCCTTCTGTTGATAAAGAAGTAGATGGCGGGCTTTTAAAGGCTCATAAAGCTTTTTGGAACTATCCAACAAAACCCGAATTAGACAAAACAATAACAGAGCTTATTTATGCACCAAACAATATTTTGGATGGCTCATACTTACTTAACTTAATGATTGCCTCATTTGAAAATGACGCTTCCCCTTCCAAGCCAATTTTATATAAAATTATTGTGTGATATAAAATTTTTTATTTTTGTTATAATTAAAACATTATTTCATGAAAGAAAGCAAGAAGCTTGACAGTATTGACTTAAGCATTTTAGAGATTTTACAGGAAAACGGAAAAATCACTAATCTGCAGTTATCAAAAGAAATTGGGCTTTCTCCTGCCCCCACATTAGAAAGGGTAAAAAAGCTTGAAAGTACCGGTGTTATAAAAAGCTATCATGCAAAGGTTGAGGAAACCGCTTTAGATATAGGCATAATAGCATATATGCAGGTTTCTTTAGTAAGGCAAGCGAATAATGCTATTGATAAATTTGCCCAACACGTACAGTCAATTGATGAAGTTGTGGAGTGCTATCAAGTTACGGGACAGGCAGACCTTCTCTTAAAAGTAATGGTAAGAGACATTCCTGCTTTTGATAAAATGGTGCGAGACAAATTTAACCACATAGCAGAAATCGACCGAATTGAAACGATGATTGTTCTTTCTACAGAAAAACAAATCAATAAAATCCCGTTTGAATATCGTCCTAAGAAAAAATAACCATTTTTTCCATTAGCTTTGTAGCGTTTTAAAATGTTTTTATAGCATTAACTTACGCTATCTTCATGTCTGAAATTAGATTTAAAATCAAAAAAATAAGCAGGCGTCTTTTGGGCTACCTTGCTCAGGGCTTGTTATATATTGGCCCTGTTGCGATTCTCTGCTACATAGTTTATCGCATTTTCATGTTTATTGATGGCATAATTCCTATTGATGCAAAAGTTCCCGGGTTAGGAATCTTAATCTTGTTAATCATATTTACCGTTTTGGGGTATTTTGCCTCAACTATAATTGCCCGCCCTTTAAGGTATTACTTTAATAGTCTTCTTGATAGAGTTCCGCTTATCAAAACTATTTATTCTTCTTTAAAAGACCTTTTTTCGGCATTTGTTGGAAAAGATAAAAAGTTTGGTCATCCGGTGCTTGTAAAAATGAACAAAGATGCGGATTTAGAAAAGCTGGGATTTCTAACTGAGCCCGATTTACATAAACTTGGCATAGATAATGCTAAAGTAGCCGTATATTTGCCTCATTCATATAATTTTTCAGGAAATTTGTACATTGTTCCTCAAGAAAATGTAACAAAGCTAGACGTTCCTGCATCTGTTGTAATGAAATTTATAGTTTCTGGCGGCATATCGGGAATAGAAGAATTAAATGAGGAAGAAGAAAATACTAACCAGTTAAAAAATTAAAATTATGAAGAAGTTTATTTTTACAGCTATTGCTGCACTTTGCTTTTTGACGATTTCTGCTCAAAAATCAATTGAAGTTCAAGAAGGTAACCATTCTTTTTCTAAAGGAAATGTAAATGCGTTGTCGGTAATTATTTATGGAGGAAATGTTTCTGATGTGGAAAAAGCGTTAAAAGACTTAATGAAAAAGTACAACGCAAAAGTAAGTTCAAAAAAGGAAATGTTTGGAGATGATGCAGAAATCAAAAAGATTAGCGATAACACCATTGACCTTTACGGAAAAGTAGAACAATCGGGAAAAGAAGATGTGAAGGTTATTATTGGTTTTGATTTAGGTGGTGTGTTTCTGTCATCTTCTCAACACGGAGATAAGTTTAAGGTGGCCAAAAGTATTGTTTATGATTTTGGTGTGCAGGAAACTAAAAATGCTATTGGAGCTGTTCTAAAAGAAGAAGAAAAAGCGTTGGAAAAACTTCAAAAAGAGCAAGAAGATTTGGTAAAAGACAAAGAGAAGTTAGAAAAAGATATTGCTGGATGGGAAGAAGACATTAAAAAAGCCAAAGAAGACATAGAAAAGAACAAAAAGAATCAAGAGTCTAAACAAAAAGAGATTAAGACTCAGGGTGAGGTTGTGGAAAAAGTTAAAGCGAAAGCGGCAGCTGTTAAATAAACCTTCCTAAAAAACTTAATTAGCGGACCAAAAAGTCCGCTTTTTTTATTCTATCACCCACTTAATTTCTTGTTCCCAATTTGCTTTAACCGAGAAGCCTCCTTTAAAAAAGTAGGTTTTCTCCGCCTGCTTTTTGCTTAAGTAGTTTCCTGTGTCCCAATATCCATTATTGTTTTCATCGACAATCATCTTCAGGTCGTATTTTCCCGGCACTAAGCCTGTAAACTCTACTTCATTTTGATTAGGAGATATAAATAGTCGCTTTACTACTTTCTCTTGCTGTATTAACTCCATAATTGTGTTTTCTGTTCTTTCAAACAATGTGATTTTTACTTTTCCAAAATCCTCCTCCGGCATAATTCTGAAGCTATATTGTAGTGTGTCGTTAGTTATTTCGTAAATAGACCTTACTGCCTCTGGCAAAACATAAAGTTGGTAGCTAGCGTCCTCCTTCCAGGCATAATTAATAACTAACTGATTGTCAAATGCACCTTTAATAATTGTGTTTATCTGAACGTCAAGGCTATCTTCTGTCAAAAGAACATTTTGTTCATCAATCGATTTTAAAGGAGATGATAGTAACAACTCAAAAGGTTTAAAAACAGGCTGCTTGTTTCCAATGAGGCTTGTTTTTGAAGCCATTAAGTTAGTATCAATCGGTGTTAGCTTTACAACTGCTATTGTGTCTGAGAAATCAGCATCAGAGAGGTATAAAAAAATACTGTCTTGTGGAGGAATTGCTTTGAGTATAATCTTTAAAGAATCTTTAAGTCTTGACTCTGTTTGCTTATATATAAGCGTTTTGCCAGACATTGATACATCCATTTTTTCAAACGGCTTATTGAAAACAATAGATATTTCTGCTGGTGAGCTGTATTTTGTCTCTTTTATGAGTTGCTTTCTGTGATCCTCTTTAAAGCTATAAAGATTAATGTTACTTATGTTTTTATTAAGCACTATTAGGCTATCTACAAATGCAATCTCCTCATTTATATCAAACATATAGTTGCTGTTTTCATCTTTTACAGCCACCAACTTATAGTTTCCTTCCTTCAAGTTGGATAATGAAAAAGCTCCTGAGCTATTAGATTTTGAAAGGTAAAAGGGTTTTTCTTTAAAAATAATACTGTCGGACATTTCTTTATAAAGCATGACCAGCATTTTTTCCATTGGTTTAAGTGTGAATGCGTCTATAACCTTTCCGCTAATACTTAAAGAATCAAGTTCATTTCCGGTTGAAAACACATATTTAAAGTTGCTTATTTTGTTTCCTTCTGTAATATCCTGTATAACATCCGGTAGTTGTATTGAATAAGTTGTGTTTTGTTGTAAGCTATCCGGTAGCTCTATAATTAGTCTTTTTCCTTTAACCTTAAACTTTGGCATGCTTGGCATCACCGGGCTAATAACGGCATTTGTGTTTGCTGAGTTTAGTTTAATGTATTCATCAAATCTAATCTCAATTGTTTTGGAGGAAAAGTTTGTAGAGTAATTACTAGGAAAATAAAGTGAGTCCTTAGGAGGTTGAACATCCTTCTCTCCTCCGGTTGGTGTTGACATTTGGGCGCAAGAAAACAGCAGGCTAATTATTACTAAAAATATTACTGTTTGCAATAACTTCATTATAGCTTGGAAGATATTAATTGGGCTAACTCTTCTAGATAAATTTGGTCGGTTTTATCAAATGATGATAGTTTATCGCTATCTACGTCTATCACAATTCTAACTTGATTTTGGCTATCAAAAACCGGCACCACAATTTCTGACTTTGATAAGCTACTACACGCTATGTGTCCGGGAAATTCCTCCACATCATCAACAATAATGGTTTTTCCTTGTTCCCAAGAGGCTCCGCAAACTCCTTTTCCTTTTGCAATTCTTGTGCATGCCAGCGTTCCTTGGAATGGCCCTAATACCAACTCTTTTCCTTTAACTAAATAAAACCCCACCCAAAAAAATCCCATGCCGTATTTAAGCGCTGAAGCAATATTGGAAAGGTTGGCAATTAAGTCTTCTTCCGGTTCAATTAGCGCTTTTATTTGAGGAAGCAATGCTTTATATTTTTCTTCCCGAGAAAGCTTTGTATCTAGAATTAATTCTTCCGCCATAATGCAAAAGTAATGCTTCCGCTGAATAAATTGTTTTTTGAAACTTAAATGAACTTTATTCTCCCATAATTAATGGGCGTAGGCTATCGTTGCAACACTTACTTTTTCGGTTACTTGTTTTAACGTCTGGGCGCATGCTTCTATAGTTGCCCCAGTTGTAACTACATCATCTACCAATAAAACATGCTTGCCTTCAAGGGCCTTTGGTTCGCGCAATTGAAAAACCTTTTCAACATTTTTCCACCTTTCTTCTCTGTTTTTATTTGTTTGAGATGATGTGTTGGTGTTTCTGTATAGGTTATTTGTTATTAACTCTTTATTAGTCACTTTAGCCAGTCCCTGCCCTATCATTTCTGCTTGATTGTAGCCTCTTTTCTTTTGCTTTTTTGGATGAAGCGGAATTGGTAAAACGGCATCTATATCGCTAAACAAAGGGGCTTCTTTTAGCTCTCTTCCTAAGTAGTTACCAAAGCGCATTCCTATTTCTTTTATACCATTATATTTGAGCTTATGCATTAATCCTTGTAGCCGATTTCCCTTGTGAAAAAAATAAAGCGCTGTTGCTGCTTGCAGGTCTATTCTACCTAAAAAAATTTTCATTACCGGGTTCATCAATTCTTTAGCATATTCCGTTCTGGGCAGGCTAATCTCACACCCTGAACAAATTGTTTCTTCATGCTTTAGCAAAGGCTGACCGCACCCCTCACATATTCTTGGATAAAACAAAGAGATAAAATCTGTTAGCATTTTTTGGTATTGAAAATAGCTTTTGACTAACTGTAAACGAAAAAAAATTACAAATAGTTTCGATTAAAACTACCCTATGCCATTTCTGCTTTTTCTAAAGGTAGATTTGTTTTTTCAATAGCTAGATAACCACCGGCAACATCAACTAATTTCTTATATCCGTTAGCCTGTAGTATAGAGCATGCTATTACAGATCGGTATCCCGAACGACAATGAATATGGTATGTTTCGTCTTTATTTAATTGATTTAAATGACTATTTATAAAGTCAAGCGGGTAAGAAACGGCTCCTTTTACATGGCTTTCTTCGAATTCGCTAGGTTTTCTGGCGTCAACAATTTTTTCCTCTCCACTAAGGGTTGTCGCTTCTACTGAAGTTAAAGTAACAACTTTTTTCCCGGCATTGGTCCATGCTTTCATTCCCCCATTTAAATAACCCACACAATTATCGTAACCAACTCTAGCTAGTCGTAAAACCGCCTCTTCTTCTTTTCCTTCTTCTGCTATAATTATAATGGGTTGATTTAGGTTTTCTATCAATGTTCCTACCCAAACAGCAAATTGACCACCTAAGCCAATAAACCATGCGTTTGGAATATGCCCTGCGCAAAACTCTTTTTGGTGGCGAGTATCCAGAACAAGCACTCCTTGACTTTGCAATTGCTCTACCTCATCGGCCGAAAGTGCCTTTGTTCCTTTTTGCATGGCATTATCTATGCTTTCATACCCTCCCTTGTTTAACATTGCATTTTTAGCAAAGTACTGAGGGGCAGGCATAATTCCGGTAGTCAGTTCCTTTATAAACTCTTCTCTACTTATGTCCTGAAGAGCATAGTTGGTTTCTTTTTGCTGACCAAGTGTTGCAAAGGTTTCATCGCTCATTTTCTTTCCACAGGCAGAACCCGCACCATGAGCAGGATAAACGATGACATCATCTTCTAGTGGCATAATTTTACTTCGCAAAGAATCATATAGCATTCCCGCCAAATCTTCCGGTGTTAACCCATTTCCAATAGCTAAGTCTGGACGGCCGACATCTCCAATAAAAAGAGTATCTCCGGTAAAAATACAGTGGTTTTTACCCTTTTCATCGATTAATAAAAAAGTGCTTGACTCTAATGTATGTCCCGGTGTATGAAGCACTTTTATTTTGATTTTTCCTATTTCAAAAACTTCTCCGTCTTTTGCTGAGTAGGCATCATAAGAAGTTTGAGCGTTTGGCCCAAAAACAATTTTTGCTCCTGTTTTTTTGGCTAAATCCACATGACCTGAAACAAAATCTGCGTGAAAGTGGGTTTCAAAAATATATTTGATTTTTGTGTTTCTTGCAGCTGCCTTTTGAATATAAGGCTCTGTTTCTCTGAGTGGGTCAATTATGGCCGCCTCTCCTTCAGATTCTATATAGTAAGCGGCTTCTGCAAGACAGCCGGTATAAAGTTGTTCAATGTACATAAACCATAAATTTCTGCAAAATTACAAATAAAAGCACCCATATAAAACAAAAAACCCTGACATTGGTCAGGGCTGTAGTTTCTGCTTTCCTTATGTTATTGCCCGCAAGGACCTTCTGTATAAGTCAATACTCCATCACACTCAGCATAACACGCATTTGTATATTGCTGTCCATTACATCCGCAAACCGGTTCTGCAATTTGATAGCATACACAGTTTTCTTGAATATTCTTTTTTTCAACGCACTCATCTTTTTTACAAGATAAAGAAAGCATTGCAAGGGCAACAAATGTTATAGATAGATATTTCATACTTTAAGATTTTAAAGGCTAAATATAAAAATAAGTTTACAATATTAACTTTGCATTATGAATATTACCTTGCTTACTCCTACTCAGTGGAAAGATTTTGAGTTGATTGATTGTGGCAACGAAGAAAAGTTGGAGCGGTTTGGTGAAGTAATTACCATACGTCCCGAGCCACAAGCTGTTTGGGACAGAAGGCTTCCAGAAAAAGAATGGCTGCAAAAAGCAAATTACAAGTTTGTTGGTCTTTCAAGTTCTAAAGGAAAATGGGATTGTTTAAAAAAAGGCAGCCCGGAACAATGGAATATTGACTATCATCCACTTAACTTAAAATTTAGGCTTGGTCTCACATCATTTAAACATGTCGGTATTTTTCCTGAGCAAGCTGCCAATTGGGATTTTATTGCCGACAGTATTTTTGAGCTTAAAAAAACAATTGAAGAACCAAAGGTTTTAAACCTTTTTGCTTATACTGGCGGTGCTTCTATTGCTGCAAAAAGAGCCGGTGCTGATGTTACGCATCTTGACAGCATTAAGCAAGTGGTAACTTGGGCTAACCAAAACATGGAGTTATCCAATTTAGAAAACATTCGTTGGATTGTAGATGATGCCATGAAGTTTTGCCAAAGAGCTGCCAGAAATGGTAAAAAGTTTCACGGCATAATATTAGACCCTCCTGCTTTTGGCCATGGGCCAAAAGGTGAAAACTGGAAACTGGAAAGAGATATTAACGAAATGCTTAAGCACGTATTTAGTATGTTAGAAGAGCAGCACTTTTTGGTGCTAAACACTTATTCGTTGGGCTTTTCTTCAATGATATTAGAAAACTTTATACAACCACTTTCTTCGCAAGAAAAAGAAGTTGGGGAGCTTTATTTACAGGCATCTTCAGGGGTAAAGTTACCGCTCGGTGTTTTTGCCAGAATAAGAAATCTGTGAAGTTTTGATTTTTTAACATCTTATTGAAAAACTTTTTCCGAACTTTACCGTTACTAAA
>CALALS010000176.1 GCA_937925525.1 uncultured Flavobacteriales bacterium | reverse complement strand
GCAATGCAAGCTCCTGGTTATATAGCTACTCAAGTTCCAAATGAAGCTATTTATAATGTTGGTTTTTGGTCGTTTACTTTCCCTGCTGTAATTATTTTGGTTACAGGAACTATGTTTGTAATGTGGTTAGGTGAAAGAATTACTGAAAAAGGAATTGGCAATGGTATTTCATTATTAATTATGATTGGTATTATAGCTAACTTACCATTTGCATTTACTGCTGAGTTTGCTTCCAGACTTTCAAACGGAGGTATGGTGGTATTCTTAATTGAGATGGTAGCATTAATATTAGTTGTAATAGCATGTATCATGCTTGTACAAGGAACACGAAAAATTCCTGTACACTTTGCCAAGCGAATAGTTGGTAAAGGCTCTAAAATGATGCAACAAGGTGGAGTGAGACAATACATTCCTTTAAAAGTTAATGCTGCTGGTGTAATGCCAATCATCTTTGCTCAGGCAATTATGTTTGTGCCTATTACCTTAGCAGGATTTTCTGATTCAATGAGTGGTATTGCAGCAGCATTTGCAGACTTTACCGGATTTTGGTATAATTTTACTTTTGCGTTACTTTGTATCGCTTTTACATATTTCTATACTGCAGTTACGGTTAATCCAAACCAAATTGCAGATGATTTGAAAAGAAACGGAGGCTTTATCCCTGGTGTTAAACCCGGAAAAAGAACCTCTGAGTTCATTGATAATGTAATGTCAAGAATTACCCTTCCGGGTTCAATATTCTTAGCATTCGTTGCAATATTACCTGCTTTTGCCGGTATTTTAGAAGTAAACTCTCAATTTGCTCAATTCTTTGGCGGAACGTCACTATTAATTATGGTGGGTGTTGTGCTAGATACATTGCAACAAATTGAATCTCATTTATTAATGAGAGAGTATGATGGATTAATGAAATCAGGTAGAATTAAAGGAAGAAGTAGCACAGGCGGAGTAGGAATGGCTGGATAGTATGGGAAAGATCTATCTGAAAACAGAAGATGAAATTGAATTAATAAGACAAAGTTCTTTACTTGTTGGTAAAACCTTAGCAGAAGTTGCTAAACACATTGAGCCGGGTGTAACTACACTTGAGCTTGACAAAGTTGCTGAAGAGTTTATCCTTGACCATGGTGCAAAACCTGGATTTAAAGGATTTCACGGGTACGAATACACCCTATGTACATCTGTAAATAGTGCAGTTGTTCATGGCTTACCTACTTCAAACCCACTGCAAAGTGGAGATATAGTTTCAGTGGACTGCGGTGTTTTAATGAACGGATACTATGGTGATGTTGCCTATACTTTTATGGTAGGTGAAGTTTCTGAAGATGTTAAGAAGCTCTTGCAAGTTACAAAAGAGTGCCTTGACCTTGCAATAGAACAAGCGGTTGCAGGAAATAGAATTGGCGACATTGGCTATGCGGTTCAAACTCATGCAGAAAGTAACGGTTACGGAGTAGTAAGAGAGTTGGTAGGGCATGGTTTAGGAAAAAGCATGCACGAAGCACCTGAGGTTCCTAACTATGGTAAAAGAGGCAACGGAATTAAGTTAGTAGAAGGAATGGTAGTAGCAATTGAGCCAATGATTAACATGGGTTCAAAAAATGTTACGCAAGACAAAGATGGTTGGACAATTCTAACCGCTGATGGCAAACCTTCCGCACACTATGAGCATGATGTGGTGATTAGAAAAGGAAAATGTGAGGTTTTATCAAGCTTTAAAGAAGTTGAAGAAGTATTAAAAAATAAGAAATAATAAATGGCAAAACAAGCGTCAATAGAATTAGATGGAACAATAGTAGAAGCATTGTCTAATGCTATGTTTAGAGTTGAGCTTGAAAATGGACATGTTATTACCGGACATATTTCCGGAAAAATGAGAATGCATTACATACGTATTCTTCCTGGCGATAAAGTTAAAGTGGAGATGTCTCCATACGACTTAACAAAAGGTAGAATTACATTTAGATATAAATAAATAAAAATTGAGCAGATGAAAGTAAAGTCGTCAATAAAAAAGAGAAGTGCCGATTGCAAAATTGTAAGAAGAAAAGGCAAACTCTATGTAATTAATAAAAAGAACCCAAGATTTAAACAAAGACAAGGGTAAAATATATATTATACTATGGCAAGGATAGGAGGTATAGACATACCAAAAAACAAAAGAGGGCTTATCGCTCTTACTTACATTTTCGGAATCGGAAAAAGCAAAGCTGCTAAAATCTTAGCTGAAGCTGGCGTTGATCCAAATGTAAAGGTTCAAGATTGGAACGATGACCAAACAACTGCTATTCGTGAAGCTGTTACAGCTAGCGGTAGAATTGAAGGTGAACTTCGTTCTGAAATTCAGTTAAACATTAAGCGTTTAATGGATATAGGTTGTTACAGAGGTATCAGACACCGTTCTGGTTTACCGGTTAGAGGTCAAACTACTAAAAACAACGCTAGAACCAGAAAAGGAAAAAGAAAAACAGTTGCTAACAAAAAAATGGCTACTAAATAATAAAGTAAGATGGCAAAATCAACTACCAAGAAGAAAAGAAATGTTAAAGTTGAAGCTGGTGGCCAAGCTCATATTCAAGCTTCATTCAACAACATTATTATTTCTCTTACCAACAATCAAGGTCAAGTTATCTCTTGGTCTTCAGCAGGAAAAATGGGTTTCAGAGGCTCTAAGAAAAACACTCCTTATGCAGCACAAGTGGCAGCAGAACAGTGTGGACAAATTGCTTTTGAAGCTGGTTTAAGAAGAGTAAAAGTATTTGTAAAAGGACCCGGAGCAGGAAGAGAATCTGCAATTAGAGCAATTGCAGGAGTGGGCATTGAGGTAACCGAAATTATGGATATTACTCCGCTACCTCACAACGGTTGTCGTCCTCCAAAAAGAAGAAGAGTTTAATCATAACTAAATAATACAAAAAAATGGCTAGATATACAGGCCCAAAATCAAAGATTGCAAGAAAGTTTAAAGAGCCAATTTATGGCCCTGACAAAGCTTTAGAAAAAAAGAATTATCCTCCTGGACAACATGGTCCCGCTAAGAGAAGAAAAAAGCAATCTGAGTACGCAGTTCAGTTAGCTGAAAAGCAAAAAGCTAAATATACCTACGGAATTCTTGAGCGTCAATTTGAAAAAATGTTCAATGAAGCTAACAGAAGTAAAGGTATTACAGGTGAAAACTTATTAAAGTTTTGTGAGTCAAGATTGGATAACGTAGTATTCAGAATGGGTATTGCTCCAACAAGAAGAAGCGCAAGACAATTAGTTTCTCACAGACACATTATGGTAAATGGCGGTTTAGTAAATGTTCCTTCATACCAATTAAAAGAAGGAGATGTAATTAGCGTTAGAGAACGTTCTAAATCTTTAGAATTAATCACTAACTCACTAGACCAAAGTGATGCTAAATGGGATTGGATTGAGTTTGACAGAAACAGCCTTACAGGTAAATTTATCTCTGCTCCTGAAAGAACTCAAATCCCAGAGAATATAAATGAACAATTAATCGTAGAGTTATACTCTAAATAATAATAAATATATAGAAATGGCAATATTAGATTTTCAAAAACCAGATAAAGTTGTAATGGTCAATTCAGACGATTACAATGGTGTGTTCGAATTTCGTCCACTAGAACCAGGATATGGCATTACTGTTGGTAATGCACTAAGAAGAATTTTACTTTCTTCATTAGAAGGTTTCGCAATTACATCAGTAAAAATTAGTGGTGTTGACCATGAATTCTCTACTATCAAAGGTGTTGTTGAAGACGTAACCGAAATCATCTTAAACCTCAAACAAGTTAGATTTAAAAGACAAATTGAAGATACTGACTCAGAAAAAGTAACCATGACTGTTAAAGGTCAAAAAACACTTACTGCTGGCGATATCGGTAAATTTGCTTCTTCATACCAAATCCTTAATCCGGATTTAGTTATCTGTAACATGGATTCTTCTGTTAAGTTAGAAATAGAATTAACCATTGAAAAAGGAAGAGGTTATGTATCTTCAGATGATAACAAACCAAGCGGAAAAGTTGCAGCAGGAACAATGCCTATCGATTCTATTTTCACACCCATCAAAAATGTGAAATATAACATTGAGAATTACAGGGTAGGACAAAAAACCGACTACGAAAAATTAATCATTGAGATTAATACTGACGGTTCAATCCATCCAAAAGAAGCATTGAAAGAAGCAGCTAAAATCTTAATACATCACTTTATGTTATTCTCTGATGAGAGAATTACACTTGATGCTCAAGAGAAAACTGCTGAAGAAGAATTTGACGAAGAAGCATTAAGAATGCGTCAATTATTAAAAGCTAAATTAGTTGACCTAGACCTTTCAGTTAGAGCTTTAAATTGCTTAAAAGCTGCAGACGTAGAAACATTAGGTGACTTAGTTCAGTTCAATAAAAATGATTTATTAAAGTTCAGAAACTTTGGTAAAAAATCATTAAGCGAGTTAGATGAGTTAGTAGAGGTAAAAGGTTTAACCTTCGGAATGAATTTAGCTAAATATAAATTAGATAAAGAATAATTTACTTTTTTAATAAAGAGAAAGTAATATTTAAATATTGAGTAATGAATCACGGGAAAAAGTTTAATCATTTAGGAAGAAAAACAGGGCACAGAAGAGCTTTACTTTCTAATATGGCTAGTTCTTTAATTCTTCACAAAAGAATTGAAACAACTACTGCTAAAGCAAAAGCTTTAAGAAAATATATCGAGCCACTTTTAACAAAGTCTAAAAACGATACTACTCACTCAAGAAGAGTTGTGTTTAGCTATTTATTGGATAAATATGCTGTGACTGAACTTTTTAGAGAAGTAGCTCCTAAAATTGCTGACAGACCTGGTGGTTACACTAGAATCATTAAAACAGGTTTCAGATTAGGAGATAACGCTGATATGTGCTTTATTGAATTAGTTGATTACAACGAACTAATGACAAAAGATTCTTCTACTTCTACAGGAACTAAGAAGAAAAGAACCAGAAGAGCCGGTAAAAAAGCTACTGATGCTACAACTGAAGCTGCTCCTAAAGCTGAGGCTAAAAAAGAGGAAACTCCAAAAGCTGAAGTTAAGAAGGAAGAAGCTCCAAAGGTTGAAGCAAAGAAAGAGGAAGCACCTAAAGCTGAAGCAAAAAAAGAAGAGGCTCCAAAAGAGGAAGCCCCTAAAGAAGAACCAAAAAAAGACGAAGACAAAGCTGATGATAAAGCAGAGTAATTGTTCAAAATTATTAATAATTGTAGAAAAGGATAAGTCAAGCGACTTATCCTTTTTTTATACTTTTATTTCCGCAAATTAAACAGGTCAAAACTTAATTTTAAATGGAAGATACATCACTAAAAGGGATAGTTTTACTAGAAGACGGAACAATATTTTATGGAAAAGGAGCAGGGCATAAAGGAACTGCTACCGGTGAAATTTGTTTCAATACAGGAATGACAGGATACCAGGAAATTTTTACCGACCCGTCTTACTACGGACAAGTATTAGTGGCCGCAACAGCACATATTGGTAATTACGGTGTTAGCGATAAAGAAGTAGAATCAGACTCAGTGAAAATAGCAGGGTTTATTTGCAAAAAGTTTTCCAAAGTTTATTCAAGAGTGGCCGCTACTGAATCATTACAAAGCTATTTCGAAAGAGATAAAATTGTTACGGTATCTGATGTAGATACCAGAGCAATTGTACGTCATATTCGTCATAAGGGTGCAATGAATGTAGTAATTTCAAATGATGGCACTTCACTGGAAGAACTTCAAAAAATAGTAAAAGAAATTCCATCAATGGAAGGACTTGAACTTTCTTCTAAAGTTTCTACCAAAGAAGCTTACTATTTTGGAGAAGAAACAGCAGAACATAAAGTGGCAGTGTTAGATGTAGGTGTGAAAAGGAATATTCTAAGATGTTTGGCAGAAAGAAATTGCTATCTAAAAGTGTTTCCGATGGATACCACTTTAGATGAAATAAAAGCATGGAACCCTGATGGTATTATGCTTTCTAACGGTCCTGGAGACCCATCTGCCATGACTAATGTAATTCAAAATGTTAAGGAAATGTTGGACTCAGAAATTCCTGTTTTTGGAATTTGTCTGGGGCATCAATTACTTTCTTTAGCTTGTGGGTTAACTACTAAAAAAATGCACAATGGCCATAGAGGAATAAACCACCCGATTAAAAATCTACTTACCGGAAAAGGAGAAATCACTTCTCAAAACCATGGTTTTGTTGTAGATATGGAATCTGCAGAAAAAAATGATAATATCGAAATAACTCACATTCATTTAAACGACAATACACTAGCGGGCATTCGTTTGAAAGATAGAGCCGCTTTTAGCGTGCAATACCACCCTGAGGCATCTCCCGGTCCAAATGATGCTAGATACTTGTTTGATGAGTTCATCGAAAACATTGTAAAAAGCAAACAACTTGTTCATAATTCATAATTTAAAATTCACAATTCAACATTAACGTATGGGCTTTATATCTCACATTAACGCACGTCAAATATTAGATTCAAGAGGAAATCCTACCATTGAAGTAGAAGTATATACTGATAGCGGTGCGATAGGTATTGCAGCAGTTCCTTCAGGTGCTTCAACAGGAAAGCATGAGGCGGTAGAATTAAGAGACGGAGACGAAAAAAGATACCTTGGGAAAGGAGTTACCAAAGCCGTTCAAAATGTAAATTCTGCCATTTTAGAAGAACTTAAAGGTCAGTACATTTTTGACCAAACTACCATTGATGGTAAAATGATTGCTCTGGATGGCACCGAAAACAAAGCCAACTTAGGCGCAAATGCAATGTTGGGAGTTTCTTTAGCCTGTGCAAAAGCAGCAGCTCAAGAAGTAAATATGCCATTGTATAGATACGTAGGCGGAATAAACGCTCATCTTTTACCTATTCCGTTAATGAATATTTTAAACGGTGGTTCACATGCCGACAACAAAATAGATTTCCAGGAATTTATGGTAATGCCTGTTGGTGCAGACACCTTTTCTGATGCGCTAAGAATGGGAACGGAAATATTTCATCACCTCAAAAAAGTATTGAAAGACAAGGGTTATTCAACCAATGTAGGAGATGAGGGAGGCTTTGCTCCCAATATCAAATCAAACGAAGAAGCCATTGAAACGGTATTAACCGCCATAGAAAAAGCAGGCTACAAAGCCGGTGATGAAGTATATATTGCTATGGATGCTGCCACTACAGAGTTTTATGATGAAAAAAAGAAAATCTATCATTTCCATAAATCAGATGGTAAGAAGTTGACCTCTGATGAAATGGTGGCCTACTGGACAGAGTGGTGCAACAAATATCCAATCCTTTCTATTGAAGATGGTTTAGCAGAAGATGATTGGGAAGGTTGGGCAAAGCTCACCGATGCCCTTGGAGATAAAGTGCAACTAGTAGGAGATGATTTATTTGTAACCAATACCGCTCGTTTAGCGCAAGGTATTGAAGGTGGTGTGGCAAATTCTATTCTAGTAAAAGTAAACCAAATAGGCACACTTACCGAAACCGTAAGAGCGGTTGATTTAGCACACCGTTGGGGATATACTTCCATCATGAGTCATCGTTCCGGTGAAACAGAAGACAATACCATTGCAGATTTAGCTGTAGCATTAAACTGCGGACAAATAAAAACAGGTTCAGCCTCTCGTTCCGACAGAATGGCAAAATACAACCAACTATTGCGTATTGAAGAAAGCCTTGGCGGCACAGGTATCTATCAAGGCCGAAGCTTAAAGTTTTTGTAAGTAAGATTACATTTCAAGTTATAAAGAGTACTAATTGAGGTACTCTTTTTTTTATCCCTGATTTTCAATTCTAAAGAAATAAGTTGTTAACATGGCTTCAGCTTTTCAACAACTTGTTAAAAACTGCCCTTTTGCGTTGCAATTTGGGTAAGCTACATTTGCTCTACAACAAAAAACACAATTATGAGCATAGATATGGAAAGCACACCAACTGTAGTAGTAAAGAAAAAACAAATTCAATTATTACTCGATTATTGTTTAGAAAATAAATTCGATTTCTCTGTTAGCCCACAAGCTACCGGTGACGATTTTGAGGTGAGTTTTAAACTAACCGATTTTAACATGGCTATTGCTCTAGGTATGTGTTTAAGAGATTTAAAATTAGAATTAGCTTCATTAAATAATATCGTTTCAGTAAAAGACTTAAAAGCTTCTCAAAAAGAAGAGAAAAAAGCAGCTAAAGAAACCACCTCTAAATCTACTTCAAAAGCAACTGCAACAGAAGAAAAAGATGAAGACATGGGCTTTGCGTTTGACGAAAACGAACTAAAGTTTGAGCTTGAAAATAACTAAGTAACAATTCATTTTGTTATGGCTAAGTAGATAGCGTTAGTTTGCCCTAACGCTATTTTTTTTGCTTTTTCTCAAAAATAATTTTGAAAAATCTTTTGCGAATACTACTTTCGTGAGGGTTCAAAAAACCTGTAACTTAAAAACACATTAAATCATCATGGCAGAAACTGCAAAAATTATTTTAGACGGCAAAGAGTACGAGCTACCGGTAGTAGTGGGTACTGAAGGAGAAAAAGCTGTAGATATTACTAAACTTAGAGGGCAAAGTGGATACATTACTTTAGATTCCGGTTACAAAAATACCGGAGCTACGGAAAGTGCAATTACTTTTCTTGACGGTGAAAAGGGAATACTACGTTACAGAGGATATCCAATTGAGCAGTTAGCAGAAAAATCTACTTTCTTAGAAGTAGCTTATTTGTTGATTTATGGTGAACTACCAACTAAGGAAGAGTATGCGGCCTTTAAAGAGTCCATCACTCGCCACACCATGATTCATGAAGATTTAAGAACATTTTATTCTGGCTATCCTGCAAAGGCTCACCCAATGGGAGTGTTAGCGGCAATGGTTTGTTCGCTTTCTACGTTCTATCCAGAATCTCAAAACCCGAAAAGACCGGAAAAAGAAATTGATTTAACCATGCATCGCTTATTGGCTAAGTTGCCAACACTAGCAGCTTGGTCTTACAAAAATAAAATGCGCCACCCGGTAGTATATCCTAAAAACAGCATGACCTACTGCGAGAACTTCTTAAACATGATGTTCTCTCTTCCTGTGGAAGATTACGAACCGGATCCGGTAGTGGTTAACGCACTAGATAAATTATTAATTCTTCATGCAGACCATGAGCAAAACTGTTCTACTTCTACAGTTAGAATAGTAGGTTCATCAGACGCTAACTTATATGCTTCTATTTCTGCAGGTATTTCTGCATTGTGGGGGCCGCTTCATGGTGGTGCTAACCAAGCAGTAATTGAAATGTTGGAAGCAATAAAAGCTGATGGTGGAGACGTTGCTAAATATGTAGCAATGGCAAAAGACAAAGACAGCGGATTTAGATTAATGGGCTTCGGACACAGAGTTTACAAAAACTTTGACCCTAGAGCTACCATCATCAAAAAAGCGTGTGATGATGTATTGGCGAAATTAGGTATTAACGACCCAATCTTAGATATTGCTAAAAAGTTAGAGGAAGTAGCATTGAAAGATGAGTACTTTGTAGAAAGAGGTTTATATCCAAATGTAGACTTCTACTCAGGTATCATTTACAGAGCTATAGGAATTCCTACAAAAATGTTTACCGTGATGTTTGCACTGGGAAGACTACCGGGATGGATGGCTCAATGGAGAGAAATGAAGATGAGAGGAGAGCCAATTGGAAGACCAAGACAGATTTACCAAGGTGCCAACAAGAGAGATTATGTTGAAATGGGTAAACGATAACTAAACACAATTAAAATTTTAAAGGATAAAAAAGGTTAGCAATTCGCTAGCCTTTTTTATTTACTAATAATCACTTTTTGCGTTCGTTCAAATTGGCTGTTCTTTACCTTAACGATATAGTTGCCACTCTTTAAACTATCGATAGAAAAGCTTACATAGTTGCCTATTTTATTTTCCAAAACAATTTTACCATTTAAGTCATAAATGGTTAAGTCAAATTGGTCGGTTCTTTTTTCTGAAAGAAGTTCAATGTTCAATAAATCATTAGTGGGATTAGGGTAAACCGTCATTTCAAATGATTGTTTAGCAGTTTCTTCAATACCTGTTTTCAAATCACCGTTAGCAAAAGCATACTCTCCTTTAATCAAAGAATCTATGGTAATAATACCATATTGGTTGCTTGAGCTTCCTATGGTGTTTTTAGTGTGCTTACTATATTCTACCCAATCATCACCAGCGTCTTTTCTATATAGCAAGATGATAGAATCTTCGGTAACTCCAACTAAATCCATATCTAAATATCCTGAGCCGTTAGCTCCACTCATTCTGCCGTCATAATTAAATCGTAGCGAAGCATCAAAACCCGAAGGGAAAATACCATCTACTTTCCAATACCTATAATTAGAAATATTGTAATTATTTACATTGTTTTTAATCGGGTCGGGCTCTGCCCAGTGATGTTCAATCCTTACAAAGGCACTATCTGTAACAGAATTTATTATTAGCAAGCCTTTTGCAAAAGTACCGCTGTTAAAACTTCCGCTATTTTTAATGTTCCAGTTTTCTCCTGTAACGGCAATGTTTAAGTTGTTATCTTCATTAATGGTTACCATTGAAGGATTCAGCGGTGTGCTAAAACTAAAACTCATAGTTTGTCCACTCATCATTATTCGGTGAGTATCAGTATTCCAACTGTTATCTCTAAATACTATGGTAAGAGGAACATTATTATGAAGGTTAGTAGAGCCTCTTCTCTTTTGCTTGATAAAAACATTTACAAGATAGTTTCCCGTGCTGGGTGTAACATCAAAAGAATCTACGGAAAAATGACTAAAGCCCGGATTAAAAACCCAATCGTTAAAAAAGTCGGTAAGGTTGTAGCCCGTTACACTACTCATCACATCACGGATGTCGGAGCTGTTAACGTGCGTAAAAGGGAAACTATCCATTACTGATTTTAGCCCTATTTCAAACAAAGAATCTCCTAAGTAACCTCTTAAGTTATGAGCAACCACAGCACCTTTATCATACACATGTTTACCGTATGTATATTGATGTGGAATACCCGAAATAGCTCTGTATTGACCTTCTTCAAAATGTGCATATTGTATTACATCGGCATGATTAGCTTTTACTTCATCCAAATATCTTTTTTTACCATATACCCACTCTAAAAAGAGGTGCTCAGAATATTTCGCCATCCCTTCATTTATCCACATATCTTCAGCAGTTTCACAGGTAGAGTGGTCGCCCCACCACATGTGTGCAAGTTCGTGAGCCATTAGTGTTTCGTACGTCAGTGAGCCGTTTGCGGTAATTCTAGGATAGGCAATATTGGTCGCATGCTCCATAGCACCCGAATTAAAAGGCACTAAAGAATAACCTACTTTATTCCATTTATAAGGTCCGTACCATTTTTCAAAAGCATCAATAGCGTTACCTAAGTTAGCGAATGAGTTTTTTACATTAGTGGTATCACTTGCCACCGCTGCAATCTCAATAGGAATGTTACCATTAATGCCATTGTGGTTTAAACGAACAGTTTCATAATCGCAAATAGCTACACAAGCCAAATAGGTGGGGATGGTTTGGTTTAATTCCCATCTTCGGTAAATGGTATCGCTTACAATCACAGAATCTAAAGCTAAATGACCATTACAATGCGCTACTCTGCCACCATTGGTAATGATGTTAAACGTATATGTAGAACGCTCTACAAAATTATCGAAACAAGGAAACCAAACCCTTCCGTAATTGTGTGGGTCAGCGGCAAAACCAACACCCAAATTATAAGCATAATTGCCTTGATAATAAAAACCGCCCCATCCGCTTTGGTCAGTTTGTGGCGTACCTCTATAATAAACAATTAAATCAATGGTATCAGCCGTTCCAATAGGTGCAGTAAGGTTTACATTTAATAAAGTATCGTTATAAGAAGAAGTAAGATTAGTATTGTTTAGCTTAATGGAATCTACGGTAAGCTTTAGAAGGTCAAGCTGAATGGTGTTAATGTTATTCACTTTTGGAGTGAGCGTAATCACACAATTTCCCTTCATTATTTTATTACTAAAGTCTGTAAAGTCTAGGTTAATGGTATAATGCAAAATATCTATCGAATCACTTCGGGTGTTAGGAGCTTTTTTATAATAATCATCTAGGATAAGACTTTGTTTACTTTCTCTGCAATTGTCTTGTGCATAGCCAATTATAGATACTAAGGAAAAAAAGATAAAGAATAGTTTTTTCATTACTGAATACTTTGATGAGTAAAAGTAAGCAATTTGAGAATATCTGACTCTTGAATTTCTAAATATGTAATTGACATAATTTTTTCTTATTATTGTTGCCCGAAATGGAATGGCCTATTGAAATTCCATCTTCACGCACAAATCAAAATAGTTTATGAAACCATCTCCGGCATTATTTGAGTTGATAAAGTCCTTATCTAAGTCTGAGAAAAGGTACTTTAAGCTAAACTCTGCACTGCAAACAGGTTCTAAGAACTACATCAAGTTGTTCGATGCCATCGAAAAACAAAAAGAATACGATGAGGAAGAGATAAAAGAAAGATTTAAAAAAGAAACCTTCATCAAACATTTACCTTCCGAAAAAAACCATCTTTTCAACATCATTTTAAAGAGTCTTAGAGGATATCATTCCGATAGAAGTGCAGCGGCAATCTTGCATGAGTTGTTAAGAAACATTGAACTCTTGTATGACAAGACCATGTTTAAAGAATGTATTAAGCTGGTTAGAAAAGCTAAAACAATAGCCTACACTTACGAAAAGTTTTACTACTTATTAGACATCATCAACTGGGAAAAACGCTTGATGGAAGAAGAATACCTCAGGGGAAATTTTGAAACAGACGTTGCCGATTTAATTAAAGAAGAACAAGCTTGCATAGAAAAGCTAAATAACATAGCCGAGTATCATTTATTGTTTTCTAAGATTAATCACGCTTCTCGAAAAGAAGGAATTTTTGCCAGAAATAAAAACGAGAAAAAAATATTTGATGAGGTAATGAGCCATCCGCTCATTAAAGGAAAAAATACCGCTAAGTCTATTAAAGCTACGGCAACCTGTTATTTAATACAAGGCATGGGATACATTGGAAACAACGACCATGCGGGTGCACTTAGCAAGTTTGAAAAAGTAGTAGATGTATTTGAAACTCATCCCGAAATTATTGAAGAAGTTCCTAAGCGATACTTGCGTGCTGTGGACAGCCTTTGTTTCGGTTATATGGAAACCCAGCAAAAAGATAAGCTGGAAGCCAACCTAAAAAAGCTAAAAAACTTGTCCAACCACAAAGCATTTTACAGCAGAGACCTTCAAGTAAAATCTTTTATTTTCACGCTAAATGCAGAGTTGGTAATTTTTGAAGCATTGGGTGATGAGAAGAGATTATTAAATGCTGTCAACACTTCGCTAGAGCGTTATGAAGATTTGGAAAGTTCATTCTCTAAAGAAGAAAAATCGCTACTCAACTACAACTTTGCTTACGCTTACTTTGGTGCAGGCGAACACAAAAAATCCTTGAAGTGGCTCAACGAAGTCATCAATGAATCGGAAGGAGAGCTGCGACAAGA
>CALALS010000175.1 GCA_937925525.1 uncultured Flavobacteriales bacterium | reverse complement strand
CTCCACCACCAATCCACAAGTAAGTTCCACCACCTGCTCCTACTAGTGTTGCAGAATTACCAGGGCAAACAAATGTAGGTCCAGTAATAGCAGAAGTTGGTTTTGGGTTTACAGTAATTTGCCCAACATAGGCATTGGCCATACCACACTGATTATAGGCTCTGTATTGATAAGAGTGAACGCCTGGTGTGTTATATTGTACATTCATATTAGCAGTTGTACCATTACCAGGGCTACCTTGTGTGAACACCCACTGATAACTGGAAACATTAGTGGTATTAAGTGAAGAGTAAGCAATAACATCCCCTTGACATATTGTATCAGTTAACGGAGTTGGTCTTGCATTAATAGGAAACTGAGTAACACCCACTCTTGTAAACCCGTTTAACCAAACTGGGTTGTTATTTTGGTCAATAAAAATTGAACTTACCTGATTCCAAGGACCAGCAATATTTGTCCAAACTTTATTTGTTCTTCCCGCTATTCCAAATAAATTTTTAGTATAAGCCATAGAAAGTGTATCCGGAACAAATGTATCACATTCAACACCAACAAAGAAAGTTGGATCAAGAGAAATGTTGATTGGGTTATTAAATGATAAGGTAACTTTAACAGCTCCTTGAAATTGCTTAATCCAGTTTTCAATTGTTTTGTAAGGAATGTTATAAGAGTCATAAACCGTTCCAGGTGCACCACTCGGGCCATTGTCATTCCAAACGGTAACTTTAAATGTTTTTGTAGAAGATGGCGAATATCCATCCGTAAAAGTTAATTCTACGTTTTGTATATGAGTAGAAGTACCGGTTTTAGTAAAATGTTCAGCCCATTTGGGAGTTTTGTTGGTATAACTCATAGTTCCACCCATATATCCTAAAGAACCAAAGTTCCATGTGTATAAAACAGTATCTGTTGCAGGTACAAGGTTAGTAACAGTATCACAACCATTAGCTTTAAGCATACTATTATCTTGATGTAATAATGAACTTAGGTTAACTTCTTTTGAAACAGATTTATTTTCTACAGAATAAATTGCGGAAGCATTTTCATTAGCTTCAGTTAATTTTTCTACTTTTATAGTAGCTGTAACATTTTGGTAAACATTAGATTTTACCGTTATTTCGTTCTCAGAAATATTTTGAGAGAAAACAAAATTGTAAGTAAAAGCTAAAGCACAAAATAATGTAATTTTTCTCATGTTTTATAGTTTTGCAGTTTGGACGCAAATATAGGAATATTTTCGATAAATTATTAATAATTAAGGACTAACATGCAAATAGGTAAGACGAAAAATATAAGATGGGACATTAGCGAGCAAGATAATACTGAACTCATTAATCAACTTTCTGCTGAACTAAACGATTTAGATAAGAGTCTTACTTCAATACTAGTAAAAAGAGAAATTACAGATTACGAAAAAGCAAAACAGTTTTTCAGACCAAGTTTAGAAAATTTGTACAATCCATTTCTAATGAAAGATATGGATAAAGCTAGCGATAGAATAATTGCTGCCATTGAAAAGAATGAAAAGATTTTAGTTTTTGGTGATTATGATGTGGACGGAACAACTTCTGTTGCTCTGTTCTCTTCTTTTTTGGAAAGCCAAAACGCAGATTTTCTTTTTTATATTCCGGATAGATACTCTGAAGGCTATGGAATTTCAACTGAAGGAATAGACTTTGCGTTAGAAAATAACTGTAAAGTAATGGTGGCTCTGGATTGTGGAATTAAAGCAATTGACAAAGCCAACTATGCAAAAGAAAAAGAGATTGATTTAATTATATGTGACCACCATCTTCCGGGTGAAGAATTACCAAACGCTTATGCAGTTCTAGACCCAAAGCGGAAAGATTGTTTGTATCCTTTTAAAGAGCTTTCAGGCTGTGGAGTAGGGTTTAAATTAGTACAAGCAGTTTGTGAAAAGAGGCAAATTCCTTTTGCAGAAATTCAGCATTTATTGGAATACTTAGCCATTAGCATTGCGGCTGATATTGTACCAATAATTGATGAAAACAGAGTACTTACTTATTTTGGTTTAGAAATAATTAACCAACAACCAAGAGCAGGTATTAAAGCTTTGTTAGAGTTGGCAGGTTTTGACTTTAAAAAGAGAACAGTAAACGTTACCGACTTAGTTTTTTTAATTGCGCCAAGAATAAATGCTGCAGGGCGTATGGATGATGCCAAAGATGCTGTAAAAGTATTAATGGCAAAAACGGAAGAACAGGCAAATGAAATAGGCAGTTTAATACAATCACATAATACGGATAGGAAAGAAATAGACCGACAAATTTGTGAAGAAGCCTTAAAAATGATTGAAGAATCAGAAATTCTTCAAAACAAAAAGTCAACTGTTTTATACCAAGAACATTGGCATAAAGGAGTAGTAGGAATTGTGGCTTCAAGAGTGATTGAAACTCACTATAAGCCAACTATAATTTTGTGTGGTTCAGAAGGAAAAGTAGCTGGTTCTGCCCGCTCGGTGAGAGGTTATAATGTGCATGAAGCCATTGAAAAATGTGCTCATTTACTGGAAAAATTTGGTGGACATAAGTATGCAGCCGGATTAACTATGTTACCCGAAAATGTGGAAGCCTTTGCCGAAGCCTTTGAAAAAGCAGTTTGCGAAAACATTACAGATGAATTGCTAACCCCATCTTTACAAATTGATGAAGAAATTTCTTTTGCTCAAATAGATGACCGATTTGTTAGTATTTTAAAACAAATGGCTCCATTTGGTCCTGCCAATATGCGACCTGTTTTTACCACTAAACAGGTTTTAGCCTCTGAATATAGATTGATTGGAGAAGACCATCTAAAATTAAAAGTGTTTGAACCAACTGACAATCGTATAAAATTTGATGTAATTGGTTGGGGAATGGGGCATTATATCAATGAAATTTCAGAAGGCGTTCCATTTGATATTGCTTATACTATTGAAGAAAATCATTGGAACGGAAATACTACCATTCAACTAAAGCTAAAGGATTTGAAACTAGTTTAGAAGCTTTTCGTAATTAAATCTATGGGTGGCGGTGGTTCTATAAATGCAATGAATATTAGTCTCAAGAACAATAAGAGACCTAAGAAAAAAGTAATTTTCGACAAGAAGCTTCAACCAATTACAACAAAGAAAAGTGATAACCTCAAAAAACTGACAGAAAAGAGGCTTGCAAAAGAAAATTTAAAAGGGCTTAAAGTTAGGCTGATTAACAGAAAAAAACGAGAGCAACAAATTGAAGTAATTATCTTTTCGTTGTTATTGGCTATTGGTATTATGTTTATTATTTCACTATTTATTATGCAATATAATTTACCATTTTTAGATAAGTTAGACTAATGACGGGAGGAGCAGGACATATTTCACAAGCTATAACATCTTTGAAAAATAATTCTCGTTTAAAGAAACAAAAACCTTTTAAAGATTTTGCAGAGGAATCTATCAAAAGTTCAGACGAGCTAAAGTCGTTATTAGATGACAAAATGTCTGAAGAAGAGTTTTTAAAGTTTAGAGAAAAACTAGAATCTAAAAAGAAAAAAGATAGTATTATACTTTTGATATTACTTGGAGTAATTGTTTTAGCAGTAACTCTTGTAGCTTTATTTTTAACCTAACACCACAATACCCAAATAATCGCAAAGCTGGATTCTATGCCATAAACTAAACTTTAAGTTATTCCGTCCGCCTGAGGCGGGTCGGAATCTAAGTTTTTGCATTTTTAAATATAGATGTTGAAATAGATTCAGCATGACAAAGTCAAAATAGTTATTCAAACCAATCTTCAGATAGGTCTTTTAGTTCAGGGTTCGTTTCTTTAATTAAGTTCCACTTCCATTCTTTGTGCCAATTCTTTGTGCCAATTTTTTAATTGCTTTTCTCTGTCAATGGCATTTTGAAATCCATTTATTGTTTCAAAATAAAGTAAGTCGGTTAGTTTGTATTTAGTTGTAAAAACGCTTCCTTCAAGCGCTTTATGTTCTTTAACTCTTCTCATCAAGTCATTAGTAACCCCTATATATAATGTAGTTCTGTTTTTATTACTCATTATATAGACAAACCCTTCTTGCATTATGTAATATGTTATCGAAGTCATTCCGAACTTGTTTCGGAATCTTTGTTGTAAATGTAGATACTGAAACAAGTTCAGTATGACTAACCCATAAGTTATCTATAAAAATCTATCCTAACACCACAATTCCCAAATAATCACAAAGCTGTCGAATAATACTTCTCATGATTTTTATCTCCTGAATTAGGAGCGTGCTTTCATCCTGATTTGCAAGCTTTAATTTTTCCTCTTGCTTTATAATCCTTTCTTCTAGCTTATGTAGTTTAAAAAAATAAAGTGTCTGTAAGACTGCTTTTGATAAATTCATTTCTTCGGTAGTAACCCAAATGTTGTGTTTTTCCCAATTTTCGCTCAACGAATATTTTGAAGTTACTAAGTCAATGCAAAATTGCGCTATACTTTGGTCCGGGTGATTAAAGAAAAATTGTTGCCCAAAAATTTCTTGGTGCTGAAATTGAGTCATAATTTCATTCAGTACTTTTTGATGAATTTCATTTTTAAACTCAATTCCGTCATGGTCAATATCTCCTAACAAAAACGCTAAAACCGGAACATCTTCTTTTACAGGATTTCCCTCTTCATCTTTGGTTTCATGTATAAATGTTTTATCTCCGTATGTAAGCATAATTCTAAGCAACTCACTTTCACGATAATTTAATTTATCCACCTGAATTTCTTCGGCTTGTTTTTGCGGTGATTGAATTTGTAGTGGAGCTTCTTCGTAATTTCTTTGGTCTCTGGCCTTTTTAGTTCGTATGTCTTTACGCAATTTGTTTACTTCAGCTAAAACGGCTTGCTCAGAAATTTCAAGCAGTTTGCTACACTCACTAATGTAAACAGAACGCTTAATGTGGTCGGGAATTAAAGCAACGCTTTCGGCAATATCATGTATAAATTCTGAACGCTTAATTGGGTCATCTTTTGCTTCATCAAACAAAACACTAATCTTAAATCGAATAAAATCTTTAGCGTTTTCTTCTAAGTATTTTTTGGTGGTTTCAGTATCATTTTTTCTGGCAAAAGAATCCGGGTCATCGCCTTCAGGGAAAAGCAGAACTTTTACATTCATGCCTTGTTCCAAAATCAGATTTATACCTCTAAAAGATGCTTTAATACCGGCCGGGTCACCATCATACAAAATAGTAATGTTAGAGGTAAATCGCTTAATCAGCCGTACCTGATCTTCCGTTAAAGCTGTTCCACTGGACGCCACCACATTCTCAATTCCGTTTTGAAAAAGTGAAATTACATCTGTATAACCTTCTACCAACAAACAATTATCTTCTTTAACAATAGCTTTTTTGGCCTGATACACTCCATATAAAACCTTGCTTTTATGATAAATATCGCTTTCGGGAGAGTTGAGGTATTTTGCAGTTTTTTCATCTTTCTTTAAAACCCTTCCTCCAAAACCCAAGACTCTTCCACTTAAATTATGAATGGGAAACATTACTCTTCCCCAAAACCTATCATACTTCCGATCTTCTTTTACAATGGTTAATCCTGTTTTTTCAAGAAACTGAAGTTTGTGTCCTTTTGATAAAGCCGCTTGTGTGAAAGCATCTCTGCCATTGGGTGAATAGCCTAACTTAAATAATTTAATAGTTTCATCCGTAAAGCCTCTTTCTTTAAAATAGCTTAACCCAATGTTTTTTCCTTCATCGGTATTTAAAAGTTGGTCGATAAAATAATTTTCAGCAAAGTCATTTACGATGTAAAGGCTTTCTCGTTCGCTTGCTTCTTGCTGAGCCTCCGGAGTTACAGCTTCTTCCTCAATTTCAATATTGTATTTTTTGGCAAGATATCTAAGCGCATCGGGATAAGTAAGATGTTCATGCTCCATTAAAAAAGTAACTGCGTTTCCGCCTTTTCCCGAACTAAAATCTTTAAAAATTTGCTTTACAGGCGACACCATAAATGATGGTGTTTTTTCATTTGCAAAAGGACTTAATCCTTTATAATTAGAACCGGATTTTTTTAGATTAACAAAATCACCAATCACCTCTTCTATACGAACGGCATCAAAAATTTTTTCTATGGTTTGGCGGGTAATCATTAAAACCTCTCCAACCTCTCCAAAGGAGAGGTTCCTAATTATTTATTACTAATATTTTTTTGTTTTGTGTTCAACAAAATTACTTGTATTAATTATCTGATAATAGCTTCTATTGCCTTTTGGCTAAGATACTATTTACTAAATTGTTCTGATTTAACGTATTCACCTTTGTCATTATAAAACTTCCATTCTCCAATTTGCTTTCCATCTTTATAGGCTCCTTCCATTCTTTTATTTCCGTTTTTATGATAAGCTACTGACGGTCCGTTTCTCACTCCTTCAATAAACTCTCCTTCGCTCCATACGTTTCCGTTTTCATAATAAAAAATCCAGTGACCGTGCTTTAGCCCATTTTTTAATTCACCTTGATGTCTTATCTGTCCGTTTTTGTAGTAAGTTTCTTCTTTAAACTTAGCATCGGTTGAATCTGTTCCTTTTTCATGTTCATAGGAAACCTTTTTGGGAGTGCCGTCTTCATATTGCTCATCAATAATTTTTTTAACGGGTTCTTCGGTGTTGCAAGCTGCTTCCAAAAAGCAGATACATGCGATATAAAAAAATAATTTCATAGTGTTTTGAAAGTTGAAGGTTTTCAGGTATAAAATTAACTTTTTTACCTAAACCTATAGTTTATAAACTAAAGAAAAAGACAAGTCTTGTTCTACCCCAATTATAGGAAGAAGTGCATGTGTTTGGTCATTACTGATAGGATAGTAAAAGTAAAAGTGAGCAGCAATGTTTACTGAAACAAGTTTGCTTACGTCAAAAAAGATACTGGGCTTTGTTAAAACAGAAATGGAGTGTATCACATTTGGATAAAAATCTTTTTTAACTTCATTAGTTCTTGGGTTTCTGTGGGTCATATATCCTATGTCTTTTCCCATGGCGTACCCAGCGCCAATTCCCAAATAAATAAAATTATAACATTGGAAATCTCTTACCACCGAGAAATTTAATCCTCTAACTTTTACCTTTTGATAATTGGCATAATAACCAGGCAAAGAGGGACCAACATAAATTGGCCCACCCAGGCCATTCGAAACAAGAATTCCTCCACCTGTTGTGTCTACATTTTCATCAGATATAGAATATTCTTTAATGCCAAGTATTCCATAGTTTAACTGAAATGACCACAATAAGTTAGTGTTGTAAGTATTACTGTTTCGTAAAAGTTTATAGTCTATGCCTCCATAATATTTATTATGTAAAAAGTTGAAATTTAAACCTACCGCATGTTCTAATTTTTGTGAAAAAGAAAAAAGTGGAAAAAGTGCTACTAGTATCAGCGTGACATGACTTTTCATATAGGAAAGAAATAATGTTAAATTTCAAAAATACTTTGTACGAACTAACTTGAATTAAAGGAGATTATTGTTTTACTTGTTTCTTTCTGTGGTAAAGATAACAAGATTCCGGAGGCTATTTTTAGCTTCGGTATCAGGAAGTGAATCTAATTTTGCAAGTGCTTTATCTCTGTACTCTTCCATTTTTTGGGTAGCATATTCAATTCCACCGGAAGCAATTACTTTTTGGATAACTTCTTTTACTTTCTTGCTATCTTCATGATGATTTTTTACCACATTGATGATAAACCTTTTTTCACTTTTAGAAACATTATTTAACGCATAAATTAGCGGTAATGTCATCTTTTGCTCTTTAATATCTATACCGGTTGGCTTACCAATTTTTCCGCCTTCACCATAATCAAACAGGTCATCTTTTATCTGGAAAGCCATACCCGTCAGTTCTCCAAACTCCCACATATTTTTTACGGTGGCTTCATCGGCACCTACAGAGAGAGCTCCCGTTGCGCAACAAGAAGCAATTAAAGAAGCCGTTTTTTGTCGGATGATATCGTAATAAATTTCTTCTTTGATGTCAAGCCTTCTGGCTTTTTCTATTTGTAAAAGCTCGCCCTCACTCATTTGTTCAACAGCTGTTGAAACGATTTCCAACAAATCAAACCGTTTGTTTTTTATGGCAAGCAACAAGCCTTTTGAAAGTAAAAAATCGCCAACTAAAACAGCAATTTTATTTTTCCAAATGGAGTTAATAGAGAAAAAGCCTCTTCGTAAATGCGCATCATCTACCACATCATCATGAACTAGAGTTGCCGTATGTAATAATTCAATTAGAGAAGCTGCAATATAGGTGGTGTCGCCAACGTTTCCGTGAGCCTTAGCAGAGAGAAACACAAACATAGGACGCATTTGCTTTCCCTTTCTTTTAATAATGTAGTGGGTAATTTTATCAAGCAGCGGAACAGTGCTTTTCATGGATTTTCTGAACCATCCTTCAAAATGTTCCATTTCCGCCTCAATAGGCTTTTTTATTTCATCCAATTTTCCCAATGGCCAAATGTAGTAATTAGAGATTAGTTTTTAATAAGCTTAAAACTTTCAGATTCATCAGTACTAGTATTCAGTACTTTTAAAAAATAATATCCTTTACTTAAATTGGGTAAATAAACTTCAAAATGGTTAGTATTAAGTTTAGTGGTTTTTACTCTATTTCCACTTATATCGTTAATGGTAATTACATAAGGAGCCTTATTTTTTAATTCAATGGTAATTTTATCAATGAATGGATTAGGGTATACTTTATCTATTAATTTATAATCAATAGAACCAATTACGCTCTCGTTTTTTTCTTCAATTAAATCTTGATTTGAAGTAATAAGTTTTTCGGGCTTAAGTTGCTCTATTAGAAACCGAAAAATTTGTTTTCCATCTTTTTTCTTTGGGCTGATTGTGATATTATTTATTGTGTCGGAAATTATCTTTTGGTAATAACCACTATCGATTTGATTTTTTATAATTTGATTTTGTATCCATTCTGTTTCAAGTCCGGTTATGGTTGAGTCAGTAATTTTAATTGCGTGAATAATTACTTTTTCATTTGGAAGCTTTCTATTTAACAGGAAAAGTTCATTTCTTTTGGTAACAGTTCCTACAAAAATTGTATCGGAATCAGAAGTAGTAATATAATTTATGTTTGATATATCGTCAAATGAAATTTTGTATTCTATAGTATCAACTTCTCGAATAACTTTAAAAGAGTTGCCGAGCCGAGAAGAAAGGTTTACTAATTTTCCTTTTATTGGTTTTTCAAAAACTATTTCAGGTTCATATTCATTGCAGCCGACTAGTATTATAAGAAGAATTAAAGGTGCTATTATTTTTATGCTTATAATCACAAATCACTAATTTACGATAAACCAAACGCAGCTTTATTTTTATTGGCTAATTGCCCACAAGCGGCATCAATGTCTTTTCCTCTACTTCTTCTTACACTAACTACCAGATTTTTACTTTCTAAATAATTGGCAAAGCGATCTACATTTTCTGAGTTTGCCTGCTGAAACTCACCATCATCAATAGGGTTGTATTCAATAATATTGATTTTGCAGGGAGTAATTTTGCAAAACTCTGCCAGTTCCTTTGCATCTTCAATTTTGTCATTAAAATCTTTGAAAATAATGTACTCATAAGTTATTCTGGTGCCTGTTTTATCGTAAAAATATTTTAAAGCTTCTGACAATGCCGCTAAAGAATTGGTTTCATTTATGGGCATGATGTAATTTCTTTTTTCATCATTTGCCGCATGTAAGGAAAGTGCTAAATTAAATCTAACATTATCATCGGCTAGCTTCATTATCATTTTTGCAATACCTGCAGTAGAAACAGTAATTCTTTTAGGTGACATGCCTAAACCTTTTTCTGATG
>CALALS010000174.1 GCA_937925525.1 uncultured Flavobacteriales bacterium | reverse complement strand
ATTTTAAAATATAACGTAAAAGAATTTTAAATAGTTGCCTAAAGATAAACTAATTTAACACGAATTAACAATAACTTTGCCAAGTTATAATCTCACAATATCTGCACCCAAGGCATTTAGCCGATTATCTATATTTTGGTAACCTCTGTCAATTTGTTCAATATTATGAATAACGCTTGTTCCTTCTGCACTTAAAGCGGCAATAAGTAACGAAACGCCTGCTCTGATATCTGGTGAAGTCATTTCAATTCCTTTTAGCGGAGTGGTAAAGTTTTGTCCGTTAACGGCAGCACGGTGTGGGTCGCATAAAATTATTTGCGCTCCCATATCAATCAATTTATCTACAAAGAATAATCTGCTTTCAAACATTTTTTGATGAATTAAAACATTGCCTTTTGCTTGTGTAGCCACTACTAATACAATGCTTAATAAATCAGGGGTAAAGCCCGGCCATGGGGCATCTGCAATGGTAAGTATAGACCCGTCAATAAAGCTTTCTACTTCGTAACTATCGCTTTCAGGAATAAAAATATCATCACCGTCTATTTGAACATCAATGCCCAGTTTTCTAAAAACATCAGGAATCATTCCCAGATTTTCTACCGAAACATTTTTTATACGTATTTCAGAACGAGTCATGGCAGCAAGCCCAATAAAGCTGCCAATCTCAATCATGTCAGGCAAAATGTTGTGCGTGCAACCACCCAAACTTTCAACGCCTTCAATGGTTAAAAGATTGGAGCCAACTCCTGAAATTTTTGCTCCCATAGAGTTGAGCATTTTACTTAATTGCTGAATGTATGGTTCGCAGGCTGCATTGTAAATGTTAGTAGTTCCTTTTGCCAAAACGGCTGCCATTAAAATATTAGCGGTTCCGGTAACAGAAGCCTCATCCAGCAACATATAAGTTCCTTGTAAATTATCACCTTTTACTTCGTAAAAGTGGTCACCGGCATTGTAATGAAAAGTAGCTCCCAGTTTTTGAAAACCAATAAAATGAGTATCTAATCTTCTTCTTCCTATTTTATCTCCACCCGGTTTTGGAATATATCCTTTACCAAATCTGGCGAGCAGTGGCCCTAAAATCATTACAGAGCCTCTAAGTGCAGCACCTTTTTTCTTAAACTCATCAGAAATTAAATAGTCTAGATTAACGTCATTGGCTTGGAAAGTATAAGAACTTGTTCCTGTTTTTTGAATGTTTACACCCAAGTCGCCAAGCAGTTCAATTAATTTATTTACATCCCTGATATCAGGAATATTATTGATGACTACTTTTTCAGGAGTTAGAAGTGTAGCACATAAAATTTGTAAGGCTTCGTTTTTTGCTCCTTGTGGTTGGAGTGTTCCTTTTAATTTTTTGCCACCGTTAATTTTAAAGGTTCCCATCTTGTATAGTTATAAGTTAGTAAAGTTGAAAGTATCAACCTTATTTTTCAAAAATAACTAAATTGAAATGGGGTAGGGGAAAGGATAAATAAAAAGGCTAACAACTAATCGTTAAAATCTTCTTTTTTTCTTACGATTCTTATTGTTTCGGTTCTTGTTGTTTTGATGCTTTTTAATACTCGCTTTGTTTCTTGATAAGAACTCATTAGTAGAGATTAATTGAACATCATCGCTAAGCGCCAGTTTTCCTTTTGCTAAAATCTTAAGGTCGCTTTTAATGGTTTCATCATCTACACTTTCTAAATTATATAAAAGATAAGCACGTTTCATTAAGTTGGCCAATCTCCCCACTAAAAACTTTCTTTTTTCTTCGTCTTCAATTTCTTGAGCTTCTTTAATCATGTTTTCCAAAATCTT
>CALALS010000173.1 GCA_937925525.1 uncultured Flavobacteriales bacterium | reverse complement strand
TTTGTTGAAACAGAGCATTATTGAGCACTACCGAAAACATATCTCCGCAACTAGAAGAAAGCTGGAAAGAAGCTTTACTGGAAGAATTCGGGCAGCCTTACTTTGCCAAACTCAAAGCATTTTTGATAGAAGAAAAAAAGAAAGGGCTTACCATTTATCCTCCGGGCAAAGAAATCTTTAATGCATTTAATTATACTCCTTTTAAAGATGTAAAAGTGGTCATCATTGGGCAAGACCCTTACCATGGCATCGGACAGGCACACGGCTTAAGCTTTTCAGTAAAGAAAGGCGTTAACCCTCCGCCTTCCTTAAAAAACATTTTTAAAGAAATACAAAACGATTTAGGCATTGCACCGCCTAATCACGGAGAATTAACGGCATGGGCAAAGCAAGGTGTGTTATTGCTCAACGCTACGCTAACCGTACGAGCCAAACAGCCCGGCTCACACCAAAAAAAAGGTTGGGAAAACTTTACGGATAGTGTAATTAAAACGCTTTCGGACAAAAAAGAGAAACTGGTTTTTCTGCTCTGGGGAAAATTTGCCCAAGCAAAGGCCCAGCTTATCGACACACAAAAGCATACGGTTTTAACAGCGGCTCATCCTTCGCCTTATTCGGCCAGTAATGGTTTTTTTGGCTGCAAACACTTTTCTAAAACAAATGCCGTTTTAACCCAACACGGGCTTTTGCCCATTGACTGGAGTTTAAATTAATGCTACTACTAAAAGAAATAGATTATTCTCGCTTTTCTAAAATATCTGGATTAATTTCATTGAACTTGCGTTTCCCGTTTTCACGGGAATGGAAAAGCGAGAAACTTCTTATTATCATTCCTGACGAAATGAAATGGAGATCAGGAATCCAGGAAGCAAGCGAAGAGGAAAACATTAAACTATTGTCATAATATGAAAAAGGGGCTTCTTATTCTATTCCTCTTTCCTTCCCTTTTTTTCGCCCAGAAAAAAGAAAAGATTCCTTTTGACATCATCGTCCCCAAACTTCCAAAAAAAGAATTTAAAAAACTAGACTTCCCGTCCTACCTTAACGATGAAAACGAGTTAGGCAAAGCCACCCGTGATGTAATTGTTCAGCTAAATAGCCTGTCGTATTTACTAGCCGAGCTAGACAGTGTAGTGTGGAAAGAAGAAAAATACATGGCGTATTTTAATCCGCACAAACCTTACCAATGGGTCGCACTTAAAAGCGGCAATGCCGAAAGCGATGTTATCCATAAAACCAATTACAAAGAAAAACTGTTTACCGCCTCTAAGTTTAAACCCAAACAAATCGGCAATCTATTTGAGTCCATCATTCAGTATTACGAAAATCACGGCTTCCCTTTTGTATCAGTAGGGCTAGACAGTGTGGAGTTTTTAGACAATGGTATAAAAGCCAACTTAAACATTACTAAAAACAAGTTTTATAAAATCGACAGTTTAATTATTTCGGGAGACGCCAAAGTTTCGGAGAGCTTTATTGCCAATTATCTTTCCATTAAAGAAGGCGGTGCCTACAATGAAGCAGAAATTAAAAAGATAGACACCCGAATTAAGAACCTGCCGTTTGTAGAGGCTTTTAAACCTGCCGAAGTAATTTTTACCAAAGAAGATTGTGAGCTTACGCTCTTTCTAAAAAAGAGAAAAGCCAGCCGATTCAACGGTATTTTAGGGTTTCAGCCCGACCAAAACGGTAAAATAAGGTTTACGGGCGACATTGAATTAAAGCTGCTCAACGGTTTCGGGCATGGCGAAGAAATCTTCTTTAACTGGCGAAACCTTTCCAACCAAACACAAGATTTAGATGTGAAGTTTGTTTACCCGTATCTGTTAGGAACACCTCTTGGTTTCGATTATCATTTAGATTTATACAAGCGTGATTCTTCTTTTCTGGACGTAAAGAACAACATCGGATTTCGCTATTTGTTTTCGGCCAACAACTATTTAAAATTCGTTTACACAGCCGAAAGTTCTAATACTTTAATCAAGCAAACGGCATTCAGCAGCAGTCTGCCGGAGCTGAACGATGTAAAGGTAAACGCTTACGGTCTGGGAGTCCACTTAGAAAAGTTAGATTATAAGCTCAACCCCAGAAAAGGTTTCAGCCTTGACTTTTTTGCCTCTACCGGTTTCAAAAAAATTATCCTACCCACTGACAGTAATTTGCTTGAAAACTTTAAAGACATAGAAACCAACTCTACCCGCTACAAGGCAGAAATTTCTGCCGACTTCTTTTTTCCCGTTTATAAACGCTTCATTTTTAATTACGGCATCCGTTCCGCCATTATAGAAAACAACACCATATTTAAAAACGAATTGTACCGAATAGGAGGGTTTAAAACTTTAAGAGGTTTTGACGAAGAGTCCATCTTTGCTTCTTTTTATGCCATAAACACCTTTGAGTTACGATTTATTTTAGAGCAAAATTCTTATCTATTCGCTTTTACCGATGTGGGATATTGGGAAAATAACGCTACTGCACTTCCCGCCACATTGCACTACCAACCTACTTCTTTTGGTGGCGGTATTGCTTTTGATAGCAAGGTGGGAATTTTTAGTTTAACCTATGCCATAGGAAATGAATTCAACAGCACCTTTTTAATTCGTTCGGCAAAAATCCATTTCGGATTCGTTAACTATTTTTAGCCACTAATTCACAACTCGTATTGCATAAGTATTAATACTTAGCTTATTCAAAAAGACAAAAAATACTTTTCTTCGTTTCCCATGAAGCCGCTCTGGATATGTATCATTGGTTTAGTAATGCTTAGCTCATGCAGTATTTTCAAGGGCTCCGGAAAGTCAAAAAAAGAAAAGGAGCTGGAGGTAAAAGAAAACCAAATAGAAGAAGTAGAAAAAGAAGTGGTGGAAAAACCCAGCTCACCACCCGAAGAAATGCTCGCTAGTTTCTTAAAAGAATACGTGAACATCAAATACAAAAAATACAAGTTCGAAATGTATTTGTTTGTTTCGGTAAAGTATCAAAACATGTATTTGATTGAAGACGATGCCATCTTAAAAAAATACAAAATTTCTACCGCTGCCAATGGAGCCGGAAACGATTACGGGAGTGAGCAAACTCCTATTGGTTTGCACAGAGTAAAAAATAAAATCGGACACAATGTTCCGGAGGGTGGTTTGTTTCAGTCCAGAGTATATGCCGGAAAAACTGCCAAAATATATACCGACAACACTAAATCTCCCACCGATGATATTACCACCAGAATTATGTGGCTGGAAGGAATGGAAAGCGGTTTGAACAAGGGCGGAAAAGTTGACTCGTACAATCGCTATATATATATTCATGGTACTTCTGAAGAAGGTTTAATCGGCACGCCTCAGTCACACGGATGCATACGAATGAAAAATGCAGATATTGTTGAACTGTTTTCCATCATACCGGAAGGAACTCCGGTTCTTATTTTGAATTATTAATTCTGATTTTTTCCCTTACCTTTATTGCATTAATTTATGGATATCTTTTTTCTAATCATTGGTTTAGTGGCAGGAGTTGCTGTAGGGTTTTTGTTCGCCAAAACAAAATACGGAAGCTCCAATGGTTCTGTTGATAATGAAAAACTGCATGCTTTAGAAAAACAAAAAGATGAGTTATTGTCGGAAAAAGGGCAACTAACCGGTAACTTAGAAAAATCGAGAGAGTTTTTCAAACAACAGCAGGAAGAACTAGTTAAGCTACAGCAAGACAATAACATCCTTACCAAAGAATTAGCCGAATACAAAACCAAACACACCGAACTAAAAGAAGAAACCCAAAAGCTTCAGGAAAAATTTCAAACCGAATTTGAAAACATTGCTAATAAACTATTAAAACAAAACTCCACTGAATTTACCGAAAGTAATCAGAAAAAGCTGGAGGGAATTTTAAATCCGTTCAAGGAGAAAATTGAAAAGTTTGAAAAGCAAGTTCAAGAGACCTACGAAAAAGAATTAAAGCAAACCACTAGCTTAAAGGCTGAAGTAAAACAGCTTTTTGAGTTGAATCAAAAGCTTAGCGAAGACGCTCAAAACCTAACCAAAGCGTTAAAAGGTGATGTGAAAAAACAAGGCAACTGGGGCGAAATTATTTTAGAGAAAGTACTCGAAAGTTCCGGTTTGGAAAAGGGAAGAGAGTACACCACACAAACCACCTCCTCTAATACGGCCGGAGACACTATACGACCCGATGTGATTGTAAATTTACCTGACAACAAGCATATTATTATTGACTCCAAAGTTTCACTTCTGGCTTACAACAATTATATTTCCGCTACCGATGAAACAGAAAAAAATAAGTTTTTAGCCGAGCATTTAATTTCCATTAAAGCACACATCAAAACACTTTCCTCTAAAGAATATCACTCATCGCTAGACTTTAATACACCTGACTTTGTATTGCTCTTTATGCCCATTGAGGCTTCTTTTTCGTTGGCCATGGAAAACGACAAAGATTTGTTTGTTTCCGCCTGGGATAAAAAGATTGTGATTGTTACTCCAACTACTTTATTGGCTACACTGCGAACTGTTTCATCGCTTTGGAAACAAGAAAAACAAACTAAGAATGCTTTAGAAATTGCTCGACAGTCAGGCAACTTATACGATAAGTTTATGGCTTTTTTAGATGATTTGGAAAAAATTCAAAAAGGGATAGAATCTTCACAAAAGGCTTATGAGGGCGCTTTTAATAAACTCAAAAGCGGAAAAGGAAACTTAATTAGCCGGGTAGAAAAAATAAAAGAACTAGGAATTAAAACAGAAAAAAATCTGCCGTCATCCTTTGAAGACTTTGAAGATTCAGACGATGAAGGAGAGTTGCCAAAATCATTATTTAATGAGTAAGTGGTTAAGAAACATATCTCAGGTTTTAACGGCTGGATTATTGGCTTTCTCTTGCACTGTTCCAAAAGAAACGGTTAATAATTACGCTTATATTTATCAAAAGAATGAGCAGAACCTTTTCCCGGATTATGTGGTTTATCATTCCTCAAAAGACACCACAACCATCTATTTTAAAATTGAAAGTTCACAACTGTTGTTTACCAAAAAAGGAGATGATAGCCTCTTTCATTCCGACTTAGTTTTTCAGTATAAATTGTTTAACGACTTTGAAAAGAAAACTGTTGCAGACAGTAATACTGTTGTGCTTCACGCTACAGGCAAAAACGGACAAAACAAACATCTTTACGGAGCCATCAAAATTAAAGCCCCATTCGGAAACAATTATGTTTTTTCCGCTAAAGTTACCGAAGCACTGAGAGGAAATATAGGAACTACGTTAATTGAAGTCAATAAAAAAGATGAGCAAAACAGACAAAACTTTTTGCTGCTTAACGAAAACAACTTGGTTTCTTTTAAAACTTCTTTTGATGTTGGAGAAAAAGTAATTGTAAAATGCAAGCAACCGCTTGAAGCAATTAATTGTCGGTTTTATTCCCGAGATTATCCGCTTCCACTTCCTCCTTTTGTTACCGACAACTTAATTACCGATAGCTATTCCGCAGATGATGTGTTTACCATTGAGGCCTCTGAGCCAGGAACATTTGAAATAGATATTAAAACCACAGGTTTTTATCATTTACTCACCGATACCACACAAAAAACAGGAGTAACTCTTTTTGCGTTTGGCAACGATTTTCCTGAAGTTACTTCTGTAAAACAAATGATTGAATGTGTGCGATACCTAACTTCTAAAAATGAATTTAAAAGTATAGAAGAAAGTAAAACGCCTAAAGAAACTCTGGAGCGTTTTTGGCTTTCTCTGGGCGGAAGCACCGATAGAGCAAAGCTTTTAATTAAAGAATATTACAATAGAGTTGAACAGGCCAACAGACACTTTACTTCATACACCGAAGGCTGGAAAACAGACAGAGGGCTAATTTATATTGTGTATGGTCCGCCCAATACCATTTATAAAAACAATATGGTGGAAACCTGGGTATATGGTGAAGAAGGAAATATTATGACCGTATCTATGCAGTTTCAAAAAGTAAAAAATCCTTTTACTGAGAATGATTTTGTGCTAGACAGAAATCCTCTTTTAAAATCAAGCTGGTACAGGTCTATTGACTCCTGGAGGCAAGGGAAAGTTTATTAGTATGGTAAACCGATTGTGGCAAAAACTTTCGCATTTAGGTGTTTTAGAAAATGAACACGAACAAAAGAGAGAAGTAATTTTACTTAACAAGATAGGTGTTTTTGCCATTCTGCTTATACTTTGTTTTATTCCTATAGAAATTATTCTTAATGGCTTTGAATTGGTTCCTGTTGAGCTTATTTCTGCTGTAATATTTAGCTCCATTCTTCTTTTAAACTCTTTTCGTTTTCATACAGCGGCAAAATACTTTAGTATTATATCAGGAGCTCTTCTCATTCTTATAAGTAGCTTCGTTGTGGGGGGAGAGTCTGATAGTGAGTATAATCTTTTGCCTGTTTTTTTGCTTCCTCTTCTTTTCTTCAGAAACTTTATTCATATTACTTTATTATCCTTGTTTGTTGCAGCCTGCTTTTTTTACCTAAAATTTTCCATTTCTGAAACTACTCCGCTTGTTGAAATTCCTATTGAAGTAAGAAAAAAAGTTCAGCCTTTCATGAATTTAATGACCATGATGTTCTTGTTCTTTGAACTCTACTATTTCAAAAAATTAAACCTTTCTTTCGAAAAAAACCTTTCTCGTCAAAAACTGTTGGTAGAACAAAAAAACCATGAAATAACAAGCAGTATAAAATATGCTAAGCGTATTCAGTCAGCCATTTTACCTCCAAATAAGCTAGTAAAAGAGTTTTTATCAAACAGTTTTATTTTGTACAAACCCAAAGACATAGTAGCAGGGGATTTTTATTGGTTAGAACACAAAGAAGGAAAAGTACTGTTTGCTGCTGCTGATTGCACGGGACATGGCGTGCCCGGAGCTATGGTAAGCGTAGTGTGTAATAATGGATTAAATAGAAGCGTAAGAGAATACGGACTAACAGAACCCGGAAAAATACTAAACAAAACCAGAGAAATAGTAATAGCAGAATTTGAGAAAAGTGAAGAAGAAGTAAAAGACGGAATGGATATCGCCCTTTGCTCTCTGAGCGTCAGTTCGAGTAGCGGAGCGTATCGAGAACTACAATATGCAGGCGCTAATAATCCATTATGGATAATACGCTCGCATCATGCTGAACTTGATTCAGCATCTGAAAAAGAAAACAACAAAGAACAGATTCCGAATCAAGTTCGGAATGACGAATACGAACTGATAGAGATAAAGGCAGACAAACAACCGATAGGCAAGTACGCAGAAAACAAACCCTACACTACCCACAAAATAGAATTACAGAAAGGCGACAGCATTTATATATTCACAGATGGTTATGCCGACCAGTTTGGGGGAGAGAAAAGCAAAAAGTTCAAGGCGGCTAATTTCAAAAAGCTACTGTTGTCTATTCAAGAAAAGCCAATGGAGGAACAAAAAATTATTATTGACCAAACCTTTAAAGATTGGAAAGGCAACCTAGAACAAATTGACGATGTATGTATTATAGGCGTAAGAATATAATACATACGAGTCAGCCTGTTCTGAGCTCAAATTGATGATGTGAGTATAATAGGGGTTAGAGCTTAGTCAATACTTCCCCTGCTGAAATAGCATTATGCGAAGCGTGATAAACACACTCTCCATTTTTAATTACTAAAACTTGAGGAGACTCATGCTTTACTGAAAGCTTATCGGCAATAGTGTTAGAAATGTCTCTGTACTTTATTAGGTCTAAGTAATAAACCGGAGCTGCAGGGTTATCAGCCCATTCTCGCTCAAAACGACTTTTTACCATAGCACTAATAGAACACCTTGTGCTATGCTTAAATATAATTATAGCTTGTAGGGAGTTATCAGAAGATTGCTGAATAACCTCATCTAAAGAATCAAGGCTTTCCAGCGGAAGCCAGTTCACAACTAAGCAGGAATTTCTGTCTTAACGTCAGCTTTGCCGTAAGCAGGACATTTTTCGTGACCTTTGCAAGATGCTAAAACTAAAACTGCTACAACAAATACTGCTAATCCAATCAATTTTTTCATAATTCTAAAAATAATACTTCTAATAACTACTAGAAACGGTTAAAAAGCAAAGCTAGTTAATTTTTCAAAAACTATAAAATTTATTTTGCTTCTTCTTAAAACAAATTATTCTTAGGTTTGTTTTATCGGAAGCCACTAAACTTATTAAACACTCTCGGCTTGCGATTATTGTCCTCTTTTTACCAAAAAACGCTACCTTTGTTTAAATATTAGTTGGCTTTATCAACTTTGTTTACTTTCCGGTTTTAAAGAGCCGGATATTTTATAGTTAATAATGAAAGGGAAAAAAGAATATTTAGAATTAATTGATACACTTGGAGACAACCATGCTGGCGGAAGTGCAGAAACACCATTGAGAGCTGATGCACATGTGCTTTCTGACGAAGAAAAGATTAAAATTATTCAAACGCATTTCTCTAAAGTGCTCGAAACACTTGGTCTTGACTTAACTGATGACAGCCTTAAAGGAACTTCTTTAAGGGTTGCCAAAATGTTTGTTAAAGAAATTTTTTCGGGCTTGAACCCAATGAACGAGCCTATCGCTTCAGTTTTTGAAAACAAATATGGTTACAACAGAATGTTGGTAGAAAAGAACATTTCACTTTACTCTACTTGCGAGCACCACTTTTTACCTATTGTTGGAAAAGCTCATGTTGCCTATTTTCCTAAAAACAAAGTAATTGGGTTATCTAAACTAAACCGAATAGTAGAATACTACGCCAAAAGACCTCAAGTTCAGGAGCGATTAAACGTACAAATTGTTAATCACTTGAAAAAGGTTTTAGATACCGAAGATGTTGCTTGTTTAATTGATGCCAAGCATCTTTGTGTTAACTCAAGAGGAATTAAAGACGTCACTAGCTCAACGCTAACCTTTGAATATTCAGGGAAGTTTCAGGACCCACAACTACGTAAAGAGTTTTTTGAAACCATAAAACTTGACCCCTATCCTGAAGATTAATTTAACCTTATGACTGTGTACAAAAACATTTTTCTTGTTTTATGTTTTTTTGCCTTTTCAATTGGCGGCTATGCACAGATAAAGCTTGAAGAAAAGAAAATAATTGATGGCTACGGAGGCTACATTATGGAAGCTCAGTACTCTCCATTTCAAACTTATTTTGCTTTTACATGTGATAAGAATAAAGTTTATTTGTTTGACCAGCATCACAATCCCATTTACTCACATGCTGGTGATAGTCTTTATGAGAGATCTTCTTCAAAAATTGCCTTTTCGCCTAATGAAAAATATTTACTGATTGGAAGGTTTAACTCTGTGGGAGACATTGCGGTTTATAACTTAATTAATCAAAAAGTTGAGCAATTATTAACCGCCCACAGCGACCGTATTGTTACTATCAATTTTAACAAGCAAGGAAATCGTTTTGTTTCTACCAGCACGGATGAAACCGCTAAAATTTTTGAAAATAAAACCGGGCAATGGGTTGAGGTTCAGGAGATAAAGCGTGAAGATAAAGTTTATGATGCCGTATTCAGTTTTGATGACAAGTACCTGGTAATTTGTGGTAATGAAGACAAGCTCTTGGTCTATGAAGAAAAAAATGGCATTTACGAGTTATCTCAAACCATTCCTGTCACAAAATGGGGGTTAGACTATGTTGATTACCATCCTTACGAAAACACTTTTTTGGCCGGTTCTTCAGACAAAACATGGCAATACAAACTTTCCGGTAAAAACTTTACTACAAAAGATTCCATTGTAATTCGCATTGGAAGAATAAAAGACGCCAAGTATTCTCCTGATGGCGAAAGTATTGTTTTGGCTAATGGAACAAGTATTGAAAGCTACCTTATTACCAAAAATGGATTTGTTGAAGACGAAAAATTTCCCAGACATAATGCCTATATCCTATCCATTAACTACAGTCTTGACGGAAAAAAACTGGTTAGCTCAAGCGAAGATATGACTGCTATTGTTTGGGATGTAAAAGGCGTAAAGGGTAATAATCTATCACAAATATTCTCCTATTTAGGTAACAGCCTTACGTTTTCTCAAAAAACAATTTTAACCGAAAGTTTCTCACAGCAAATTATAAGTGGGCTTGATAAAAATTTATCTGCGCCTAAAGATGAATTTGAAACTTCTAAAGAATATTGGGAACGGCTTTTAAAAACTCGCTCAGCTATTTTACATAAAAATCAAAAAAAACAAGAAGAGCTTTTTTCTTTTTCTAAATCTTCTGATGGGGCTGCACAGCTTAAACTAGAACTAAAAAAATATGATGCCGATAAAGAGATTTATGCCATTTCCTTTTGTAACACAGAGGCTTCTGTTGCTATTCCTAGGCTTGAGGCTAAAGAACTTAAGGGACTTCAGGAAAAAGCATTTATTAAAGCTACTAAAACAAAAGACAAAAATGATGTTCATCATGAATATGGCAACTATAAATTAGTTCATCCTAAAACCCAAAAAGAATACAACATTGAGCTATCAGAAAACCCATTTAATTTTGAGCATGTAAAAAAGAAAGTTGAGATACAAGGAGAAACTTCTTCTGTAATAATAAACACCTCTACGGCACAAGCCGATACTGGTTTTACGCAAAAAAATTATGCGCTCTTAATCGCAACGAATGAATATGATTACTTCGATAATTTAATTAACCCTACCGTTGATGTGGGTCAAATTGCAAAAGACCTAGCAGAAACTTACGGCTTTGAAGTAGAAATTCTTACTAATCCAAAGCTTGACGACATTCTAAAAAAACTCAAAACCTACGCCTTAAAAAACTATAACGAAAAAGACCAGCTTTTCATCTTTTTTGCCGGACACGGATATTATGATGATGTTTTTAAGGAAGGTTATTTAATTGCCAAAGATTCTCGTTCTGACGACATTGCTCATACTTCTTTTTTGTCTCATAGCAACTTAAGAACAGTTGTAAACAACATTCCTTGTAAGCACATCTTTTTGTGTTTAGATGCCTGTTTTGGCGGAACATTTGACCCGCTTATTGCTTCTTCAGGAAGAGCAACAGGCATTTATCAAGACATAGAAACACAAGAGTTTGTCAATAGAAAATTAAAATATCAAACCAGAATGTATTTAACATCCGGAGGAAAAGAGTATGTGCCTGATGGCAGGCCGGGTCAGCACTCTCCTTTTACCAGAAAACTATTAGAAGCATTTAGAAGTTATGGCGGACAAGATGGCATTCTTACGCTTAATGAAATTCTAACCTATATCGAAAAGGTTGATCCACAGCCAAGATTTGGTGAGTTTGGCAATAATGAACCGGGTAGCGATTTTCTTTTTATCAAAAAATAATTTATCCGAAGCTAATTGTTACCAAAGCCAAATAGGCTAATATAACTCCGCTAATTATTAATGACATTAAGGCGCTGAATATTTTCTCTTTTCGGGTTATCATTTTCTAAATCAATTATTATTCTAATTTCAATTATGATGCCAAAAGCATCTTTAATCCATAAAACAAGTTTTATTTCTATTTTTGGATGCTATTAAAGTTTAGTTTAATGTCAGAAAAGCTGTTTCAGAAATACCCAATTACACTTTATAATAGTGCTTCACAGTCTCGAGAAAAATTTGAGCCTCTTCACGCTCCTTTTGTGGGAATGTATGTCTGTGGTCCTACAGTATATAGCGATGTGCATATTGGTAACGTAAGAACCTTTACCTCTTTTGATGTTATTTTTAGATTTTTAACTCATCTTGGCTACAAAGTTCGTTATGTAAGAAATATTACGGATGTGGGTCATCTGGTTGATGATGCTGATGAGGGAGAAGATAAAATTGGCAAACAAGCCAAGCTGATGAAAATGGAGCCGATGGAAGTGGTTCAACATTATACCGATGATTTTAGAAATGTAATGCGATTATATAATATTCTTCCTCCATCAATTGAGCCAACTGCAACAGGGCATATTATTGAGCAAATAGAAATGACCCAGCAAATACTAGATGCCGGCTATGCCTATGAAAAAAACGGTTCTGTTTATTTTGACGTAAGAAAGTACCATAAAGACCATCATTATGGAAAACTATCAGGAAGAGTAATTGATGATTTGTATGCTAACACCAGAGAGTTAAGTGCGCAAGACGAAAAGAAAGACAGCCTAGATTTTGCCTTATGGAAAAGGGCGGAGCCTCAGCATATTATGAAATGGAACTCACCATGGGGAAAAGGTTTTCCGGGTTGGCATATTGAATGTAGTGTAATGAGTACAAAGTATTTGGGTAAACAATTTGATATTCACGGTGGCGGAATGGACTTAAAGTTTCCACATCATGAATGTGAGGTTGCCCAAGGAAAAGCGGCTAACAAAGTAGATTCTGCTAAATACTGGCTGCATGGAAATATGCTAACCATGAATGGTCAGAAAATGAGCAAATCAGTTGGAAATGTATTCACACCCCATCAACTAATTACTGGCGATAGCCCTTTATTGGAAAAAGCCTATTCGCCTATGACGGCAAGATTTTTTATGCTACAAGCTCACTATCGAAGCACTTTAGATTTTTCTAATGAAGCCATTCAGGCATCGGAAAAAGGCTTTAAAAAATTGATGCACTCTCTTGATGTTGTTGAAGGCATGAACTACTCTTCAGGAGAAATAAATCCTGAATTAGATAAAGAAATTAATTCACTATGCGAAAGTTGCTACATTGAAATGTGCGATGATTTTAATACGCCTAAAGTTATTGCTGTTTTGTTTGAACTGTCTGCAAAAATTAACAGCTTTGCTAATGGTCAGCTTGCAATATCTTCTATTTCAGAAAATACATTTGAGCGATTAAAGTCAACCTTTAAAGCCTTTTTAATTGATGTGCTTGGTTTAAAGCAAGAAGATGGTGAAAACAACAACCAATCTTTAGACAAAGTGGTAGAGCTTTTAATTGAAATGAGAAAACAAGCTAAAGTAGAAAAGGACTATGCTCTCTCTGATAAAATTAGAGACCAACTTAAAGATGCCGGTGTTTTGTTAAAAGACAATAAGGACGGCTCAGTATCATACGAAGTTATATAATGGAAGAATTTGCTATTTATCTTAACCTGGGAATTAAACACATTCTAAGCTTATCCGCCTTAGACCATATTGCTTTTTTAATGGTGCTAATCGCTCCCTTTAAAAACAATGAGTGGAAATCGCTTCTGATTTTAATAACCGCTTTTACTATTGGTCATAGTCTTTCTCTTTTGTTTGGAGTTTATAAGTGGGTCTCGTTTTCGCAAGAAATAATTGAGTTTTTAATTCCGCTTAGTATTTTTCTTACGGGTGTTTTTCATTTTTTTAGCAAAGGCATTAAGCAAAATAAACTTGCTTATTTGTTAGCATTGTGTTTTGGGTTAATTCACGGTCTAGGCTTTTCTAATTACCTCAGCAGTATGATGTCTGACTCTAATATTGCGGTTTCATTATTTGGCTTCAACTTAGGTGTAGAGCTTGGTCAAATTGTAGTTGTTGGCCTTATCATTTTGGTTGTTAATCTATTTGAAAAAGCTTTTTCTATTCCTTATAAAAACAGAACACAAACACTCTTGGGCATCGGAATTGGAATGTCTATTGTTTTAACATTACAAACAGACTTTCTTAATTGATTAAAAAAATTTTTATACTGCCTGTAAAACTCTATCAGGGAATAATTTCTCCTTATTTGCCAAACTCTTGTCGCTACACCCCAACTTGCTCTCAGTATATGATTGATGCTATTAATGAATGGGGCGTGTTTAAAGGCTTGTGGATGGGAACAAAAAGATTGGCGACATGTCATCCCTGGGGAGGCCATGGTTATGACCCGGTGCCGAAAAAGGAAAAAAAATAGTTTACTTATTATTAAAATCATTCATGGTATAGGTCAAGCCTATTGAGCCAAAACTTTTTATTGCCTCTACGGCAACATTAATTCTTTCTTGAAGTAGTTCTTTTTCTTCGTTATTCCATTCACTTAAAACGTATTCTGCTTGTCTGCCTTTTGGAAAATCGTTGCCTACTCCAAATCTTAGCCTTGCGTAGTGGTTTGTTGCAAGAGACTCATTAATACTTTTTAAACCATTATGTCCGCCATCACTTCCCTTTCCTTTTATTCTTATTTTTCCAAACGGTAAGGCGATATCATCCGTAACTACTAGCAGTTTATTAATTTGAATTTTTTCTGTTTGCATCCAATAAGCTACAGCCTTACCACTTAGGTTCATAAAAGTGGTTGGTTTTATTAAAATAAATGTCCTGGCTTTGTGTTTAAATTCAGTAACAAAAGCCAACTTGGCTTGCTTAAAAACAAGATTGGATGAGCCTGCCAACTCATCCAATACTTTAAATCCTATATTATGGCGGGTGTTTTGGTATTCATCTCCGATGTTTCCCAGTCCCGCAATAAGGTACTTCATTGTTTATTCTGCTTTTGCTTCTTCTTTAGGAGCTTCAGCGCCTTCTGCCGGAGCAGCTGCACCCTCTTCTCCTTCAGCAGCAGCTTCACCTTCTTCAGGTAATGCCTCTACTAAGTTTCTAGCTGTTCTAACAGCAACAACAACTGCGTTTCCTGCCTCAAGAATTTTAACTCCGTCAATCTTCAAGTCTTGAACTTTAACAGATTTTCCAATTTTTAAGTCCGAAATATCAACTGTTATTCCGTCTGGAATTTTTGAAGGCAATGCCTGAATTCTGATTTTCTTAAGAACGTGTCTTAATCTTCCTCCATTCATTACACCTATTGAAGTTCCTTCAAGTCTAACTGGAAGAACGGTTTTAATCGCTTTTCCGTCAGTTACCTCAACAAAATCAATGTGTTCTGTTTTGTCATTAATTGGGTTAAACTGTGCTGCTTTTAATACAGTTTTCACCTTTTTTCCATCAACATCTAATTCAAAGAAATATACTTCTGGAGTATAAATAAGCTTATTCAGCTCAATTTCATTTACTGCTAAATGTTGGTTACCGTTAGGGCCGTAAAGTTCGCAGGGAACCATCCCGGATTTTCTTAGCTCTTTGGCAGTCTTTGAGCCGGTACTTTTCCTAACTTCTGCTTTTAAAGTTACGGTTTTCATTGTGTGTATATAGATTAATTGGTTAACAAATAAAGTTTGAGCTGATAGACTGATGTGATTTTAATCGTTGAATCACATCGGCAAATAATTCAGCACAACTAAGTACTTTTATTTTTGAGTTTTTTTCTGAAGGAATAGTGTCTGTTGTTATTAATTCTGTAATAGCTGATTTTTCAATTTTTTCGTAAGCGCCTCCTGATAAAATAGCGTGTGTACATATCGCTCTAACGCTTGATGCTCCATTCTCCATCATTAGGTCTGCCGCTTTAGTAAGTGTTCCGGCTGTATCTACCATATCATCTACTAAAACAATATTTCTGTCTTTTACTTCCCCAATTAAAAACATGCTTTCAATCTCGTTTGCTTTTTTTCTTTGCTTATAGCAAGCCACCACCTCTGCTCCCAGGTGTTTCGCATAAGCGTTTGCTCTTTTCATACCACCTAAATCCGGTGAAGCCATGGTTAGGTTTTCTAGCTTTAAACTTTCGATATACGGAATGAAAATAGTGGAAGCATAAAGATGGTCAACCGGAACTTCAAAAAAGCCTTGAATTTGGTCAGCATGTAAGTCCATGGTGATAATTCTGTTTGCTCCGGCAGCAGATAAAAGGTTAGCAACCATTTTAGCGCCTATTGGAACTCTTGGTTTGTCTTTTCTGTCTTGACGAGCAAAACCAAAGTACGGCATTACTGCTACAATACTATTTGCTGATGCTCTTTTAGCAGCATCTATCATGAGCAACAATTCAAATAAATTATCTGAGGGAGGATTGGTTGATTGAATGATAAACACATCATCTCCTCTAACCGTTTCTTCAAAAGATGGCTGAAACTCTCCATCACTAAACTCATTGATAATAACATTTCCCAATTCTTTTCCATAGGCTGCAGCTATTCGCTCAGCCAAGCCTAGCGTGTTTCTGCCGGAAAAAAATTTTGTGTTATGGTCCATTTCGTTCTTAAAAAAGGGTGGCAAATGTAGCGATATATTTACGTTTTGCCAAACAAACCAAACAGATTATTTGTTGTAGTAATTTCTATTGTCTATTTTCGCCCACTCAAATTGCCGAAGTGGCGGAATTGGTAGACGCGCACGACTCAAAATCGTGTACCTTCTGGTGTGTGGGTTCGATTCCCACCTTCGGTACTTTTTACTTCAGCCTTTTAAAAGTCCAAACTTCCGTTTCGCAAATTTTGTAAGGAGCCTTTGTGTTCCCTTCTGGTGTTATAACAGGGTCTGAAGTAGGCGCATTTTTTTTATATAAATGAGGGTGTGGTTTTGGTGGGTGGTTTCTAGTTAATTGATAAGTGTTATCATCTATTTTTTTAAACCTATATTCTGTGTTTTCACTCCAATCAAAGGTGAATTTCTTAAATATGGATGCTGTTTGTTCAATAAAGCCGGCATTTTGATAGTTTTCTGCTCCAGTATGTTTAGATATTAGGCCTTTTTCATTAATCTTGAGTAAATAAGAATATTGGGAGCAAACATCTCCGCTTTCATTTACCATCTGTTTGGTTGCATTCCATTTTCCTTCAAAATCTACTTCCTTTTCTTTTTTTACCAGGTTTCCATTTTCATAGGTTTCTGTAATTATTTTTTCTCCCGATTCATTGTAATAGCGCCACTCTCCGTCTTTGCTTCCTTCTACATATTGTCCTTCAACTACTTTAAGCTCTTTTCCTTCATAATACTTGTAGCTTAAAAAAGTCCCGTGCTGCTTACTTTGTTTATAGTGCGAAACGGTCGTTCTGTGGCCGTTTTTATCGTAGTAAGTAAACTCTCCATCCATTTCCCCATCCTTGAATTCTCCCTGATAAGATTTAACTGACTTTCCGTTAACATTGCTATAGCTAACATATTTACCGTTTTTTTCTCCATTTGCATAAGTGTATTCAGCATGAATGTTTCCTTGAGGAAAAAAATGTGTTGACACCCCATCTAGCTTTCCTTCGCTATACTCTTGAATAAAAAGCTTGTTTAGGTTTTTAAATATCCTTCCATTTTCATAGTAGCAAATTGCTTTGCCTGAAAACACCTTTCCGTTAAGATTCATCTCTCTTTTATTGTTCATTTCTAAGTCTTGGTAAAAAACGGCATTATACTCGTCTATTTCTTTTTTGTGCTTTCTTTTTAATTCATTTAAAAAGTGCTTTTCAGAAATAAACTCCAGTTTACGCTGCCGAAAATATCCTTGGTTTATTAATTCTAGTTTTAACACTTCAGAGGAAATTTCGGTGATGTAAAATTTAAAAACTATTTCTTTAGGCCCGGGAGGCGTTAGGTTTGAGCCTTCAATTGGATCAAAACCATACAAAAAGCTTAATTGTGTTTGAAGATTTAGAAACGTAGAGTCCTTTTTTTTAGAACACCACCATTTTCCATTCCAGTTTGCCGGCAATCCATAATCTGATTCAGAATATTCAAAGTTTAAATAGCTGTTTTCATAACTGCTGTCATTAACTAAATTAAGACGAGACACAAAGGTGTGATAGTCTAGCTCAACTTCTTTATAGTTTCCATTCTCATTAATAAGTTGCTTATTGTAGTATGATTTTGAGCCGTCTTCATTTGTTTGTATTTGAATCCAGGTTTGACTAAGTGTTGATTTTTCAACAGTAGCTTTTACGTCTAAGAAAAAAGATAAAAAGAAGCTTAAAAAAAGGTAAGTGAAACGGTGCATGTTTTTTGTTTTATATATAGATGTTAATCAAACTTTATTCCACAATTGTAATTAAACTATTTGAAACTAATTGCTTTCTTATCTTTGCAAACTCTTTATGGACAGCAAACAACATAAATATGATGTAGCCTACTTAAGAATGGCCAGAGAATGGGCAGAGCTTTCTTATTGTAAAAGAAGGCAGGTTGGTGCTATCATCGTTAAAGATCGTATGATTATTTCGGATGGTTACAACGGAACACCAAGCGGGTTTGAAAACTGTTGTGAAAACGATGAAGGAGAAACCCACTGGTATGTGTTACATGCAGAGGCAAACGCCATCTTAAAGGTAGCAAAATCTACTCAAAACTGTGGAGGCGCAACTCTTTATATTACTCTTTCTCCCTGCAAAGATTGTAGTAAACTTGTTCACCAGTCGGGAATAACCAGAGTGGTTTATCACATAGAATACAAAGATACAGAAGGTCTTGAGTTTCTTAAAAAAGCCGGAGTAGAGCTAAAACACATCCCAAACTTAGATTCTGATGAATAAAAAACAATATCAACTTCTTTTAGTGTTTCCCATACTAATCGCTTTAGCTATTGTTGTAGGGGTTTTTTTAGGGCGCTTTTTATCAGGTTCTGATTACGCAACCATTATATATCAAGGAAAAAACAAGCCCACCAACAAACTAAATGAAATTTTCCTATACATAGAAGATTCTTATGTTGACTCTATTGAGGCTAGAGAACTAGAAGAAAAAAGCATACAGCTTTTACTTCAAGACTTAGATCCACACTCGTACTATATTCCGCCTGAAGATTTTGGTGAAATGAATGAGCCGTTGGAAGGAAATTTTGATGGCATTGGGGTTGAGTTTAGAATTGTAGAAGACACCGTAGTGGTAATTTCTGTTATCAGTGGAGGGCCTTCAGAAAAGGTAGGTCTTATGTCCGGAGACAGAATTATTCGCGTTGATAGTTTTGATATTGCAGGAATAGAAATAAACAATAGTGAGGTAATAAAAAAGCTTAAAGGCCCAAGAGGAACAGAGGTTGACGTATATGTTTACCGGAAAAACTCTACAAAAGAACTTAAGTTTAAAATTACAAGAGGCAGTATTCCCATTAACAGTATTGATGCTTCTTATATGCTTTCAAAAAAAGTTGGCTATGTTAAAATCAGTCGTTTTGCAAAAAACACCCATGAAGAATTTATGGTGGCGATTAATAAGCTTTTAGATAAAAAAATGGAAAGCATTATTATTGATTTAAGAGGAAACGGTGGAGGAGTATTAAACGCAGCTGCCGATATTGTTGATGAGTTTTTAAAAAGTGGTAAATTAATCGTTTATACTGAAGGTCGCTCTCGTTCAAAATCATCCTATTATGCCAGCGGAAGCGGTATTTTAGAAAGCACCAATGTAGCTGTTTTAATTGACGAAAACTCAGCTTCTGCCAGTGAAATTTTAGCCGGAGCCATTCAAGATAATGATAGAGGGCTTGTGTTAGGAAGGCGCTCGTTTGGAAAAGGCTTAGTTCAGGAACAGTTGGTTTTTCCCGATGGTTCTGCCGTTAGGTTAACTGTTGCCCGTTATTATACCCCAACAGGCAGATGTATTCAAAAATCTTATGAAGAAGGGAAGTCTTCATATCGTCAAGAGGCCTATGACAGGTTTGCCAGAGGAGAGCATTTATCGGCTGACAGCATAAAATTTATTGATTCTCTTAAGTTTTATACTCCAAAAGGGCGAGTAGTGTATGGTGGGGGCGGCATTATGCCGGATATTTTTGTTCCGCTAGACACTTCCGGTCGTTCTGATTACTTATCTAAGCTTCTTTATGGTGGTGTTTTTGACCAGTTTGCTTTTGATTTCATTGACAAAAACAAAGCTCGATTTAAGAAGTACAAAAATGTAGATGAGTTTTCAGATGAGTTTTACTTGTCTTCAGAAATAATTAAAGACTTTGTCTCTTTTGCAGAAAGCAAGTCTGTTCCAAAAGACGAAAAAGGTTTAGCATTTTCCATGAACATTATCAAAAGTAGAATTAAGGCAGACATGGCCAGACATCTCTACGGTTCTGAAGGTTTTTACCTTGTAATGAATAAAAACGACAAAGTAATTGAACGCGCCTTAAAAGAGTTGAAATAGTTAATTTCCTTTTCCGTTTTCCTTTTTTATTTTAAACTTGTATTAGAAAATCTTTGTATGAAAATTGCTTGCTCTCTCTTTGTTTCGGCACTTTTGTTTTTGCAAGCCATTGGGCAAGAAACAATTATTACAGGAAAAGTAATTGATCAAACCACAGGAGAGGGAATTCCATTTGCAAGCGTCTTTTTTAAAAATACTACGGTAGGCACATCCACAAACTTTGAAGGTCAGTTTGAGCTTAAAACCTCTCATCCCGGAGATTCTCTTGTTGCTTCATATATTGGCTATAAGCCATTGGCTAAAAAAATAATTAAAGGAAAAACGCAAAACATTACTTTCTATTTAACTGCTGATGTAATAAACATTGAAGCATTTACCGTTTCCGCCAAAGGAGAAAACCCTGCTTGGGCTATTTTAAGAAAGGTAATTGACAATAAGAAGAGTAACGACCCAAGAAGCCTTAACGCCTATCAGTATGATTCCTATACAAAAATTGAGTTGGATGTTGATAATATTACCGACAAGTTTAGAAAGAAAAAGCCCGTTAAAAAAGTAATTTCAGTCATTGACAGCATTTCAAAACTTAAAGGGGAAGACGGAAGGCCAATTATGCCGGTTTTCTTTTCAGAATCACTTTCAGAGTTTTACTATACCACCAGCCCTGAAAGAAAAAAAGAAGTCATTAAAAAAACCAAATTAACAGGAATTGCTGTTGAAGACGGCACTTATGTATCTCAGCTAATCGGAACCTCTTTTCAGCAATATAACTTTTACCAAAACTGGTTAAAAATTGTAGACAAAGACTTTGTTTCTCCTATTGCCGATAGTTGGAGGGCGTTTTATGAGTATGAATTAGTTAATGTTGCTGAGTTAGTTGGTAATAATTTGTGTTATCGTATTTCTTTCAAGCCAAAAAATCCGGAAGATTTAGCATTCACAGGTACAATGTGGATTGCAGACTCATCTTATGCTATTAAGCAAATTGACGTGAAGATAGACAAAACAGCCAACCTTAACTTTATTGAAAAAATTGTTCTTCAACAGGAGTATGAAAACGTAGTTACAGGTGGCGCCTGGCTTCCGTCAAAATCAAGAATTGTTATTGATGTGGGAGAAATACGTGATGACTGGGCGGGCATGTTGGCAAAGTTTTATGTTTCTAACAGAAACTTTATAATCAATGAGCCTAAAGATGCTAAGTTTTATGAAGAGCCTGTTACGGTTGACGAACAAGCCATGTTAAAAGACGAAAAATTTTGGGAAGAAAACCGACCCGACTCGTTAACTCAATACGACAAAGTCGTTTATAATTTAATTGATACCATCAACAATTTACCGGTCGTTAGAACTTATGTTGAAATTGCCGATATCGTTATAAACGGATACAAAAGAATTGGAAAGTTTGATGTCGGTCCTTACCCATATTTATATGCATGGAACAGAATTGAGAACCATCGTTTTCAATTGGGTTTTAAAACCAACTATAAATTTAGCCGCTCTGCAACCATTAAAGGTTATTTAGCTTACGGCACTTTAGATGAAAGGCTGAAGTATTCGGTGGGAGCAGATTATATTTTTAACAGAAGTAAATGGCTGGTTGGAGGAGTTGAGAGAAAAGAAGATCTTGATAGGGTAGGAATTTGGCGCTCTGATTTAGATGAAAAAAACACGCTTTTTATTGCCTCCAATCGTTGGGGAAATGTTAGCAACCCCTATTGGCATACGTTAAGTAGAGTTTATTTACAAATGGATATTGTTAAGGGATTTACCTCCAAAATATCTTTTAGGAATAGAAACTTTGACCCGCTTTACAGCTTTGAGTATTTTAAACCAAGTTCTATTGAGTCCGGTTTGTATGAAACCGCTCGAACATTTACCACAAGTGAAATTGAATTAGAATTTCGAATTGCATTTAAAGAAAAGCTACTGCAAAACGATAACGCAAGAGTTAGTTTTGGAACAGGCCAGTACCCCATTATTACTCTCCGTTTTTCTGAAGGCTTAAAGGGTGTTTTTAATAGCAACATTTCGCTTAGAAAATACATGTTGTTAATTGAGCAAAATGTTAGGGTTGGTATTTTTGGAAGGACACAATACGAGCTTGAAACCGCATTTATTCCATCAAGCGTTCCATATCCTCTTTTAGAAAATCATTTGGGAAACATAACCCCTTTCTATAATACCAAATCGTTTAACCAAATGGATATTTCTGAGTTTGTAAGCGATAAGTATGTTTCGTTGCGACTTACTCACAAATTTGATGGTTTAATTAGCAATCGTATACCGTTGATTAAAAAACTAGACTGGCGATTTTTTGCTACCTCAAACATTCTTTACGGCTCTATTAGCCAAGATAACCTGAACTTGGTTCCACTTTATGACTCTAATGGCTTTCCATTAAAGACAATTAAAGCTGGTGTGCCTGTTCCCTTATTTAAAAGCCTTCAAGACTTGCCTTATATTGAATTAGGGTATGGAGTTTCTAACATTTTGCGCTTTGTAAGAATAGACTTTGTTCATAGAGTCACGCATTTAGGAAATGGCGCCAGACCTTTTGGAGTTAAGATTAGCACTAAATTTGAATTATAATCGTTAACTTTAGGCTTTGGCATAGTTCATGTCAATAAAAAATTAAATTTTAAATTAATCTTTATGAAAACAATAAACTTATCTGCTGCCCTTTTATTCTTTTTAGGAAGCATCATTACAATAAATGCGCAAAACACTAAAGAATCCTATGCTCCTTCTGACAATAAAGAAGAACTGCACAAAAAGCATCATGAAGAACTCATGAAAGAATTAAACCTTACTGAAGAACAAAAGGTTCAAATGAAGGAAATAAGAAAAACACAAAAAGAAGATATTGAGCCAATAAAAAATGAGCTAAAAGAAAAAGAAGCAAGGCTTCAGGAACTTAAAGAAGATGAAAATGCAAACATTGATGAAGCAAATACACTAATCGATGAAATTTATGCACTGAAAGCACAGAAAGAAAAACTTAAGTTTGTTCATCACCAACAAGTAAATAAAATTTTAACTGCAGAACAAAGAGTTAAAATGAAAGAGCTTCATGCTGAAAAAAGAGCAGCCAGAGAAAAGCATCACCACATGGAAAAACATTAAAAGGAAAGCGACTTCGGTCGCTTTTTTTATTGAAGTTGTTTAAATACAAACCCTTTATTAGAAAAATATTCTAGTGTTTTGGGTAAGGTATAAAGCAGTTTTTCTTTTGCCTTTTCACTATCGTGAAAAACGATTATAGAGCCTCCGTTTGTGTTTTCTCTGACATTTTTCCAACACTTTTCCTTTGATATATTTTGGTCAAAATCTCCGCTTAAAACATCCCACATAATAATTTGATGCGTCTTTAATATCTCGTCATATTCAGGCTTTGTTATTTTTCCATAAGGTGGTCTAAATAGTTTAGCGGTAAATGTATCCTCACATTTTTGGAAGTCCTCTAAATAGTCTTCTTTGGAGGTTTGATTCCCATTCACATGCGAAAAAGTATGGTTAGCCACAGTATGGCCTTTTGTTTTTATTTGCTCAAACAATGTGTGGTGTTGCACAACTTTTTCCCCTATACAAAAGAATGTTGCTTTGGCTTGATATTTGTCAAGCTCATCCAACACAAAATCAGTTACTCCGGGAGTTGGCCCATCATCAAACGTAAGGAAAACAGCCTTTTTAGATGCGGGTACATCCCAAGTAAATTTTGAAAAGTACTTTTTGACTAAATATGGTGTTTTAACTAAATACACTTTTCTTGATGTTAAATAAAACAACTATCTGTTTCAAATGTACTCTTTTTAATACCTTTGTAAACTTATGGCAAGACCTTTTTTAAGTTTATTTTTTCTTCTGAGCTTTGGGCTAAGTGCTTTTTCTCAAGAAGAGTTCAGGATTACTTACGGTGATACTACCTACATGAAAAAAGTTTACCTTATTGTGGGAGAAGATGTAGATAGCTACTTAGAGCGATTTATTATGAAAAAAGGAGTGGCAGATGGCTGGTGGAAAGTTTATTATGATAAAGAAAAAACCAAATTAAAAATAGAAGGGAAAGTAGAGGGAGGAATTCAAGAAGGTCCTTGGGTTAGCTATAGTTCATCGGGTAAAAAGTCAAAAGAAATAAACTTTAGAAGAGGGGTTTTGCACGGTGAGGAAAAGTACTTTAACAATACTGACGGAAGTGTTTTAATACAATATACCTATACTAATGGCTCAAGAAATGGTTATTATTTTGTAACACATGCCAATGGGAAAAAGTGGCAAGACGGGTATTTTTTAGACGGATTTCCTAATGGCACATGGAATTACTGGGATGTTGATGGAAAACTTATAAGAGTTAGAACTTTTTCAAAAGGCGAGCTTGTGCACGAAAAAATAATTAAATCCAAATGAAAAAATTCCTCTCTTTATTCTTAACGGCAACCTCTGTTCTTGCATTACAGGGGCAGTCTTTGCTGTGGGAAATTTCCGGTAAAAACTTAGACTCTCCTTCTTATTTATATGGAACCATCCACATACAAGATAAAAGGGTTTTTGCCATGCCGGACACCGTTTGGAGTATCTTTAAAAGTTGTGATGCCTATGCAATGGAAGTACTTTTAAACGATATTGACCCAAAGCTTGTGCAAGAAAAAATGCTGCTAGAAAAAACAACCTTAAAAGAGCTTTTTACTCCTGAAGAATATGCTTTCGTTGATTCTATGATTAAAGAGAAGCTAGGTATGAGCGCAATGGCATTTAACAAAATGAAGCCTTTTTTTATTTCAGCGCAAATGATGAAGGGCGATTTAAAAAAAGAAATGCCTTTAGCTTTAGATATGTATTTGTTAGATGAGGCAAAAAAGCTTAATAAAAAAACACTATCCATTGAAAAGTTTGAAGAACAAATTGCAGCCGTTGATGCTATTTCTCCCAAAGAGCAAGCAAAAATGCTACTAACGAGCTTAAAGGACACTTCTAGCCAAAGCGAAAAGTTTGAAGAGCTTATCAGCAATTACTTAAAACAAGATTTAGAGCAGCTAATGACTTTAATGAACGACACCTCCATGCCTGAAAACTTTACCAAAGAGTTCTTAGATAAACGGAATAAAGTAATGGCAAAAAACATAGCCAAATATAGTGCCGAGCAAAAGACCTTTAATGCCTTTGGTGCCGCACACTTGGGCGGAGAAAAAGGAGTTATTGCTTTATTAAAGCAAAAAGGATATTCCGTTAAACCCGTTGAATTCGCTTTTGATGAAGATAAATAGGCGGCTGTAGATAGAAAAGTCGTTCTTTTTAATCCCCATTCAATTACTATCTTTGCTTTTCAATGATAAACTATAACCCAAAAAGCTGGTTAGTTCACATTTTATCGCTTCACAAGAGCGACACCATTCGCATTCTGTGGCAAGAAATTTTATTCATTGCCGGACTTACTACTATCATCACTTTTGTAGAGTTAACCTATTTCCCCAACATAAAGCTGCTGAAAGACTTGATGTCGGTGTATTCGTTGATTGGTTTTGTGTTGTCTTTATTGCTTGTTTTCAGAACCAACACAGGCTATGACCGCTGGTGGGAAGGAAGAAAAAAATGGGGCGAACTAGTAAACAACACGCGCAACTTAGCTATTAAATTATCGGTAACTAATATTAATAACGAAGACAAAAACTTCTTTAGCAAAATGATTAGTAACTACGCTTTTGCGGTAAAAGAACATTTAAGAAAAGGGGTGCTGATAGAAGAACTTAACCTAACCAAAGAAGAAAAAACCGCACTTCAAAAATCCGAACATATTCCCAACCACATTGCCAAAAGAATTTACCAAAAGCTTTACGCACTAAAACAAAGCGGACAAATTACCGAAACCGATTACCTTGTACTAGACACCAACCTCAAAACTTTTTATTACATCACATGCGCATGCGAACGAATTAAAAACATACCAATAGCTTATTTGTATAGCATTTTTTTAAAGAAGTTTATCTTTATTTATGTTACCACCATGCCGCTGGCATTTGTTTCTTCCTTTGGCTATTGGTCTATTTTGCTAACCACTTTTGTGTTTTACATATTGGTAAGTATAGAAATATTGGCAGAAGAAATAGAAGACCCTTTCGGAACTGACGATAACGACTTACCCACCGATGAACTCTGTCAAAAAATTAAAGCAAACGTTGCTGAGGTATTAGAAAAATAAAAAAGATTTTTCCACTCTAGCTGTCTAATGGGCTTTTTATTTTTTGTATAGACTCATCAGCTATATGTGTGTATATTAAGGTGGTTTTTATGTTATTGTGGCCCAATAGTTTTTGAATGTGAGTAATTCCAACTCCTTGCTCTAATAAATGAGTGGCAAAACTGTGCCTCAAGGTGTGTAGGGTAATTTGTTTTTTAATATTCGCTTTTTTTGCTGCTCTTTTTAATATCTGACTAGCGCTTTCGGGTGAGTATTTCCCGCCTTTTTGACCTTCAAATAAATATTCCTTTGGTTTATATTTTTTATAGTATTCTCTTAATAGCAGTAGCACTTTTTCAGATAAAATTGTGTGTCTGTCTTTTTTTCCTTTTCCTTTCTTAATGTGAATAAGCATTCTTTCTGAATCAATATCTGTCTTTTTTAACTCTATTAGCTCCCCTATTCTTAATCCGGCACTATAAATTAAAGACAAAATAGCACGGTGCTTTAAGTTGTTCGTATTTTCTATTATTTTAAAAACCTCTCTTTTACTTAATACTGGAGGTAGTTTTTTCTCTCTTTGGGTAACCTTTAAATATTCAAAAGGAATTGCTCTATTATAGATTTCTTTATAAAACAGCTTTAGCCCACCGACAATTTGCCTTTGATATGATGCAGAAATATTTTTTGTCTCTACCAAATAATAAATAAATTCAAACAATTCTTTATCGCTAATTTTTTTAAACGGTTTATTATTAAAGTAGTTAGACACCATATTTAAATGTCCTTTGTAGCTATTTATTGTCTGGCGGCTATAACGTTTTAACTCCAATATTCGGATAAAATCTGTAATAATCTGCATAATACAAATTTAACATAATTAGCTTTTTACTAACGATTAACGCCTAATTTTAGGTGTTAAAACTAATTTTTTAACTATATTTGGTTTATCAACTAGTTGTGTGCCATTTGAAAAAAACAACAGTACCAATTATGATAATGCCTTCTGACAAAGACTACAAAGAGACTAAGCAAATTAAGCTTGGAAAGAAGGTAATGAAACCCGAATTCAAACCGCTCGCTGATTGGATTGACAAAACATATGGAGTCAAGACAATCAATATTTTCTACGACACAATCGACAAAGGAACTCGACCGAGATTAGAAATTTGCTTTGAGCACCCAAAAGAGAAAGCTCAATTTAACGGACCTAATGGGTTCAATTTCGACTCTGACAAACAGACGGCAATAGGTAAGAAATTCAAAGAGACCTTAAAAGAGCAAGGACTAATCCCCGACAGTGGATTATTTGGGTTGTTTAAGAAGCGTGCGACTTCAAAATACAAAACCGAGAACATTTGGGTAATTTATGGAGATTTTGAATCCATAGCTCGAATTGAAGCGAACGAAAGTGTTCCAGAGAATAAAGTAAAGGAACTTAAAGCCGAATTGGACAACAAAGATATTTGGGAAATTTCGCGAGCTTTCTCATGGACAACAATCTTCCTATACACAGATGAACAAGTAAAAACGTACGAGAACTCCGAAGAACATAAAAAATGGACCGACAAGTATTTTGATTTACTAAGTCGGCACGATGAATTCGGATATTTTAAAAGAGAGTTCTTCTCCGTCTACTTGGACAGCAAAGAGAACTTTGACAATAATTACGAGAGTAATTGGTACTATTATTATAAATGAAAAAAATAAAAAACGGCACACAACAACGCATATAGCTTATGGCGGGTGAACGGCTGCCAGCAAGGTTTCCGCTCCGTAGCCAGCTTTGGTTTCGGTGGACAGGAAAGTGCTTCGAAACCGCCACAAGCCATATGCAAAACGTTGGGCACAATGTAAAAAAACATATCGGAAAATAGGATATTCCATATTTTTGGACGATTTTTGTCCTAAATAATTTGTCGAAAAATATGGTCACTACTTTTGGAGAATATATAAAACAACGCAGAACAGAATTAGGCTTCCCATTAAGAAAGGTAGCTTCCCATTTGGATATTGACACTTCCACTTACGGGAAAATAGAAAGGGAAGAAAGAACATTGGCTTCTGAACTGATGCCAAATCTTGCAGAAATACTCGAAACTGAATACAAAGAATTACTAAATTACTACTACTCTACCAAAGTAATCCAAGAACTTAAGGATTATCCCAATTATAAAGATGTTCTAAACATTGTCAATGAACAATTGGAGCTTTATATTTCAAATCAAATCAGACTTTCATTTCAAAAAAAATGGACTGAAAAAGAATTTGAAAATCCAAATAGCACAACCCGAATTGCCACACTTTTTTCTGGAATTGGAGCAATTGAATATGCTTTTAAAAGATTAAACCTTAACACGGAAATAATTTTTGCAAGTGATATTGACAAATTTGCTAAAGAAAGCTATTTCGCAAATTACGACATTGACGAATCCCGTTGGTACAATGATGTTAAAGATGTTAATGGAAAAAAATATAAAGGACAAATAGACATTTTAGTCGGTGGAAGTCCTTGCCAATCATTCTCAATGGTTGGAAAACGAAAAGGATTTAAAGACACAAGGGGAACTTTGTTTTATGAGTTTGCAAGAATTGTAAAAGAAAGCCAACCTAAAGTTTTCATTTTTGAAAATGTAAAAGGACTTATCAATCACGATAAAGGAAATACTTTTGAAACAATTAAGGCAACCTTTGATGAACTGGGATACAAATATTTTTACCAAGTTCTAAACGCAAAAGATTACGGAATGCCACAACACCGTGAGCGCATTTTTGTAATAGGCTTTAAAGACAAATCCATAGACTTTGAATTTCCTGAACCAATAGATTTGGAATACAAAATGCAGGACTTTTTAGAAGATTATACGGACAGCAAGTATTATCTAAAGGAAAAGGGTGTAAAGTTCGTAACAAGCTCAAAAAATAGACAAAAGCGATATACCCAAATAAATGGAGACATTGCACTTTGCCAAAAGGCAAACCAACAATTTAATTGGCACGGAGATTTTGTTTTCGAGAACCAAAACGAACAAGAATTTGACGAATTTATTTTTGACGTAAATAAAGTTGAGGAAAAATATTATTTATCAGATAAGGTCAGGGATTATGTGCTTTCAAGTGGTACTAAAAACTTCAAAACAACCATTAAAACCGACCTTGAAGTTGCTCGACCTCTATTACAATCAATGCATAAAATGCACCGTGCTGGAGTGGATAACTATGTAACTCATAACAAAGGAAGAATTAGAAAACTCACACCAAAAGAGTGTTTGCGTTTAATGGGCTTTCGTGATGATTTTAAACAAATTGTCAGCGACACGCAAATGTATCGTCAAGCAGGAAATAGTATTGTAGTAGATGTTTTAATCGCAATACTCAAACAAATGGATATAACGAAATTTTCAGAATAACTATATGGAAATAAAACTGTTAAACCAAGACTTTAAAGTTCTTGATACAAAAGAAAAAATCACGATTGCAGATTCGTTTGTAGTTAGACAAAACAAAATTGGAGGTGGAAATGGAGAAGCAAAACTGTATGTTGGAAACGACAACCAAGAAATTAGAAGTTTCTTTGGTTCTGAAGGCTTTGCAATTCCTTGTTTTCTATTAAAACGAGATTTGCTCAAATATTTGGAAGAAACCAAGGCTGAATATATAAATCCCGAACAACCTTATGTAAACAAAGAACTTTTACCAAACCTATGGAACGAAAGAAAAGCCAAAATTGAGCAACTTCCCGAAAAGATTGAATTTGAAGTAATTGAACAAACTCAAATTGTTGGACCAAGAATTTATGTAAAATCTTCGGATACAGCTTACAAACTTATCCGAGAATTGTCGCTTCCAAACATTACTTACATTTCAGTTGTAAAACTGCTGGATGAAAATGGAAAACTATCTTACTATTTTAGACTGTTTGCAGATTATTTTGGAGATGTTGAACACCCTTACACACTTGAAAAAGAACAGGAGGAAATAGAAAACCTTCAAGATACAGAAGAGAAGAAAGTATTAACTCGTGCAAGAGTTGGACAAGGAAAATACAGAGAAGAATTATTGAAATTGTGTCCATTTTGCCCAATAACCCTGGTTTCTGATGACCGACTTTTAATAGCAAGCCATATAAAACCTTGGGCTAAATCAAATGATTTTGAAAAGACAGACCCATTAAACGGATTTATGCTGACACCAACTTTCGATTTTATGTTTGACAGAGGTTTCTTGTCGTTTACAGACGATAAAAAAAGTATTCTTTCACCTTTCTTGTCAAATATGACCTATTCTAAACTCGGAATATCGGACGGAAAAACATTCAGTCATTTACCAATTGAAGGTCGAGAAAATTATTTGGAATTTCATAGAGCCGAAATACTAAAAAGATAAAACACTGTGCCCAACATTGGCTATACGTAATGCGGGTGAAAGTGCTGATATGAAAGTAATTACATTAAATAAACTAACTGCTAAACGGAAAGTGAAGTGCCTTGAAATCCCGCACTACGCATAGCCGAGACCGTTAAGGGAGCAATTGCTTTTTGCTTTGCAAAAAAAGTGGTTTAAGCAATATTATTATACACCGCCTGCACATCATCGTCTTCATCAACCTTGTCCAGCAGTTTTTCAATATCCACTAATTGTTCTTCGGTAAATTCGGTAGGATTGTTGGGTATGCGTTGTAAAGAAGATTTGTTTACTTCTATGCCTAGTTTTTCTAATACATCAGACATATTTCCAAAGTCGGTATAATCTGTATATACATAAATTACACCTTCGTTTTCTTCCATACTTTGCAGGCCTCCGTCTATCAGTTCCAGCTCAAGCTCCTCCATGTCTTTACCTTCAGGTTTGTTAAATTCAAACACCGCTTTTCTGTCAAACAAAAACTCTAACGAGCCAGTAGGCACTAATGAACAATCAAACTTATTAAAGTAAGATTTAATGTTGGCAACCGTTCGGGTGGGGTTGTCAGTAGCACACTCTATAAACACTAGTACTCCGTAAGGGCCTTTTCCTTCATAATTAATTTCGGTATAGCTTTCGGCATCTTTTCCAGAAGCTCGTTTTATGGCTGCCTCAATGTTGTCTTTGGGCATGTTTTGCGCCTTCGCATTTTGAACGGCCGTTCTCAGCTTGGCGTTCATTTCTAAATCGGCACCGCCTTCTTTGGCTGCCATGGTAATGGCTTTTGCCAGCCTAGGAAACACCCTGGACATCTTGTCCCATCTTTTTTCTTTTGCCGCTCTTCGGTATTCAAATGCTCTTCCCATTGTTTTTTTATTTGTTGCAATATTACAAAACAAAGCCAAAAAAAGGGATGCAAAATTACATCCCTAAAAATTTTATTAGAATAGTTTATCCTTTTCTAAATAAATACCTGGTTAAATAAATTCCTTGTTTTCCTCCGTCTGTAGGGCTTTGTACTCCCGTAGAAACATTGTAAAGCTCCCAGCCTTGAGATGATAAAGTGTTTATTCTTTGCAAAATGTCATTATCATTTTGTTGAATGTTGCCAAAATTTATTCCCACTCCACTATAGAAGTTTTCCAGCTTTGCTTCTTCTTGCCCCATATCAGGATACGTAATTAATACTTTTGAACGACCTAACCCCATTGGGATAATTGATTCTACTGTAGTCACCACCATGTATTTTTCGGCACCATCATCGGCACTTGGTTTAAAAGCAAATATTAAAACAGCTATGTTTATTGCAGCCAGCAATATAATTCCATTCTTTTTCATTTTGTTGATTTTAATTGGTTTGATGTTTATAATTTCAAATGTAATAAATTTATAGTCTATGTCGATTAGCTATTTTTGTGCCAAATTAAACAGGGATGAGAACAATTGACGATTTTAATTTTTCAGGAAAGCGAGCATTAATAAGAGTTGACTTTAATGTTCCGCTGAACGATAAATTTGAAGTAACTGATAATACTAGAATTAAAGCGGCTTTGCCTACTATTCAAAAAGTATTAAATGATGGAGGAAGTGTTGTGTTGATGTCTCATTTGGGAAGACCCAAAAACGGACCCGAAGAAAAATTTTCCTTAAAACATTTAGTTTCTGCTTTGGAAAACCTTATAAGCAAAAAAATATTGTTTGCTGATAATTGTATTTCAGATGAAGCCAAAGAAAAGTCTGCTCAATTAAAAAGCGGAGAGATTTTGTTGTTAGAAAATCTTCGTTTTTACAAAGAAGAAACCTATGGCGATTTAAATTTCTCTGAGCAACTTTCTGCTCATGGAGATATTTATGTAAATGATGCTTTTGGAACGGCACATCGTGCACATGCTTCAACGGCCATCATTGCACGATTTTTTCCTAACTACTCTTGTTTTGGCTACTTAATGCGTGATGAGGTAGCAAACCTGGAAAAGCTTTTAAGAACCGCTGAAAAACCATTCACCGCTATTGTGGGTGGCGCAAAAGTTTCTTCAAAAATTGCAGTAATCGAAAACTTACTGGATAGCGTTGACCACTTAATTGTGGGTGGCGGAATGAGCCATACGTTCACTAAAGCAATGGGTGGAAACACCGGAAAATCTTTGGTAGAGGCAGACAAACTGGACTTAGCCAAAGAGATTTTAGCTAAGGCAAAAGCCAAGAACGTTGAAATTCATTTGCCTGTGGATTGTGTTAATTCAAAAGTGTTTGAAGATAATGCTGATATCGAAATAACCTCAGCAGATGAAATTGGAAATGACTGGATGGGTTTAGACATTGGTCCAAAAACCATTGAAAACTATGCTGATGTTATTCTAAAATCTAAAACGATTTTGTGGAACGGCCCAATGGGAGTTTTTGAGTTTGAGCACTTTGCTAAGGGAACAGTTGCCGTTGCCAAAGCTATTGCTAAAGCTACCGAAAACGGAGCATACAGCTTAGTGGGTGGCGGAGACTCTGTTGCTGCCATTAATCAGTTTAACATGGCTGACCAGGTAAGCTATGTTTCTACAGGTGGTGGTGCTATGTTAGAGTATATAGAAGGAAAAGAATTGCCTGGTGTTGCGGCTATCCTCCACCCTGAAAACCACAGTGTGGAATAATTTTTGTTTTTTTGCATTGATGAAAATCTTTACGTCCATATTTTTTCTCTTTTCTTTTTTGGTTGGTTTTTCACAGAACAATGAGCCTTCAAAAAAAGATACCGGTTCATTTACAGTAGTTCAAGAGCCTTATCTGGAAACACTTTTAACTACTTACAAAGAAACTTATGAGTTGGCAGGTTATCGTATTCAGGTGTATTCAGGCACCACTAAGAAAGAATCTAATCAGGCTCGGGCAAGCTTTTTAAGCAGGTACCCAAGAATGGCTACTTATGAAGTTTACAATGCTCCTAATTTTAAAATTCGGGTGGGTGATTTTACCAATCGTTTTGAGGCGCTTTTGTTTTTAGAAGAAATAAGAAACATGTTTCCGGCTGCTTATTTAGTAAACGATATTGTAGAATTTAAGCCCAAAAAGAAGTAGTTATTTCTTTTTCTTTCTTACTTTTTCACTTTGCTCTTCCACTACTCCAAAAAAATCTACCATAAAAAGTTCTTGATAAATTGTCATTCTATCCAACCATTCTTTTTGTTGTGTGGTATCTAACGGTATTTCAATGGCTGAAAAAATAGACGGCATGCTGTCGGTAAGATTAAAATGATTTCTGTCCAAATCAAATTGTTGTGGAAATGAACCTTGGTGAAACAAATAGGCCTCAAACAGCTTTTGCAAAGAGTCCGGCTGAATGGCTTTTGCTTGTTGAGCCTTTCCACTCATCACTATTATCACAAAAAATAGAATGACGCTAATTTTTTTCATGTCTTTCTATATAACAAAAAAGCTGCCAACTTTGGCAGCTTTAATATGATGGTTTCGTGTTATTATTTAACTACTTGGAATTTCCCTTTCGTTACAAACTGGCCTGTTGGTGTTTGTATCTGGTAGAAGTAAAAACCGTTAGGATAGTTAACAACACTAACTTTTGAAAGTTCGTTGTTTATCCTTTGTTCCGCCACTTTTTGTCCGGAAGCATTGTAAACCAAAATGGTTCCTGCATCAATATCAGGATGGCTTATGCTAAGTTCGTTGTTTGCAGGAACAGGATAAGCATTTGCTTGATAATTATCTTCTAACTCTGAAACAGAGTTTACATATTTTGAGTGAAGGTAAGTAACATCATTGTTGTTCATCCCTGTTGCCGGGTCATACTCAAACTGAACTAGGTTAAAGTCTGCAGAAGGGTTATTAGACCACCATGTTTTGGTGTGGATGGTATCCTGTGCGTCAGTAACCAGTGTCCAGGTTCCTGGAGCTAAAGGTGAGTGGATAAAAACGGAATCCCATCGGTAAGAAACTGTTTTTATTCTCAAAGAAGCGAAGGTTCCGCTTGGAATAGTTATACTTCCCCATGCATCAACCGTATCAAAATGTGTTTCCCAAGAAACATATCTTATTGAGTCAACTGGCGGTGGTCCTGAAATATTGGTGTCAATTGTAATATCAATCGCTCTGTATAATGGTGAGTTAAAGGTATTTCCGTAAGCAAGAGGAAACTTTAACAACGTTCTTCCCGGGCTCCACTTAATTATTTCTTTAGAACCGTTTCCAAACACATCAATAGCTCCTCCCATAAGTTTTAAGTCGGTTGATGTTTTATCAAAATAAATGTAATCAGACCCTGATGGATCGTTTGGATTAAACGCAGCCATAGAGGCGGCTGAAAATTGTGCTGCATAAGGCGTCCAATTTTTATTGGTTAGCTCTGTGGTGTCTTCGGAAATGTTTTGAAACGTAAAATTCCATGTTTGATTGGCTCCTGAGCCACCAACAGAGTATGTTGTATTGGTGTCTGTGCGTTGAACATAAGTGTCTCCTATGTCTCCTATGTCTGTGCTATTAATTGTTATTTGAGCGTTAGCCCCAATAAATAATGCTGTTGAAAGAAAAATAGTACTTATTTTTTTCATAGACTCAAGTTTTTTGGTTTACGCAAATTAACACATTTTTTTTTAATCGACTTAATTAACGCTCTGCATTTGAGACAGCTTTTGATACATACCCGGTTGTTTTATCAGCTCTTCGTGCTTTCCTCTCTGAATAATTTTTCCATTGTCCAACACAATGATTTCTGTTGCGTTTAAAATGGTGGACAGTCGGTGGGCGATAACAATGCTTGTTCTATTTTTCATTAAGTTTTCAATGGCTTGCTGCACTTTCTTTTCAGACTCTGTGTCCAACGCTGAAGTTGCCTCATCTAAAATTAAAATTTGTGGGTCGTTTAATAATGCTCGGGCAATACATATTCGCTGCCGTTGACCGCCTGATAGTTTGCTTCCGCCCTCTCCAATGTTTGTATAATAGCCTTTTTCCAACCCTTCTATAAATTCATGTGCATTGGCGGCCTTTGCCGCTTCTATTACTTGCTGTTCGGTAGCATTTTTTGTGCCCAGCGCAATGTTGTTAAAGATGGTATCATTGAATAAAATGGAATGTTGGGTAACTACTCCCAGCATTTTCCGCACATCTTCCGATCGGCAATTTTTAATGTTTTTGCCGTCAATCAACACCTCTCCTTGGGTGGGTTCATGAAACTTAGGAAGTAAATCTGCCAGCGTAGACTTTCCGCCACCGGAAGGACCTACTAACGCAATAGTGTCTCCTTTTTTTATGGTGATGTCAATATTGCTTAGCGCTGTTTTTTCTCCGTATTTGAACCCAACCTTTTTAAACTCAATGACTGAGTTGAACTCTTTTAACTCTATTGGTTGCTGCGGTTCTTTTATTTTTTCTTCTTGCGTTAATAACTCTTCCACCCTGTCGGCTGATGCCGCTCCTTTGTTGGCGTTGTTAATAGCCGTTGAAAACGATTTAAGCGGATTGATAAGCTGAGAAAAAATGATGATGTAGCCCAAAAACTCTTCGCCCGTCATTACGTCTCCGCCCAGCACCAGACTTCCGCCATAATACACTAGTGAAATCATTACCAAAGCGCCCAAAAACTCACTTAGCGGAGAGGCTAAATCTCTTTTTCTAAAAGCTTTTATCATGGTTCTGGTAAAGCTGGTGTTTATTTCATTGAACTGGCTTTTAGATTGTTCTTCGGCATTAAAGGCTTTTATTACCCTTAGCCCTGAAATGGACTCTTCTACTTTGGAGATTAGTTCTCCCAGTTTTTGTTGTGCCTGGGTAGAAGTTCTTTTTAGGCTTTTTCCCAATCTTCCAATAACTAATCCGCTGAGCGGAAGCAAAACAAGCGCAAAAACGGTTAATTGAGGGCTCATAGCAAACATGGTTGCCATAAACAACAGGATAGCTATCGGCTCTCTAAAAAGCAGCTCTAAAGAGCTTAAAATAGACCACTCTATTTCCTGTACGTCATTGGTGATTCTGGTAATTAAATCTCCTTTGCGGGCATCGGTGTAATAAGATAAGTGCAGGCGGGTCATTTTTTCAAACACTTTTTTTCTGATGTCGTACACCACTCCGTTTCTGATAACGGCAATAAAATACATGCCGAAATAGCGGGTAACATTTTTTAGTAAAAACAAGGCGCCCACCATTAGGCATATTGCCACCAGTGTTTCCGCTTTTCCGTTTTGAATGATGTAATTGCTCATCCAGTGGTTAAAGCTTTGCTCTAAAAACTCTTTTGACATGCTAAACTCCGGCTTGGGCACAAAAGGAATTTCTTCGCGAAACAATAATTGCAGAAAAGGAATAAACAGCAACAGCGACAATAAATTAAATACTACCGACAGGATATTAAAGAAAATATTGAGAAAGGCATATTTTTTATAACCTTTTACATAAGCCAGTATTTTAAAAAAGTTGCGCATGCAAACACAAAGAACGTAAAAATTTGATTTTAGTGTTTTTTAGTTGGGCTTATTGGGCTATATTTGGTTTAACAACTAGTTGGGCACTATTTAAAAAAATGGGACAAATTTATTGCATTTATACTGATAAAACAGTAGAGGAAGAAGAAACAAATCTTGAACATATCATTCCTCTCTCGCTTGGAGGGTGCAATGACTTTATAATAAAAGTTGATGCTCAAAAGAACGCTGACTTAGGTTCATCTGTGGACGGAAAGCTATCAAATGATTTTTTAGTTAGCTTAATCAGAAGACGTCATGACTATAAGGGACATAGTAAAAAGACAGTAGAGCCAACACTTAAAAAATCTAAAATAGCTACGTCTGACACTTCTGAAACACCTGCCCAAGTTAAGTTCCTTAAAGATAAAATTGAGGTTTTCAATCCTATTGAAAAACGAATCCTCACTGAAGAAGAAGTAAAAGGAATAAATATTAAATCAACCTTTCAATTTGATAGATTTTTGAGAATTTGTTTTACTGCAAAAGTAGTTTTAGCTGCGGGTTACTTTGTTTATGGGGAAACTTTTCGCAAATATGCCGACCATGACAGTCTACGAAAGTTAATGAACCTCAATATAACTGAAACAAAAGAATCATTAAGAAACATTCCTTTGCGTGTTGTTGACAAGTTTCACTCAATTCCAGAGAATGATAAAGGAATGGTTGGTATATATGAACTCATTTGCCAAGCTATTGGAGGTTCATGTGTAATCTTTATGCTCTCAACGGACAACATTATTGGAAGCGTAGGTATTGGAGGTGAGTTTATCGGTTCAGTCAACTTTAAGGCCGATGCCGCTAAATTTCCTAATGAAGATGATTATAGGCTTGGACATATCGTAGGTGTTCAGGAAGGTAAATTAAATCGAGAGGCATTTTATGATGTAAATGCAAAAATCTATGAACTAATTAAAAAGTAACCGTGCCCAACAAAACCTATAGGCAGTGTCTTAAAGGGCACTGCCTATGGTCAAACAAAAAATCAAAAAATGAAAATACGTCATTACTGTACTAAGTGCAAAAATTATGAACAGGAAGAAATACTGAGCATCTCATCAATTCCTCAAGATTTTACTGTTCGTGTAAAATGCAAAGAAGGTCACAACCAAATAATATACTTAGCAAATCCATTGTATTCCTTGCTTTTCGATAATAGTATTATTGCTTTCAAATCTAACAATTATAGGTCGTCTATTTTTGAAGCAGCAAGCGCGTTAGAGCGTTTTTTTGAACATGTTATTAGGGTTTTAATTATTCCCCATAAAGAAATTGGTAATATGGAAAAGGCTATACAATATAATGCTGCTTGGAAGTTAATAAAAAACATGAGCGAGCGTCAATTAGGTGCTTTTATTATGCTCTTTCATAAAACTACAAATCAACTGCCCGTTTTACTAAAAGAAAAGCTCATTAATTTAAGAAATAACACCATTCATAAAGGTTACTTACCTCTCGAAGAAGAAGCGCTGCAATTCCTTAGAAGTGTTTATGATTTAATACAAACAAATAGATCTATTATAAGACCACACGATGAAGATGCCTTTTGGCTTTTAGAACAAAGGGTTGATTTTGAAAACCTTTCCAATCCTAATGACGATCCTGAAGAGACCATTGAATATAGTGGAGCTCATTTTTTTAACTCAGCATTTGGAGTTGGCTTCAATCAATCTTTAGAAAACTATTATGCGAATCATTTAAAAACATAGATAAAAAACTGGCTATAATTATGGTTTCCCCCACCCACCCCCAACCGCTCGTCTAATTTACCCAAACTTTCGTGCTTTTAGGCGAAGCCTTCGGTGGCTGAGGCGAAAGTTTCGGTGAATTAAGCCAAGTTTTGGGTGGCGTTGCCGAAAACTTCGGTCATTTTAGCGAAGCGTTCGGTCTCTTTGGCGAAAAGTTCGCCCTTTTACCCCAAACTTTCGGTGATTTTGGCGAAAGCTTCGCCCCTTTTGACGAAACTTTCGGTCTCGTCCATACTTTTTTCGGTCTTTTTGATTGTCTGTTCGGTAAGTCCGTCTTTTTGAAACTCGCCCACATTTAAATAAGGCGGCACCAGATTAGGGTGTGCCGAAGCATACTCTAATGCTTTGCTTACAAATGCCATGCTTTTGTCGCCCTGTCGCAATCCTCTTCTGCGTTCATCAGGAGTAAGATTGATTAAAAATGGCAACGCTGCTTTAATGGCGTTAATACGATTGATGATTTGGTTGTAGTCTCCCGTACCGAGACTACTTGAAAGATTATTATAAGGACACATAATATCCTCCTTTTGTTTTTACTTCATTTGCAGGGCATAAATGAAAAGGTATAACTTGTTTTAATTGCTCTTTTTCTGCCCGGCTTTCTTTATACGGTAATGCCATAAACGCAACCACCAAATAATTTATTATATGAATAGATGAAAAATCTTTGTTAAAAAGTGTTATTTTTATGGTTAATTATGTTAGATTCTATGGTATATGCCATTTTTAAGGTTTCCTACGAAATACTCTTTCTCGCCATACACGGTTGGTTTTAGGCGTCATTTAAAACAGATAAACCATGAAAACTTGGAATACATTCACAAAAAGAATTTGGATAAATAAGCCTATCGACTCTGTTTATCGTAGTTGGGCGACAAAAGGTCAACTTGAAACCTGGTTTCTCGAAAAAGCAGATTATTTTTTTGGAAGTAAGCAAAGGCAAGCTGATGAGCTTGTTCAAAAAGGAGATAGTTTCCTGTGGAAATGGAATAATTGGGATTTTACAGAAAAGGGGCAAGTTCTTAAGGCAAACGGCAAAGACCTGATATCATATACATTTGGTTCTGGCGGTATCGTTATTGTCAAGCTCAATGAAGTTTCAAATGGTACCGAAATTGAACTGACCCAGGAAGATATTCCAACTGATGAAAAAAGTAAGATGGATGTTTTTGTTGGCTGTATAACAGGTTGGACTTTTTGGCTTACAAACCTAAAAGCATATTTGGAGCATGATATAACATTACACGCTAAAGGCCTCCGACAAGACGAAACCAAAGGCCTGGTAAATAGTTAGTTATGAAAAAACACTTTATTGCATGCTTTTGTTTTTCTCTCGCTTTATTAAGTTGTGACGACAATACAACAGATACAAGCTATAATCTAAAAACTAAGGAGGTTGAAGCTTTTATAGTTAATTATTATGAGGTAATGTCTTCTAGAAATTGGTCCGCCTACCAAGATTTATTTTCAGAAAAAGCCACCTTAACAACTATTTGGCTTGACACATCAGACACAAGCCCTCTGGTTTTTACAAACACCATATCGGAATTTGTTGCACAAACTGCCAATGGGCCTGACAGCCAGCCCATTTTTGAAGAAAAACCAATAATGATAGATGTTGACATAAAAAACAACATTGCTTCTGTTTGGGTAAAATATGAAGCAAAGTTTGGTAACGAAAATGAATTAATTGAGTGGAAGGGATATGATTTGTTTAGCCTATTGAAGCTTAATGACAAATGGTATATAACGTCAATCAATTATGTGTCTGATGAAAAATAAGAGCAAACAATCGCACAACAATATTTATATGTAATAGGATGAGGTTGTGCTATTTTGAAAGTAACAAATAAGTCGGTAAACAGATTATAAAAAAGCAACTGCCTTCGGCACATAAAAAAGATAAAAATGAAAAAATTACAACAGCTAATATTGATGATGGTAGCAATAGCTGCTTTATTTGCCTGCAACTCTAATCATCCAGAGGGCGAAATCAAATTAAACAACGGTGAAAAATGGGTTGTTAACAGTGAAATGAAACCGCACATTGTAAAGGGAAATGAAATATTAAACGAATTTATTTCTAAACAAGATAAAGATTATCACACGCTTGCGGAAAACCTTACAGCACAGAACAATGCCTTAATTCAAAGCTGTAACATGAAAGGAGAAAGCCATGATGAACTGCATAAATGGCTTCTGCCGCACATGGAGCTTATTGACAACCTTTCAAAAGCAAATAATATTGAAGAAGCTGAGAATATTATTTCTGAGCTTGAGGAGTCTTTTAAAACTTTTCATAACCATTTTCAATAAATGAAGTGCGCCTCACCAACAACTGGGAAAATAACCATAAAGGCCGTAGAGACTAAATAAACACTTTTTATGTTAACCTTTGAAAGACTCAAGAAAATTTATCAGTTTGGGAAAAACCTAAGCCCTACAGATCTTCATGCTTTTATTAAGCACACACATAGTCAAGAGTTCGGTCAAGGAGAAATAATTTTTCCCGAAGGTTCAACAAACGATAATGTCTATTTTATTAATAAGGGCTTAATAAGGATCTTTACCTTTAATGAAAATGGCGATGAGATTACCTTTAGAATTGTTGCTGAGGGTCAAATCTTTGCAAATGCCGATTATCTTTTTTACAACAAAGCCTCACGGTTTACCTTTGAAGCATTAGAAGACACCAAGGTTCATTTTATTAGCTATGAAGACCTACAAGCGGTTTTAGACAGAAATATTAAGCTAGAAAAAAACAGAAAGTTTGCTCTTTTAAGTCTTTTGAAAGAATCTAATGAGCGAGTGGAGTCTTTTGTTTTAATGACTCCGGAGGAAAGATATTTATCTTTTGTAAAAAAATTTCCGAGTATAAATAACAGGGTAAAGGACAAACACCTGGCTAGTGTTTTAGGAATAACGCCCGTTTCTCTGAGTAGAATAAGAAAACGAATTTCTCAAAAACAAAATGATTAATGCCGGTAATTAATTATCTTTTGTTAATTAGTTCTTCGTTTTTTCTGAGCTACTTTTGGCATCAAATATTTTAAAAAAAATAATGATGAAACTTCTCTGCTCAATAAGGGTTTTAGCGCTTTTAATATTATTTCCGCTTTTTGCCACTTCACAAAATGACACCTTAATGCTTAATCAAACCATTAATATTGGAAATATAACCCGAGAATATAACTTATTTGTCCCTGACACCACCGTTAATTCTCCTATAGTAATATTGCTTCATGGGTATGGTAATACCAGCAACAACATTATTGGCTTAGATACTAATGGAGTTTATGATTCAACCATAGTAGCTCCTTACAGGCCCTGGCTTTCTATAGCCAAAAAAAACAATCTCATCTTGTTTATCCCTAACGGATATGCCACCGATTCAACAATGGGGTGGAACGATTGTAGGGGTGATGCAACCGGAAACTCTGAAGAAGATGATGTTTTGTTTATGCGAACAACCGTTGATTTCCTTGTAAACACCTATCAGGCTGACTCTACAAGGGTTTATGCAAACGGAACATCTAATGGAGGACACATGTGCATCAGGCTGGCGCAAGAAGCTCCCGAAAAAATTGCTGCTTTTGCTTCTATTGTCGCTTCAAATGCGGTAAACTCAGAGTGTACTCATTCAACGATGCCTGTTTCGGCTTTATTTATGAATGGCACTTCAGACCCGTTGTGTCCCTATCAGGGCGGTCAAATGAACGGAAACAGAGGAGAGGTGTTTCCTGCCGACACAACCGTAAGCTATTGGGTTATGAGAAACGGAACCAGCACAACTCCCGTAACAACAAACCTTCCCAACACCTTTACTGCTGATGGCTGTACGGTTACAAAATATGAATATAAAAACGGACTTAATAACACTTGTGTTGTTTTCTATAAAATAACCAGTGGAGGACATGCTGACCCCAGTGCTGTTCAAAGATATCCTTTTCCTCTGGTTCCGATGGCTCTTGGAAATCAAAACGGAGATATTGAAATGGCTTTTGAAGCATGGGATTTTTTCAAAGGAAAATTTAAAGTGCCAATGAATACAAAAGAAGCTCCTTTGTTAAGCAAGCAGCCTGTTGTTTTTCCAAATCCGGCTTCTTCCTTCTTTTCAATTAAAAACATGGAAGGGGTAAACGCTGTGTTTTTGCTTAATTCTTTTGGTCAAAGAGTTTATGAGTTCGGTTCTGAGCTAGACTCTCTTGATGTTAGTGCTTTTCCTCCGGGCATATATTACGTAATGATTGATAGTGAAAAAGGAAGAAAAATTGAAAAGTTGGTTATCTCTTCTCGTTAAACGCCAATGTTTTTTACTTGTTAGACAAGTACATCATATTGCACAGCTTAAAGAAAAGCCTTGCGCCCACAATGGCATCGTAAGTAGAGTTACCCACTTCGTTTAAGTCAAAGCCTATAATTTTTCTTCCTGACTTGGCGAGCTCAGTAATTAAATAAACGGCTTGATTGTAAGACAAGCCTCCAGGTACGGGTGTTCCGGTTCCCGGACAATATTGCGGGTCAAGCGCATCTATATCAAAAGACACATACACCTCATCGGTTAAACTGTTGAGTATTTTCTGACACTGGTCGTGCCAGGTGGTACCACCAAATTGTGCTGCTTTTAAGTCGTTGTCAAAAAAGGTTTTTATTCTTCCTTCTGAGTTATTAATGTAGTCTATTTCTTCTTCGCAAATATCTCTTATGCCCACTTGTACTAGTTTTTCTACATTATCATTTTGTAGTGCGTTGTGCATAATGGAGGCATGTGAGTATTCAAAGCCTTCGTAAGCAATTCTTAAGTCGGCATGTGCGTCAACTTGTAAAATAGAAAATGGCTTTCCCTTTTCATTCAGGGCTTCTATTAAACCCAGGGGGGTGCTGTGGTCTCCGCCAAGTAGTGAGGGAAGTTTGTTTTTGTTTAGTATTTCTTTAGCAAGGGTTTTAATTTCTTCTTTTAAAAGTTCTGCCTGTTGATTTACTTCTTCTATGGTTTGTTCGTGCGCATCTTCTTCCTTTCCTTCTGCTAAGTCCTCTTGATAGGCAACCACCTTTTTTCTTAACTCATCGTTTTTGGCTTTCCATTTATCAAGGTTATTTAACGAAAAGATGCCATACGCCCAGCTGTTTTCTAAATCAGGGTCGTAAAGGTCTATTTGTATAGACTCTTCAATCATTTTTTGAGGGGCTTCAGATGTTCCTGAGCCATAAGATGCGGTTACTTCCCAGGGAACTGTAATGGCAATAACTTTAGATAATTCGTAAGGTTGTGGCAAGCCAAAAATGTTTCCGTTACTTACGCCAACAGAGCTTGGATTAAAGTCACTCACGCTTTAAATTAGGTTTAGTCGTTTAAACAATTGGTCTTTGTAAGAGCCGCCAATAGGAATTGGGTCATCGTGCCCGTCAATAATTACATTGTTTTGCTCTATGGCTTTTATTTTGTCAATGCTAACAATAAACGAGCGGTGTATTCTTTGAAATTCATTAGACGGAAGCTTTTCCTCTATGTCTTTCATGGTTGAATGGATGGTGTATTTTTCTTTTTTAGTGTTGATAACAATGTAGTCTTTCATTGCTTCAATTAACATTATGTCGGCATTTTTTACTTTTACCAGTTGTGAATTTGCCTTCACAAAAATTTCTCCTGATGATTGTCCGCCCTCCATTAAAGAATAAAGCATATCTCTTTCTTTAAGCACTTCTTTTTCTTTGTTGTGCTTGTATAGCGCCATTTCTATAGAGGTGTGCAGGTCTATTTCTTTAAACGGTTTAATGATATATCCGTGAGGTTCGGTAACTTTTGCTTTGCTCAGCGTAGCTTCATCGGCATAGGCTGTTAAAAAGATTACCGGTATGGCCAATTCTGCTTTTATTTTTTCTGCGGCTTGAATACCGTTCATTTCTCCTTTTAGCATAATGTCCATCAACACTAAGTCTGGTTTTTCGGCATTTGCCAATTCAATGGCCTTCTCTCCTGTCATGGCAGAACCAACAACATTATAGCCCATTTTTTTAAGGCTGTTTTGGATGTCTTTGGAAACGATGCTCTCGTCTTCGACAACTAATATGTTATACTTGGCCATTTTTTATTCGTATAGTTTAAATTCAATCATAAATTTTGTTCCTTTCTTTAGCTCCACCTTTATTTCTGCATCTATTTGGCTTGCCAAGGAACTAACTAATTGCAATCCCAGCGTTTCTGTTTTTTCAATGTCAATTTTCTCATCCATTCCCACTCCATTATCTCCTATGCTCAACAGAATGTCTTGCCCGCTTTTCTTCATCACAATTTCAATGTCTCCAGATTTTTTTGATGGAAACGCATATTTAAGTGCGTTGGTTAATAGTTCGTTAATAATTAACCCACATGGTATTGCCAGGTCTAAATTAAAAAAAACATCTTCAACATCAATTTTTAAATTAACTTTTTTTCCCGGCTGAAGATATGTTAGTAAAAGATTAGAGGATAAGTTTCTGATATATTCTCCGAAGTTTACCTTAGAAAAGTCATTGGTTTGATAAAGATTTTCATGAATGTAAGACATGGACTTTATCCTGTTTTGACTTTCTTTTAAAATGTTAAGAATTTTTTTGTCGCTGATGTAAGAAGATTGTAAGTTGAGTATACTGGAAATTATTTGAAGGTTGTTTTTTACTCTATGGTGAACCTCTTGAAGCAAGACTTCTTTTTCTCTAAGCGAGCTTTCTAATTCTTTTTTCTGTTTAATTTCTTCTGTAATATCTCTTGAAATACCCATTGACCCCACAATGTTTTTTCCTTCGTCATAAATGAATGATGCTGTTAAATAAGAAACAAATTTTTCTCCGTTCTTTTTAACATTTTCTACCTCTCCTTTAAAAAATCCGGTTTCTTTTAGTCGTTTTGAAACTTTTTCTCTTTCTTCCTTATTGGCGTAAAGAATGTTGGCGTGTTTGCCTATTATTTCTTGGGGTGAATATCCGAATATCTTCTCTGCCGTTTGGTTGTACTCAACAATATAGCCGTCTTTATTGGTAGAGCAAATCATATCAATGGAGCTATCTATAATGCTTCTTGTGTATCGTTCATTTTCAAAAAGCTTTCTTTCTATTTTCTTTCTTTCGGTAATTTCTTTTTTTAGCAGCTTGTTTGAGGCTTCTATTATTTTAGATCTTACTTTTTCTTCTTCTAGTTGTTTTTTAAACGATATATCTCTGAAAGATACCTGAACTGCTTTTTCTCCTTCCCAATCACACAACACCGGCTTAAGCTCTACTTCCAATAGCTTTCCGTTGGCGTCTTTTACTTTCATTTCTATGTGATCAACATCAGACACTTTAGCCAGATCGGGATACATTTTTTTTGCTATTTCCAGCTGCTCTTTTTTTATAAAGTCGTATCCGTTTTTATTAATTATTTCACTTGCGTTTTTATAGTTCAATATTTCTGCTGCACGCTTATTCGCATATAAGACCGTTCCTCTTTTGTGAATTATTATTCCGTACGGAGAGTTTTCTATTAATTGGCGGTAGCTTTTTTCTCTTTTTGATATGGTTTGTTCGTATTTTACCGTTTCGGTAATGTCTATTAGCGTTCCTTCTAAAAAAGGTTCTTCTTCTTCATTTTTTATGAAGGAAGAGTTTACTAAAACCCAAATTACTTTTCCGTCTTTTCTAACAAGTTGATGTTTTATGTTTGTTTTAAACCCTTCTTGTTGAAGGTTTTTTAAGTAATCTTCTCTGTCGCCATCTTTTAGATAGTGTTTTTTTACATCTTTTCCTATTAGTTCTTTTGCTTTTTTATATCCTAGCATTTTTGCAAAAGAGTCGTTACACTCTATTACTTCTCCGTTTTCTCTTGTTCTGTAAACCCCTGCCAGATTCCTTTCAAAGAGGTTTCTGTATCTTAATTCTCTTTTTTCTAACAGGCTTTCTTTTTCTTTTAGTTCGGTAATGTTTCTAACAATACCTATTACAGACGTAATGTTTCCCATTTCATCTTTTTGAGGAAACTCTACTTCTTCAAGCCATATATATTCTTTTTTGTTTTTTTGAAGAAACCTGTATTGTGTTGTGCTTTTTTTCTTCTCTCTTACTATTTTTTCGTTGGTAAAAATTCCTTTTACATCATCCGGATGTATTCTTTCTATTATTTTTCCTTTGTTTTTTATTTCTTCTAACTCAGAATATTCAAAGCCGTAGAACTTTTTAAAATTAGAGCTTACGTATTTAGAAACCATTTTTCCGTTTTCTATCACGTTTAGGTAAATTACCTGGTCTATGTTCTCAAGGATAAAAGAAAGCTCTTTTTGCTGTTCGGTTAGTTCTTGTTTGGATGATACGGTGTCAGTAATATCAGATATAACTCCGGTAATGGTTATGTCTTCTTCGTTCTCTCCAATTATTGGATACATTCTTTCCAATATCCATTTATACTTTTCTTCTCCTTTAGGTTTAAACCTATACTTAAAAGAAACCGCCTTTTTTTCAGATAGTAGCCTATCTACAGAGCTTTTTATTGTTTGTAAATCATTTTGGTGTATCCTCTCTAGCAGCTTATTTTTATCGGACATGTTTATATACTCTTTGCTAGAGTATCCAAAAATCTTTTCCGGGTCTGCCCCTTGAAGTTGAAGCGTTCTTTTTTCTCCTTCTCTTTTATAAAAATAAATTACTTCACTGATGTTTTTTAATATAAATTCAAAAGCATTTTCATTTACTTCTTTTTCTCCGTCAACCAAATCAAACCAACTACTAAACTTCTTTTTTAATGAAGTTAGTTCGTTAATTAGCTCTTCTTTGCTTTTATTTTTGTATTCTTCTTTCAAGAAGTTTTACTTTATTTTTGTTCCGTCAATCTTAAATTCTTCACCTTCTTTATATACTATGCTTAATACTTCCATTCCATATTCATCGTACTTTTTCCATGTTCCTTGTTTTGTTCCCAAAGTATAATTTTCTGTCCACTTAACTTTTCCGTTTTCGTAATAATATATATGTTCTCCATCCGGCTCTCCGTCAATAAATTTTCCTTCAAAACTTTTCTTTCCGTTGAGGTGATAAAACACCCAAACACCAAATCTTTTGTCGTTTCTGTATTCTCCTTTTTCTGTGTGGTCTCCCATGTGGTAATACCAATATCCGTCTCTTTGTCCGTCTATATAATCTCCTCTTATTATGGTATCTCCTTCATTGGTTAACTCAAACATAAACCCCTCTTCTTTTCCTTTTCTAAAATTCTCTTTTCTAAGAACATTTCCGCTAGGATAATACCAAACCCAATCTCCGTTTTTCTTTCCGTTACTATAACTTCCTTTTTGTTCTGTTTCTCCGGTTTCAAACAAAAAGGTCCAATTCCCTTCTTCTAAATCGTCTTTATAGCTTCCTTTTTTCTTTAATTTTCCTGATAAATAATAATATTCCCAGTCTCCTTGTTTGTATCCTAGTTCGTCTATTAATCCTTTAGCAATCAGTAAGTCGTTTTTATAAATTTCTGTGCCTACTATTGTTCCGGAAGTATCGTATTCTTTAAATGTTCCTTGCTTCTTTCCAAGAAGATTATAAGTTCCTTCTCTTTTTACTTTTCCGTTATTATAATACTCTTTTTTTACATCTAATATCATTACTTCTTCAGCATCTTTCTGAAGTTCTCCGTTTATATATAAATATGCATTTAATAGTTTTCCGTTTTCATCATATTGTTTAGTATATCCATGAAGCATATCATCTTTATATGCCACTTCTTTTTTTAGCCTTCCATTAGGGTAAAAGTCTTGCCACCTTCCTTGTTTTTTTCCTTTGTAGTCTTTAGCATTTATTTTCTCTACATACTCTATAGAACCTTTCGTATATTTTATAACCGTAACAATTCTTTGATCATCTTCTGCATACTCGTAACCTATTCCTTCTCTTATTCCTTTTTCGTACGGAATAGTTTCCTTTAATGGATTTCCTTTTTTTCCGTAATAATATTTTACTTCTCCGTGCAACGTATCATCAACAAAAAACTCTTCTTTTACTAAAAAACAACTATCGTTATACTCTTTTTTTACTCCATGCTTAAGTCCTTTTTCATAATTTATAATAGTGCTTATATCTCCTTGCGGATTATAAAAAATCCAGCTGCTGTCAAGTAAAAAATTCTTTCTATTTCCTTCTGATTTTAATATCCCGGTATTGTAATAGTTATACCAGTATCCTTCTGGTTTTCCATTTTTTAAATTTCCTTCACTTGAAATTTTTCCGTTTGGATAATAAAAAATGTTGTGCCCATTTGGATTAACTTTTTCTTGAGCGAACAAAGTTGATGCTAATAAAATTACCAAACAAGCTATTCCAATTTTTTTAGACATACTTTTTATTAATAAGACAATAAATATATATTAAGTTTAAATAATTATCTATTACTATTATTATCTTGTTAGTTCTGTTTGAAAATTTTTATGTTTTCTCTTTCAATATTGAGTTATGAAAAAGAAAAAACAAATAACGAACAACCAAAAAAGATAGAAAGCAAACAAAATCAATATCTTTCTATTTTTTATTAACTAATGTTAATAGCAATTCAACAACCCTAATTTTATAAAAATATTGTTTTTTTCTGCTTAAAACAAGTCTAATAAAAACCTTAAAAAGAATTATTAAAATGTTGTGAGAAATAAATGTTTTTAGAAGTAGTTTTAAATTTGAATAAGGAAAGAAAAAAAAGATATTACTTATTAACCATAAAAGAGTAATTTTAACTTCATTATTAACACATAATTTATAAAAAATGAAAATTGCAATTGGAAGCGATCATGCAGGATATGAGTTAAAAGAGTATTTAAAGAAAACTCTTGAGGGGATTGAGTTTGTTGATGTAGGAACAAAAAGCGAAGAAAGTTGTGATTATCCGGATTATGCGCATCCTGTTGCAGAGAAAGTAGAAAGAAAAAGTGTTGAATTTGGAATTTTAATTTGTGGAAGCGGAAACGGAATAAGCATGGCTGCAAATAAACACAAAGGAGTAAGAGCAGCATTAAGCTGGAAAAAGGAAATAGCAGAACTGGCTCGCCAACATAATGATGCAAATATAGTTTCTTTACCGGCAAGATACATTAGCCAAGAGGAAGCGCTTGAAATAGTAAAAATATTTTTATCCACTCCTTTTGAAGGAGGAAGACATCAAAGAAGAGTAGAGAAGATATGAAGAAAATATTAATTTTTTTATTTATTCCTTTTGCTTGTTTAGGGCAGACTTTAGAGGAAGCAAAAGAATTTGAAAAATCAATTACTGCAGAAGATTTGAAGAAGCATCTTACCATTTTTGCTTCCGATGAAATGGAAGGAAGAGAAACCGGAAAGAAAGGTCAAAAATTAGCAGCAGAATACTTTACTAATCAATATCTGGAAATGGGTATTCCGGTTATTGATATTGCTTCAGGTTACAAACAGCCTTATGAATTAATAGAAAGAAAAAATGAAGGGATAAAAATAAAAGTCAATGAAAAAGAGTTCGGTTACTTTGATGGTTTTTATTCTCATACCGGTATGAGAGACGGTACACTTTTCTTTGATAATTTAGTATTTGCTGGCTATGGAATAGAAGAAAGTCTAGAAAAGAAAGTAGAGCTTAAAGAAAAAGCAGTTTTTATACTTGATGGAATTCCTAAAAAAAAGGAAGAGTCTGTCAGGGAAAAAAAGCTAGATAAAAAGATTGAATTTTTTGAAAAGGAAAAAGCTTCCGTTTTATTTATTATAAGTGAAGATTTTAAGGCATATAAAAACAGTCTTGGAAAATATGCTACACATAGTAAAATGATGTTAGCAAAAGATTATAGGGAAAATCAGATCCCTGTTTTTGTGATAAGCACAGAAATGTTTGAAGAAGTTTTTTCAGGTCAGTTAAAGTATAAGAAAGAGAAAAAAAACGCAGACAAAAACAGCGAAAAATATCCCATACAAAAAAAGGGAGAGCTAACAATTATAGCCAATGGAAATATTGAAAAATTAGAGGGAGACAATGTAATTGCTTATATTGAGGGAACAGACAAAAAAGAAGAAATAATAGTTATTTCTGCTCACTATGACCACCTTGGAAAAAAAGATGGTGTAATTTATAATGGAGCCGATGATGACGGTTCAGGAAGTGTTGCTTTAATAGAAATAGCAGAGGCATTTTCGAAAGCAATTAATGAAAAAGGATTGCGCCCAAGAAGGTCAATCATGATAGTTGGTTTTTCGGGAGAAGAGAAAGGGTTGCTGGGGTCAAAATACTTTGTGAACAGCCCTCAATTTCAGTTTGAACGATGTATGGTAAACCTTAATATAGACATGATAGGGAGAATAGATAAAGCACATGAAGGTAATCCAAATTATGTTTATCTAATTGGTGTAGATAAAGTGAGCAAAGAATTAAAAGAGATAAGCGAAGAAATAAACAAAAGCAACACAAAGCTGGAGTTAGATTATACTTACAACAGCGATGATGACCCAAACAGATACTATTACAGGTCAGACCACTATAACTTTGCTAAATATAACATCCCTGTAATATTCTATTTTAATGGAGTACATGAAGATTATCATAAACCAACGGATACAGTTGATAAGATAAACTTTGAAAAAATGGAAAAAATAACCAGACTGGTTTTTTTAACCGCCTGGCAACTGGCAAACAAAGAGGAAAGACTTAAAATAGACTTAAAAGAAAAAGATGGGGACAAATAGACAGGACAAAATAACAAGAATACTACAAAAAGAGATGGCAAATTTTTTTCTGATAGACGGAAAAGATTTATTGAATGGAAAAATGGTTACAGTAACTAAATCAAAAGTTACACCCGATTTATCAATAGCAAGGTTTTACTTAAGTATATTTCCATCAAATGATAGCGAAGCGTTTATAAAAGAATTAAGAGAGAAGAGTTATATTATTAGACAAAGATTGGGAGGAAAAATAGGAAAGCAAATAAGAAAAGTTCCTGACTTTGAGTTTTACATTGACGACTCTTTAGATTATGCCGAAAGAATTAATGAACTTTTAAAAAAGTAAAAGTTGGACGTTTCTCTATTTATATCAAAACGTTACTTCTTTTCAAGAAAATCAAAAGCGGCTGTTAACATTATTGCTTTTATATCGGTTTTTTCAATCACTGTTGCTACCGCATCTATAGTTATAATTTTAAGCGCATTTAATGGCCTCCAACAATTGGTAGATTCTCTTTATGCTTCTTTTGATCCGGATATTAAGATAACAAAAACGAACCAACAACTATTTGAACTTACTTCCGCCCAAAAAGAAGAAATTTCTTCAATTGCCCAAGTAGCAAGTTTTTCTGAAGTATTGGAAGAGATGGCTATGCTAAGACATAATAACTTTCAGAGTATTGTTAACCTAAAAGGAGTAGATAAAAGGTGGAATAAAACAACCGGAATAGATAGTATGATTTATGACGGAGAGTTTTTGCTTCGCTCAGGGTCGGCTAATTATTGTGTCTTGGGTTACGGTGTGGCAAGCAATTTAGAGCTTTCAGTTAATCACAACATTGATCCCGTCTCGGTTTATATACCCAAGCCTATTGATAATTATTCAAACCTACCCGGCTCTTCCTTTTATAAAAAAGAGGCGTTTCCTTCTGGTGTTTTTGCCATTAGCCCTGATTTTGACAACAGGTACGCCATTGTCGATATAGCTTTTATTAGAAATTTACTTGAAAAACCAAATCAATGCTCAGCTATTGAAATAGGCGTTCTTGATGAATCTAAAATGGATGAAGTAGCAGAGAAACTAAAATCTGTTTTTGGAAATGAATATTCAGTCAAAACCAGATATCAACAAAATGAACTGATATATAAAACCAACGAAACAGAAAAATGGATTACGTTTATTTTATTAATTTTTGTGTTAATAGTGGCCAGTTTTAATGTAATAAGCACGCTTACATTAATCCTTCTAGAAAAACAAAAAGACATTAAAACCCTCAGAAGTATAGGAGCAAGCTTTGAACAAATAAGAAAAATATTTTTTTCACAAGGGCTTATGATAACTTATATTGGGGGAACAATAGGAATGTTTTTAGGCTTTGCCGTTTACTGGCTTCAGACTAATATTGGACTATTAAGGCTAGAGGGAGGAATAGTGGAGTTTTATCCAATGGCTTTTAAAGCGCAAGATTACCTGTTAATTGCAGGAACTATATTAATAACAGGCATATTGTTTTCATGGTATCCCGTAAAGCTTGTATTAAAGAAAAGGTTTTTTGTAAACCAAAATCTATAAAGAGTAGTTTTTTCCGGGAAGCGATTTTACAACACCGTTTATTTCAAGAGAAAACAAAGTTACCGACAGCTCGCTAACAGAAACGTTTAATGCTAAAGAAATTTCATCAAAAGAAGCTCTTTCTTTTTCCTTAAGAAAAGCGACAAGCCTTTTTTCTTCGTCTGTTAAATTAGTTAATAAAGAATCATTTTTTTTGGAAGAAGAAGGTTCTTTTTCTTTCCACCCCATTAGTTGAATAAAATCTTCAAAACAAGTGTACGCATGTGCTTTATTGTTAAAAATAAGCTTATTACACCCCTCTGATTGTAAATCATCTATTCTTCCCGGAAAGGCAAAAACATCTCTATGGTATGAATTAGCTATTTCAGCGGTTATTAAAGAGCCGCCCTTTTTTCCACTTTCAATCACTAAAAGCACATCGCACAGCCCTGCAATAATTCTGTTTCGTTTAGGAAAGTTTTCTCTGTCCGGTTTGGCTTTAGATAAAAACTCAGTTAGCAAGCCACCTTTTTCAATCATCTGTTCAGCAATCTTTCTATTTTCAGAAGGGTATATTTTATCTAACCCATGCCCAAGACAGCCAATTGTAGAAACATTATTTTTAATAGAAGAAAAATGAGCGGAAGTATCTATACCTTCTGCCAAGCCACTTACAATTATAGGCTCGTAATCTTTAATCTGTTCTATAAAGTCCGAAACGCAGCTTTTTCCGTACTTGGTTGCTTTTCTGGTTCCCACAATGCCTATTGTTTTGTGATTATTAATGTTGCAAGAGCCTTTAAAGTAAAGAACGGGCGGACTGTCATCACAGTGTTTTAGTTTTTTAGGATAATCATCAGAAAAAAAACTAAGCACATTAATTTTAAAACGGTCAACAAACCCTAACTCCTCTTCGGCTCTTTTTAACGCAATGTCTTTATTTTCAATAATGGACTTTCTTGTATCTTTTCTAATACCACTTATTCCCTCAAAAAAAGAAGGAACCTCTTTAAAAACAGTTTTAGCGGAAGGATTTTTTTCCAACAGCTTTTTGGCCGTAACGCTTCCAATATTTGGAATCAAAGTTAAAGCAATTTGATATAGCAGCTCTTCTTTATTTTCCATACTTTAGCCCAAAGATAAAAACTCAAATGAAGATTTTAGGAGTTATTCCCGCTCGATATGCATCTAGCCGATTTCCCGGAAAACCATTGGTGAATATTAAAGGAAAGCCAATGGTGCAGCACGTTTACGAAAGGGCCATGCAAGCAAAGCTGCTTGCCGAAGTGGTAGTTGCTACTGACGACAAGCGAATATATGATAGAGTGAAAGGCTTTGGAGGAAAAGTTGTTATGACCTCTGAGAGCTGCGAAAACGGAACAGACCGGTGCAGAGAGGTTGTTGAAAAACATTTACCGGAATACGATGTTGTTATAAACATTCAAGGAGACGAACCTTATGTGCATCCGGAACAAATTGACAAGCTATGCTCATTGTTTGAAAGTGAGATGGTTGCATTAGGAACACTCGCTAAACAAACGCATTCGGCAGACGATATTTTAAACCCAAGCAGAGTAAAAGTGGTGGTGGACAAAAGCATGGATGCGCTATATTTTAGCAGAAGCCCCATTCCCTTTTTTAGAGGAGAAGAAAAAAACGAATGGGGGAATCACCATACTTATTTCAAGCATCTTGGGCTCTATGGTTATCGGAAAGAAGCGCTCTTAAAATACAACCAACTAAAACCCTCAGAGCTAGAAAAAGCAGAAGCATTAGAGCAGTTAAAGTGGCTGGAAAACGGCTTTAAAATGCGGGTTGGAATTACCGAACACAACTCTTACGCCATTGATACACCCGAAGACCTGGAAGATTTGTTAAAAATGGATGTTTAGCGCCTACTCTTTTCTAAAAGTAAATTCGTAATAGTAAACATCTTCTTTGAAAGAAACATCACTTAAACTCACCTGAGAAAGTTTTTGAAACAAAAGCTCTTTCACCTCATTATTTGAGTAATTAGCCTCTAAAATATGGATTTGTCCATCTTCGCTTACTCTAAATGATACCCGAACAAAATGAACACTGTTTTTTTCAATAGGCAGTGTGGTTTCATTAAAATTAACCTTTTCTTTTAATGCTGTTTTAAGCTCTCCGGAAGAGCCGGCAATAGATGAAGTATAAAGCACAACCCCCAACGTAAATAAAAATAACTTTTTCATAATAATGTTTTTTAGTTTAATGGTTAGACAAAGAAGAACACCATTTAGTTACACCAAAAAGCATAAAAAGTTGTAGAAAGAGTATGGGAGGAAAAAACGAAAGATAAGTAGTAAAAAGGAATGATAGGCGGAAAGAAATTATTTCATATAGTTGCCCAAAAAGAAAGTAAGATAACCACTGGTGTCGCGCTTTTTATACATTTCTCCAAAATTGGAAACCGTTACAATAAAAGCGTTATAGCCTTTTTGGTTTAGCTTTGCCAAGTGGTCTTTATTTTCTAAAAAAGCTTTGAAGTATGTAATGGCGTTGCTTTCATTTTCTAGGCCTTTTATAGTTAATAGGTCAAACTCAGCATCATAACCAATACTTTCTATACTATATTTTTTACCTGAAAAATAAGTGTTATGAAAGTTAGAAACATAGGCCTTATACATTTGCATTTGTTTGTCTGAGTTGGCTATCATCATTACAAAGTAATGTTGTTCTGTTTCGTTTTTTTGATAAACAGGACCGTTATTGCTCTCGTTTACCGGAGCATTCATAATTTTATTTAAGATGTCCTTTGCTTTTGCTTCTTCCTCTGTGTTGGGATGAAGTTCAACAACGGATTCAAGCGCCATTTTAAACGTGTCAAGCGTATTGGAATGACCAATGGAAAGGGCTCTCAAAAAATCATATTTTGAAGCAATGTGATTCTCAGGAAAAATAGATTTTGCTTTTTCACAACGGGCAATAACGATATCGTACTTTTTGCTTTGATAATATTCATAAGCCTGAGCATAATAGTTTTCTACCCGTTTTTTATTTTCTCTCACAACTCTGGCAGAAGCAGGGTCTAAAATTATTTTTGCGTACTCTGAGTCAGGGTAATTATCAACAATAATTTTCCGATATTTTTCTGCTCGCTTATCATCATCTGTTTCAAGAGCAAGCCGATAAAGCTGATAGTAGGAAGGAAGCAATAGTTCTCCGTTAGGAAATCTGGCAACAAGCTTTTCAAATGTTTCAATTGATGCACGATAGTCTTGAATGCTTTCTCTAAAAATACTTCCTACATTAAACATGGCTCCTTCTATACTTTTATTTGAAGCCAAAAGGGAGCTATCGTCTAGCGGAAGATCTTTTAAATAATATTCTTCTGAAAGCAGCTCTTCATTAAAATCAATTTTTGGACCGTCATTACTACTTGTGTCATTTTGAAGAGAGGTGGAGGAGTTTTTATTGCTTCTTCTCCAGTCGTCTTCCAGCGGTCTTTTGCCCCAGGTTCTCTGAAAGCTTGAAACACCAAGCGCCATGGTAGAAGGGTTATAAAAATACCATTTTCCAGAAGTGGCCGTTGCGCTATTAAAGGGGTTTTTGTTGTTGTCGTTGGCAATAAGGTTGTTGTTTGAGCCACTGCTTTCTTCTTCCAGCTCTTTTATTTTTCTTTCTTTTTCGGCTTTTGCATCATCAATTAATTGGTTAATTACCTTGCGTCTTTTTCTGTCATCAAACACAAGGCTTTGTAAACTGTCTTCTCTATCAACGATGTTCATGTTTGTAATAAGGTCGGTTAAATACCCCTTTCTATTCATAACCTCATCATAAAACTCATAATTCTTTGGAACTACAGCCGCTGTGCTATCATAAAACATTTGGGCATTTCTATATTCGGGCTTGTTATAATAGTATTTTGCCAGCCTTAAGTACGACTGAGTTTTTTGCTTTATGTTGCTTGTGCTGGAGGCGGCAGATTTTCTAAGATATTCTATTCCCAGCGGCTCATCACCCTCTCTAAAAGCCAGCTCGGCAAGGGCAAAATAAATTTGGTCGCGATACTCTTTGTTTTTCTTGTCTCTCAAGAGCTTGTTCATTTCCTTTTTTACCACAGAGGCGTCTTTTGATTTAAAATCATACGCCCTGGCTCTGGCTATTTTTGCCTGAAACTCCATTTCATAACCCGGCCGCATTTTTATGACTTCTGAGTATGCGTTTGTCGCCTTTTTATACTCAAACTTTTGGTGATATAATTGAGCTAAAACATAGGTAAAGCGGGCTCTTTTCTTTTTATTTTTTGTTCTTGTAACTGCTTTTTCAAGCATTTCAATAGCCCTCTCGAAATTTTTCTTTTTAATTTCATAATCTGCTAAAACTGCATACATTTCAGACTTTACTTTGTCGCTTTCCGGTTTTTCTTCTTCCAGTTTTTTCATCCAATAATCAACCTTACCAAAGTCTTTTTCTTCCATGGAAGTTCTGGCAGACCAGATTAGCCCTTGAACCCGGGTGTCTCGGTCTTTAAAGCTCCGGAATAAATAATCAAAGTTTTCCTTTGCGTTGAAGTACTCTTTTTTATAAAAGTATGCTTGGCCAATGAGTAGGTAGCAATCATCAATCCAATTGTTTTTTTCTTCACGCCTAATACGCATAGAATGTTTCTTAATGGCGGTTGAGCTTTTTTCTATGGCTACATCCATTTCAGGAAAAATGCTTCTGGCAGAGCTTTCGTCTCCGTAAATGAACAGAGGCAGCAGCTCAGAGTAATCGTCTTTTTGCGAGCTTTCAACCTTAACAACGGCCGCATTAAATATTTCACGGGCGTTATAGTAATAGTTGTAGTGGGTGGTTGTTCTATGAAAAAACCTATTTATCGCCTTGTCTTTGTTGGTTGCGCAACCAAAAAGAAAAAGAATAAAAAATATGGAGAAAAACCGTTTCAAAATATGCGCTAGTTAAACAAAATATCTTTAAAAATATTGCACAAAGGCGTAAAGATAGTCATTTGAAATGTGTTTTTATGGAAAGGAAAAAGTTTAACATCTCAACAAACGAACTTAAAATTTACAATTATGAAACGCACTATTTTTATCTTATTAGTTTTTTTTAATGCTTCGCTTTTTGGAGCCGAAAAAAACGTAAAATCAACCATAAATGAGGTTGTTGTTTTTTTAAACGGAGCACAAGTTACAAGAACAGCCAATTATACTATTCCTTCCGGCACACACGAATTAATATTTAAGGATGTTACTCCTTTGTTAAAAAAGGAAAGCATACAGGTAACGGGAGAAGGTAATTTTACCATTCTGTCGGTAAACCATCAAATTAGCTATGATAAGCAAGAACCGCCTAAAGAAGAGGTGGCTAAACTTGAGCGACAAAAAAAAGAAATGGAGGAAAAAATAGAGGACCTAAATTTAAAGCTTAGTGTTTTAAACGAAGAAGAGGCCTTAATTTCTAATTTAAAACAAATAAACCCGAATCAAAAAGACTTTAATATTGCTTTAGTAAAGGAAGCCAGACTGTTGATTCATGCTCAAATGAATGAAATCAGGTCTGAAAAAAAGAAGTTAGGAAAAGAGGTTTCTTCTATTACTGAAAGCCTAAATTTAGTAAAGCAAAAACTTAGCGCCTTTTCATTGAAAAAAGCCACAGCAAGTAGCGATATTGTGGTAAAAGTAAGCGCCAAAAGCACTGTAAGCGCCTCATTTAAAGTGTCTTACTATGTAAATAGCGCCAGGTGGTTTCCTAGCTATGATTTGCGAGTAAAAAACGTAGAGAGCCCCATGACCGTAGATTACAAGGCAAATATTTCTCAACAAACCGGAGAGGACTGGGACGGAATTAAACTAACACTAAGCACAAATGACCCTAATGAAGGCTCACAAAAACCAAAGCTAAATGCCTGGAGATTGTATTTAAACCAAAATACCGTTCAGCGCCCACAAGTTAGCAATAACACACGATACACAGGAACACAATACGGAAGCGTATCAGGTGTTGTTACTGATGAATACGGAGAGCCGCTGCCATTTGCAAATGTGTTAATTGTGGGGACAACAGTTGGCACAACCACAGACTTTGAAGGAAAGTTTACACTAAAACTTCCCCCTAACGCTTCGTCAGTTCAGGTAAATTATATTGGATACAAAAGCATAACTTATCCGATTAACGGAAATTTTCTCAACCTTGTATTAGAAGAAAATCAAGTTGAGCTGGAGGCATTTGAGGTGGCAAACTTTACAATTAAAAACGATAAAAGAGGAGAAAGAAAATATGAAGTAAATGCTCCATCATCAAGCACCATAGAATCTTATGATATAGTTTCAGAAAAGTCAAAGGGGCGCCAAAAAAAATATTCTCCAACGAAAAGCATTCCTGTGCAGGTTTCTAAATCGGAAAATGTGGTAAGCGTAGAGTTTAACCTTAAAGAAAAATACAGCATTCCTTCTGACGCAAAATCATACACGGTAAATATTAAGGAAATAAATGTGCCGGCATATTACCAATATTATACCGCCCCAAAATTAGATAAAGGCGTTTTTTTAACGGCTCTTTTAACCAACTGGGATGAGTACAACTTTTTAGAAGGTCAGGCAAATGTGTTTTTTGAAGGAACTTATATTGGAACAAATTTACTAGATGTTCGTTTTGCCTCCGACACTTTAGATGTTTCTTTGGGAAGAGACAAGAGTATTGTTGTAGAAAGAAAAACCCTAAAAGAATTTAAGAAAAAAGAGTTTATAGGAAACGAAGCCATAGATGTCCGCAAGTATGAAATATTGGTAAAGAACAATAAAAAACAACAAATCAATTTGATGATAGAAGATCAGTTTCCGGTTTCTTCCGATCAAAGAATAGAAGTTAAACAAGAGGAGAAGTCAGGCGGAAAGGTAGATGAAAATACAGGCATTATTACCTGGGTTTTAAAAACCAATGCCGGAAAATCTGATAAAGTTGACTTCAAATATTCGGTAAAATATCCAAAAGGAAACATGGTTTATTTAGACTAAAATTTAAAATTGTTTCACGTGAAACCAGAATTATCTTGAGAAAAAATTGAGATAAAAAACCGCAAAAGTTTCACGTGAAACTTTACAAAAAACGAAAAAACTATCTTCCTAAATGAACCATTAAAATAGAAACATCTGAAGGAGAAACTCCGGAAATTCGAGAAGCCTGCCCTAATGTTGTGGGTTTAATTTGAGAAAGCTTTTCGGCCGACTCGGCAGAAATAGAGAGTTTAGTATAATCAAAATTAGTCGGAATTTTTACGTTTTCTAGTCGGTTTAATTTATCAGCCGTTTCTTTTTCCCGCTCGATATATCCTTCATATTTAATTAAAATTTCAGCTTCTTCTTTGCTTTCTTCATCCATACCTTTTAAAGTTTCCGAAAGCAATTCGGTATGATTGAAATTATTAATATTAACGTGCGGGCGAGACAACACTTGAGCAGCTTTAATTTTTTGCTTGATAGGGGAAGATCCAATTTCTTCTAAAACAGGGTTCATTTCTTCAGGAGAAACACTTTCTGATTTAAACAAGGCAATTACTTCTTCCGTCCATTTTTGTTTTTGCTCTACCCTTTTCATTCTCTCATCAGAGGCCAAACCTAATTGATGAGAAATTGGAGTAAGGCGAATATCGGCATTATCTTGCCTTAATAAAATACGGTATTCGGCACGAGAGGTAAACATTCGGTAAGGCTCTTTCGTTCCTTTTGTAATTAAATCATCAATTAAAACACCAATATAAGCCTCATCTCTTTTTAAGGTAAAGGCTTCTTTTTCTTGGGCAACTTGATGCGCATTTATTCCTGCCATTAACCCTTGGCAAGCAGCTTCTTCATAACCGGTTGTCCCGTTAATTTGTCCGGCAAAAAATAAGCCTGAAATTAGCTTGGTCTCCAGCGTATGTTTTAATTGTGTAGGAGGGAAATAATCATATTCTATGGCATAGCCGGGACGAAACATTTTGCAGTTTTCAAAACCCGGAATTTGCTGTAAAGCTTTATACTGAACTTCCTCAGGCAAAGAAGTAGAAAATCCGTTGACGTAAATTTCTACGGTATCCCAACCTTCAGGTTCTACAAAAAGTTGGTGTCTTTCCCTTTCTGAAAACCGAACAATTTTATCTTCAATAGACGGACAATATCTTGGCCCTAAGCCTTGTATTCTGCCTGTAAACATAGGCGATTTTTCAAAGCCTTCTTGAAGAAGTTCATGAACTGTTGGGTTAGTATAAGTAATGTGGCAGCTGTGCTGATGTTTAAGCGGAGAAGTAATATTGCTAAACGAAAACTTAGAAGGATTTTCATCTCCTTTCTGTTCTTCCATCTTACTGTAATTCAGACTTCTACCGTCAATTCTTGGGGGAGTTCCGGTTTTCATTCTGCCGTGATCAAAACCCAATTTAATCAACTGTTCAGTTATGCCTGTTGCGGCTCTTTCTCCTGCTCTTCCTCCACCAAAATTCTTTTCTCCAATATGAATTAAACCGTTTAAAAAAGTGCCGTTAGTTAGCACTACTGCTTTGCATTTAAACTCAACGCCCAGCTGGGTTTTTACGCCAACAATTTTATCTTTTTCAATGATAAGTTCATTTACCATGTCTTGCCAAAAATCCACATTGAGCGTTTGCTCTAGCATGATACGCCATTCTTTGGCAAATAAGTTTCTGTCGTTTTGTGTTCTGGGGCTCCACATTGCCGGGCCTTTGGAGCGGTTGAGCATACGAAACTGTATGGCAGATTTATCGCTTACAATACCAGAGTATCCGCCTAAGGCATCTATTTCACGCACAATTTGCCCTTTGGCAACACCGCCCATGGCCGGATTACAGCTCATTTGAGCAATAACGCCCATGTTCATGGTTATAAGCAATGTTTTGGAGCCTAAGTTGGCCGCAGCGGCTGCCGCTTCACAACCCGCATGACCACCACCTACTACAATTATGTCGTATTCTTTGTACAAGCAATAAATTTTGGACGGCAAAGATACGATTTGTTAATGAGAGCAAAACAAAACCTCTTAAATCACTCTTTTTACGTGCCGAAGGCAATTGCTCCCTTAACGGTCTCGGGTATGAAACGTAGGGCATTTCGGAGCTACAAACTTATTCACTAAGGAAGAGTTTGTTAAAAGCCCAAAACTTGCGGAAACCACTGTCCGCCCTATGTTTTATACCCATTGTTGTGCGTTCGTGTTTTATTTTGAATTCAATAGTGTTTTACTTTTATCTTCCATATAATCGAAGTGCTTAATGTTTGATTCTCCTGTAGAGTCTATGGTCAAAGAAACCCTACCTTTTCCCGGAGCATCAAAGTTCAACATAGTCTCTAAATTTTCACTTGAACCTAGGTAAATGACCTGTCCTTTATCCTGTGCCTGCATCACAAGACCAACCTTCTGTCCATAATGTCCTTTTTCGGCAACAAACATATTCAATCCTTCTCCTGTGCTGAAATCCATACCAAATGACACATAATCTCTACTATCATAATAGCCAAACCCACCCCTTTCGTTACCGAGCTTATCATTAAAAGCCAAACCGTAAGGAACGCTGTTCTGCCATCTGGGAACAACTTCTCCGCTTACTTGAATAGTTGGGGTGGCTCCAAGAACAACCCTGTCAATTCCATGTTTATCCAGAATTAAAATACCTTCGAGAGTATCTGTTCTCTGTCTTGTGTCAGATAGTGAAATTTTAGGAGAGATAATAATGCGGTCATTACCATTTTCATCTTGTACTACTAACCTTTTAGTTGTAATGGTATCCTGATAATCTGAGTCGTTTGGTGCGTTCCAGAAGAAATAAACAAGTGCTGCTAATAAAACAATGGTCGTTATTTGAAAGAAAAATACATTTCTTTTCAAGCGTTTTAAATCTTTTGCTAATCTGTCTATTTTGTCCATAATTTTCTCCTTTTACATGACGCCCAACGTCCACTGTGTATGGCGAGTGAGGTGATTTCTGAGGAAATCAGCTCACAAGGAGCCATCATGCCACCTCATTGGTTATACACTATGTTGGGAGCTGTTGATTTTAAAGTTCCTGTAAAATTACAAAGAAAGTTAGAAATTAAATAATGAGGTAGTTATGACAGTGGACGTTAAGGGAGAAATTAGCAAAAAAGGGAGTTCCCAATAAATTGGGAACGGATTTTTACGTGCCGAAGGCAATTGCTCCCTAACTATTGGCTAAACGACATATGCCAAATAACTAGTATAATTAGGTATAAAAATAAACTAAAATTTTAAGATTTTTTAAATACTAAAAAGCAAGAGTTTGTCGTTTTTGAAAACAGGACGCGAAAATGTTGGGTGCAGAAAAAGCAACTAAGCAAATAAAGTATATTCAAGCCCATACTTTACGGCATAGCTACGCCAGCCACCTTCTTGAAAAAGGCACAGACATTCGTATGATTCAAAAACTCTTAGGACACAATTCAATAAAAACAATCATGATATACACACAAGTGGCAGAACCCACATTATTAAGTGTAATAAGCCCTTTTGATAATTAGTTATTATTTAGTGCTATTTTCCTTTAATTAATTTAAGAAACTCTTTGTGGTTGCCATAAGCTATAGCAATAAAGTATAGTCCGGGCGCTCCCGGTATATCCAAATTAATAATACTGGTAGAGTAAAATGTTTTGAGTAAGACTTCTTGCCCCAGAGAATTTCTCACTGTTACGGAAACGTTTTGATAGTTTTTGCCAAGGTCTATGGAAACATTACCATGCGTAGGGTTAGGGTATATCTTTGGCTTATTTCTTTGATGGTGTTCGTTTGCACCTACCGCAATTACATTATAACAAGAAGAAGTATCGGAGCAACCATTTTGAGACACAATAACAGCATAATTTCCGCTGGCGGAAGGAGTAAAAGACCGATTGTTGGCACCATTAATCGGAACTCCATTTGAGCAGTCTATCCATTGATAATTGGCGCCAGACTGACTTGCGGTTAAAGTGGCTCCGGATTGTGTTACTAAAGTATTTGCTGTGCCATAAGTTAAATTCAAAATTACCACTGAATCACAACCGGCCATGTTAGTGAAAGTATGAGTTGCTGTTGAGGTAGAGGAGTTATAGGTAATTCCGTTAATCCAGGCGTAAGGACTACAAGAGTTTACAACATGTATGCTTTTGTTACAGGAGTTAGCCCCTTCCAGATACATTACATTCCAAGCTGTTTCTTGACCAATTTTATGAGCCATCCAAGAGCGCCATTGAGCAGAATCTAAACAAATGGTGTCGCTTGGTCGAATGGTGCAGTCGCTGGTAAGAATGGTATAAATGTATGAGCCAATTGCTTTGTTTACATCGTTACTTAAATGCCATGGATCGCCAATAGGATAAATTAAAACTCCGGGTATTTGCTCTATCATTTGTGAAATGATAGTTCGTAAAGGCACATTTCTGGCAAAAGGCAGCTCAGAATTATTAACCATCTGACGAGCCGTTCCAAGGTCTGTTTCTACATCAGTTGAGCTAGCGCGCTTATCTATCCCGTATTGCATAGTAATCAAGCCTGTGCTGGCATCATCTTGCAGAGGGTAGCCAAAGGAATAATCAAACCTGGTGGAATCTATTTGATATAAATGAGTACTTCCCATGCTTGATCTTCCATAGTTAAAATGTATAGGGGCAGTAGATCCAAATTGAAGGGTTTTTTGATTGGCGGCTACCACCCAATTCAACCCGTTTAATATTCCATTTTCTGTACTTGTGCCGCCATGATTGTATATAAGGTTGGTATCGCTAATTTCACAGCTTTTGTAGGGAGAAACAAATGTTGGCTTTCCGGTATAATGAGTTTGATTAGCCGCATTAACTCTAGCAATATCAGCGGCATCGGCTATAGAGTCGTTGTATGTGTATTGTGACATAGAGGCGCTTCTTTTTAGGAGAGTAGAATAAATAGTAGCTGCTGCTGTATATGATCCGTTTGGTGTTGGATGAATACCAGCCGTATCTTTTTGATGAGGCGGTAAAGACTGCCATGCTAGTCCGGCAGGAACAACTTCAAGCGGAACAATAGCACCGCCTGCTGTTCGGTAGGTATATTCTTCAAAATGGTTAATTAGCGTTGTGTCTTTTGTCCACTCCATCAATAAGAGAGGCACTGCTCCGCCATCATGCACCAAAGAAGCAATTTTATTTACTCCTAACGAATAATATCCGGGCATTTTTGCAACAAGGTATGGGTCTGCTCCAATTACCACATAATCCCAATCTACGCCATTATTTCCTTTTAAATTATTTATCCTGGAAGTTCGGTTATCTGGCCAATAATAGTATTGAGTAAGAGAGTGGCAGTGATAATCGCGATTTGCCGTAAATTGTCCGGCAATTCCTGTGCTTACCGTTTTCATTCTATAAATGTCTTCTGATACTACATTAATATTCTGGCTAATAAGCGGATCAGAAGCGAGAATGCTTTGTAGTTCCGTTGAAATTTGTACAGGCGAAAACTCATCAAAATTGGGTTCAATGGAGTTCCCGGTTCCTAAAATCAAAATATTAACAGTGCCGTCTGAGTTAACATCTAATGAGGGCTGAGCCGTTAAGAAAAAAGAAAAAAAACAAAGGAAACAAGCCAGGGTTGTTTTAGTTGACCTTATATGGAGAAGAAGTAAATTTTTCAAAGCAGAAGTTTTTTGGTTACACAAGTTGGTAGTAAAGACGGTAAACGAAAGATTAGGTTGCCTAATAGAAGAAGAGGCTGAAAAGGTGTTCTCTTACCGAAGGGAAATCACGGTAAATTATATTGGCCAACCGGAAGTAGCTGGTATGGAAAAAATAGCTTTTACTGAGAAAACTACTTCAATCCCTTGCTTAACAACGCCACAAAAGCGTCTTCTTTGGCGCGCATCACTTGTTTTTCGTTGGTGGTTTTGTCTTTATAGCCCATAAAGTGTAATACTCCGTGTATCATTACCCGGTAAAGCTCTTTTATAAATTCCTGATTGTAGGTTTTGGCGTTGTCTTTTACTCGGTCTATGCTTATAAAAATGTCGCCAGAAATGAGTTGTTTTTCGGTATAGTCAAAAGAAATAATATCGGTATAATAATCGTGCTTAAGGTGTTCTTGGTTAATGGAAAGTAAATAGTCGTCAGAGCAAAAAATGTAATTTAAATCTTTGATGGAAAAGCCTTCTTTTTTGGCAGAATCAATGAGCCAACGTTTGATAATGGTTTTTTGTTTTAAGGAGTAAGGATTGTCTTGATTATAAAAATTAATGGTGGCCGACATTATACCGCAACCATTAAATTGAATTTAAGGTCTACTCTTTTGCCGTTGTTTTGAAAATCTACACCGTCAGCAAGGTTTTTCATCAAGAAGACACCTCTACCGCTTGGGTTTTCAATGTTTTCAGGAGCAGTAGGATCCGGAAGGTTTTCAAAATCAAAGCCGTCTCCCTCATCTTCAATGCTAAACATAAGGTTGTCTTGTTCTTTTTTGAATTGAATGTTTACGGTTTTTTCGGGATTATTTTTATTTCCGTGTTGAATAGCATTATTTACAGCTTCTGTAACGGCTATTAAAAGATTTCCAAAGGCGTCTTCTTCCAACTGAAGATCTCGGCAAATATTTTCTATTAACGCCTCTACCTTGTGAAGGTTTTCTATTTTAGATTCTATCTTTAAATCAATTGCTACCA
>CALALS010000172.1 GCA_937925525.1 uncultured Flavobacteriales bacterium | reverse complement strand
GCAATAGTTTAATTAGTACAAAGTATTTCTTTAGCAATCAAAATGCGGTAAGAGTAGGATTTGGTGCTACTGTAAATAGCCAAACCTGGAATTTAGCTGATAGCATTGGTAAAGCCTTAGTAGAAGTTGATTCATCTGTCACACAAAATTTCTTTTCTATTTCTCCTGGCTATGAAAGACACTTTTTAGCAACTAATAGACTAGACCCTTATTTTTCAGCCGAATTACCGTTGACGGTAATCGGGCGTTCTAAAACACAAAGTACAACTACTACTACCGATGCAACAGGCGTTTCTACTTTACAAAGAATTATACAACAAGAGGGTGGCGTAGGTTTTGGAGTGAGGCTGGGAGCAGGATTTAATTACTTTATTGCTAAAAAACTTTCATTAGGATTAGAATACAACTTTACGTATCAAATGCTAGTTCAAGGCGGTAATGTTTCTGAAAGTATAATTGATGACCCATCCACCGGAACAGGAAACTCTGTGTTTATCAATAGAACCAACAAGCAAACATCAAATACGTTAAGTGTTAGCAATGTTGCCGTTATTCATATGAGTTACTTCTTCTAGAAGCTAATAGATGTAAGACAAAAGATTATTAATAATTAGCTAATTAATTATCCTTTCCTTTTCAAAAAGCTACCGTTGGTTAATTGAGGGTTTACTTTTCTATGTAGCTTGCGTATATTAGCATAACTACAAACGCTCGCACTATGAAAACAATTTTACTTTTTGCTTTAACTAGCTTAATTTGTTTAGGTTCTTTTTGTCAGAATAATCCACCTGTGGCGGTGGATGATAGGGACACTTTGATAGGCAGATGGGGGTTAAGTAATTCAACCTATTTATCCAACAAAATCTTTCCACTTTCTAATGATTATGATATAGATAGTAATCAATTTTACATTGATACAGCATACTCAGTATTAGGACGCCCGATTAGTTATTCTCCAGCACTTATCAATTTAATAAGTTATAATAAAGTATTAGGCATTGGAAATGATACTATTTATTATAAAATTAAAGACAATGGAACACCTTCTTTAAGTAGTTGGGGAAAAATACTTATATACTATGAGATAACTAAAGCTGTAGATGAAGATACATTTAAAAATGCCAACATATCAGCAATTCTCAATTCTTATGGTGATATATTTAGGAGTAGTACAACTTTTGGTGGAGGATATTTTTTTCCAAATAATCAAAATACATCTATTTATTCCTTTAATGCAGGTATATCAGGTAAGTCTGACACTAACTACTATTCTTCTTATTATGCTTATTTAAAAAACCCTTTCATTGACTTATATCCTGGACCAGTTGGTGTTTTAAATAATTACACAGTTTATGATGAGTTAAAATGGAATAAAGTATGGAGCGTAACCGATTGGGACATACAATTTCATAGAAACAATTGGATGAATTCAGGATATATTGCCCACTCATCCATTTTAGAATGGCCTGCTCACGGAGACACCACTTTAGGTCATGCTTATTATCTAGCACCTTTTATTGATTTTAATAATGATGGAAAGTATAACCCTTATGATGGAGATTATCCTGCTTCAAAAGGTCAGGTTAGTCATTACTTAATTCAATCAGAAAACATTGGTGGCTTGATGGTCGAAAGACATTATCTATTTTACGGATACAACTGTTTAAATAATGAAATCAAAAGCAGCTCTTTTTTATTGGTTAAATACTTTAATAGAAGTAATACCAAATTAGACAGTTCCTATATTACACTATGGTCAGACTTTGATTTAGGATGTTCCACTAACGACTATGTAGGAACTGATGTAATTAGAAATACAGGATATGTTTATAATGGTTCGCCCTTTGACCAAGATTGTAATGGTGCTATAGGCTATCAATCTCATATTCCCATCCAAACCATGACAATTGTTAAAGGTGCAAAAGTAGACAATGATAATGTTGATAACAGCTTTGGCATTAATCGTTCTAATACCGAAAGTGTGAACGGTTTAGGTTTTAGTGATGGAACTACAGACAATGAATATTGGGGGATGTCTTCAGCTATGTATTATAACGTTGGAGGAGGACCAACAGGAGACCCTAATACATATTTGGATTATTTCAATTATTCAAGGGGAGTATGGAGAGATGGGACAAATTTAGAATGGGGTGGAACGGGTCATAATACAGGAAATGGAAAATGTCATTATATGTTTCCTCATTATTCCGATACTATTTATTGGTATGGAACAAATGGAGTTTCAAAGCCATTATGGAATGAAATGGTTTTAGGAAATCCTGCGGGTGACAGAAGATTATTAATTTCAAGTGGTCCGTTTACTTTACCACCTAGTGGAGAAATGGAAGTTGAAATGGCTTTTGTAACAGCAATTGACAGTAATGCTAGTGGTTTGTTAGGTTCTCTACCATTAATGGAGCAGTATGTAGATAGTTTGCACAGTTACTATAGAAGGAACAAGTTGCCTTGTGGCGGAAATTTTACGGAAGTTCAAGAGCAAAACTTTGTTCAGCAGTCTTTTAATGTTGTGGCTTTTCCTAACCCCACCAAGGGAATAATCAATATTAATTATGAAAGTGAGTTAGATGCCACAGCTAAACTTTTTGATATGTACGGTAAGTTAATAGTTAATTCAACTATAAAAGAAGGAATTAGCCAATTAGATATTCGTCAACTTTCAAATGGTATATACTTTTTAAATGTTACTAATACACATCATTCAAAAACGATAAAAGTGATTAAGAATTAGGTTTAGAAACCTAAGAATACATAAATATAAAACCGGTCTAAACTAAATTAATCGTAAATTAGGGCTTTATTAAAACTAGGGATGAAAAAATTATTACTTCTTTTTATTGTGCTTACTACTGCTTTT
>CALALS010000171.1 GCA_937925525.1 uncultured Flavobacteriales bacterium | reverse complement strand
CTGCTTTTGGAAATTATGATTTAGATGATAATATGAAGTTGGTGTTTTATCCTGCCGTAATAGGCTGGATAATTATCGGACTATGGATTTATCAGATAAAAAACAAAATAGCATTTATCAAAACTCATCAGCAAAATGAAATATCTAACTAGTTTATTTTTCTTATTAATTGTGAGCTTAGCTTCTGCTCAATCAGAACCTGAAATGGCCGATGCCATGAGAGCGAACGGTAAAATTTATGTGGTTTTAGGTGTAGCACTTATAGCAATGGTTGGGCTAATTATCTATTTAGCAATACTTGACAAAAAAGTATCAAAAATTAAACAATCATTAGAGGAAAAATAGTGGCTGAAAGCAAAATCATCTCATGGGAAAGCCCTTCTAACATTGCACTTGTAAAATATTGGGGCAAAAAAGATAACCAAATACCTTGTAACGCTTCCATTAGTTTTACATTAAGTAATTGCAAAACCACTACTGAAGTTTATTTTATACCAAAAGAAGAAAGCGCAATTTCTTTCGACATTTACTTTGAAGGTGAGAAAAATGAGGCCTTTCGACCAAAAATTGAATCTTTCCTCAGCAAAATAGTAAATGAATTACCCTTCTTAAACACAACCCATTTAGACATTCACAGCAGTAATTCTTTTCCTCACTCTAGCGGAATAGCTTCTTCTGCTTCATCTATGAGTGCATTGGCACTTTGTTTACTTTCCTATGAAAACAACACATACGATGATGCATTTTATCAAAAAGCTTCTCTATTATCCAGACTAGGCTCGGGAAGTGCTTGTCGTTCTTTATATGGTGGATTAGTTAGTTGGGGTAATCATCACGATTTATCAAATAGTTCAGATGAATTTGGCTCACCGTTTATGGAAGCCAATGAAGTTTTCACAGATTTTAATGACATTATTTTAATTGTAGAAAGTGGTAAAAAAAGTGTGAGCAGTACACAAGGTCATCAATTGATGCACCAGCATCCGTTTGCCGAACAACGCTTTATTCAAGCCAATGAAAACATTTCTAAAATAAAAGAAATTTTAAAGAATGGTAGCCTCACTGAATTTTGCGAATTAGTTGAACTAGAAGCACTTTCACTACATGCAATGATGATGACATCTTCCCCTTCTTTTATCTTAATGAAACCCAATACACTTAACATTATAGAAAAAATAAGGGCTTTTCGTGAACAAAAAAATATACCCGTTTGTTTTACACTAGATGCCGGAGCTAACGTCCATTTATTATTTCCAAACACTTATCAACAAGCGGTTGAGGAATTTGTAAAGGAAGAATTAGTTGCGTATTGTGAAAAACAGCAATATATTTGCGATAAAGTTGGACAAGGTCCAAAACTATTAAGGAATGAAGTTCGTAGATAAGAACATGAATGTAGTAGAGGAATCATTATTTTATTCAAAAATACTTTTGTTTGGAGAGTACGGTATTATCGAAGACTCCATGGGTTTATCTATTCCTTTTGATAGCTATAGCGGTAAATTCCAAAACAAAAATACTACCTCTGGCAAAGCCAAAAAATCAAATAAGAGCCTTAACGAGTTTTGTGATTTTCTGGAAGAACAGATTAAAAATAAAGCATTAAGCTTTAAAATTGATATCAAAAGATTTAGAGAAGACATTGATTCAGGTATTTACTTTGAATCTAATATACCTGAAGGTTATGGCGTAGGAAGTTCAGGTGCTTTGTGTGCAGCAGTTTACAATAACTACGGAATTAATAAAATTGATGCTGAAAACAACATTACCAGCCAAAAAATAGTAAAGCTAAAAAAGGTATTTTCGGAAATGGAATCGTATTTCCATGGTAAAAGCTCAGGGCTTGACCCGCTAATTTGCTATCTCAAACTACCTATCTTAATCAAATCAAAATCAGACATAAATACTGTTGGACTGCCGGAAAAAAGCACAGGAAAAAGTGCTATTTTCTTATTAAACTCAGGAAAACCGGGTAAAACACAGCCAATGGTAAACATCTTTTTGGAGAAGTTAAAAGAAGATGGTTTTAGAAACATGATTAAAAAGGAGTTTAAAAAATACAATGACGCTTGTATTGAATCTTTTCTTAAAAAAGACCTTTCTCCATTGTTTGACAACATTAAAAAGCTTTCTAGCTTAGTATTCGACAACTTTAAACCCATGATTCCTGAAGTTTTTCATAAGCTTTGGAAGGAAGGAATAGAAAGCAATACGTACTACCTTAAACTTTGTGGATCCGGTGGTGGTGGTTACATTTTAGGTTTTACTCAAAACATTGATTTAGCAAAATCAAAACTTAAAGACTACCAATTAGAGGTAGTTTATAACTTCTAAAAGAGCAACAGCTCAATGGGTTTTACCTCCAGAAAAAGAATGGCCTATATGATAAAAGCCATTGGCTTGGCTACCATGGTAAGATGGTATAACATCATTTTAGTGGCTATTTGTCAGTATTTATCTTCACTATACATTCTTAATCCTAATCAACCAAAACTAGAAACGCTATTAGATTACAAGCTTCACTTAATTGTAATTTCTACAGCCTTTATTATTGCAGCAGGCTACATTATCAACAGCTTTTATGATATTGAAAAAGACTTGGTTAATCGTCCAAATCAAAATGTTTTTGGAAGATTATTAAGCAAAAACATCTCATTCAATTTTTATATGACCTTTAACTTCCTAGGAGTTTTAATAGCTTTCTTTACGCATGATAAATACGTTTTTGGCTTTCATCTATTACTAACCCTGGCATTATGGTTTTATTCGCATAAGCTTCAAAAGCTACCTTTTGTTGGTGAGTTTAGTGCGGCTTTGCTAACAGTAAGTCCGTTTTTTTCAATTGTTATCTATTTCAACACATTCAACTACATCATCTTTTTTTATGTCATGTTTATTTTCCTAATTAGCATTGCCCGTGAATTTATAAAAAGCTTAGAAGGGTTAAAGGGTGAAATAGTGTATAACTATAAAACTTTCCCGGCTGTTTATGGCACCATTGCAACAAAAGTGGTAGTTTCAGCATCGCTAATTTTAACGGCACTTCCTGTAATATTTATCTACCTCCGAACAGGATTTGAATACATGATGATTTACTTCTTTTTAACCTCATTAATAGTAGCTATAATTCTCATTTTAATAAATAGAACAAAAACGAATTATAGACTACTAAACAATTTACTTAAAGTAGTAATCGCTTTAGGAATTCTATCTATACCATTAATAAAATATGGCTAAACTACTCATTACAGGCTTTGATAAATTTGGGGAACACCAAGAAAACCCCACAGAAAA
>CALALS010000170.1 GCA_937925525.1 uncultured Flavobacteriales bacterium | reverse complement strand
TCATAATATGCTGCATAAGAAAATAGACTTGAACATTGTCCGAAAATAGTCGTAGTTTTTAAAATTATAATTATTGTCAAAAAGATTACTCGTTTCATAGTCTGTTTATTTTAGTCTGTACAGCTATAATATAATGCTAACTAATTCATAAATTCAATTTTATTAATCATTTATTGAAGTAAAAATACGAATAAATCAAATTATTGCTGTACACCCCCTACAATTAACCTATTTTGTCATTTTGGCAGTGTTTTTAAGGGTTTTTTAACAGTTTTGGGGTAAAATGGGTGGTTTTCTGTCATAATTGCCTACCCATTCGCAACAAATAGGTACTTCGGCAAAGGTTTTAGGAACCTATTTGCTCTTCTGAGGAACCTATTTGCAACAAAAAGGAACCTATTTGCTCTTCTGAGGAACCTAAATCTCGAATTCAGGAACGTAAAACTTAGATTCATGAACCTAAATCTTCAATTCAAGTTCGTAAATCTTTGTAACAAGTTGGTGAATCTTTAATTATAGTTGGTCATACTTTAAAATACAATCTTACTGAAAGCTTTGCTTTTCTATTTTGTTATCATCCTTCCATAAAAACCACATCCGAAAGCGTTGCTTTCTCCTCTTAATCTCAAATGCTCAGGATGACAGTTGTTATGATAAGAAATGATAAAGGGAAATGCTTTAAAACTTAAGCAATTCTTTGTAAAGCCGTTGTAGGGGCAAGCCCATTACATTGTAGTAACAGCCTTCTATTTTGTTTACGCCTATGTAGCCTATCCACTCTTGTATGCCGTAACTGCCGGCTTTGTCTAACGGATGGTATTGGTTAATGTAATAGTCTATTTCGTGCGGAAATAGTGGGTTAAAGTGTACTCGGGTTTTTTCGTAAAAGCTATGCTGTTTGCCTTTGCTTTTAAGGCACACACCGCTTATTACTACATGGGTGTCGTCAGAAAGTTTGTTTAGCATGGCTTTGGCATCTTCTTCGTTTTTGGGCTTGCCTATCAGTTCTCCGTGCAAAAACACTACGGTATCGCAGGTAATGAGTAGTTGTTTGTCGGCTAACTTACCATCAAAAGCGGCTGCTTTTAGTTCGGCCAAATAAATAGGTATCTCTTCATTTTCCAACTCATCGGGATAGGTTTCTTCTACTTCTTTGGTAATAATGGTAAAGGGTATGTCAAGGGCTTTTAGCAGCTGGTGTCTTCTGGGAGATTTAGTACCCAGCACCACATCTATATCGCTTAGCTTTTCTTTTAGTGGGTTCATATATACAATCTGTAAAACACTACTGGGGCATACAAAATTCCGAAGAGCATCATCAGTTTTAACAAGTTGCCAATTTTATGATAATCTTTTTTGTCTTCAGCGGTAAGTAATTTCATAATTACAAAAACGCTTGGCAGTAATATAGTAATTCCTAAGTAAATACCCGAAAGCACGTCTTCCATTTTGTATTGAAAATAGATAACACCGCTTATTAATCCTACCAGCACCATAGTAAAGCCAATGCTTACAATACCTACTGTTTTGGCTCCCCACACTACGGCTGTGGTAGTGGTTTCGCTAAGGTTGTCGCCATATTCGTCTTCCATGTCTTTTACCATTTCTCGTATTAAATGCAGTAAAAATGCCAACACCGAAAAGCCAATGATGTATCTGAACAATACGCTTAGCACTATGGGAAAATCTTCCAACGTAATCATTACGCCTTCTTGCATTACAATGGCTTCCTGGTTAAAGCTAAGCAGTAAAAGGTCGTACAGCCCTGCCGTTAGCGGCACCAATGCGCCCATTAAAGCTACTACGGCATTTCCCAAAAACGGAATGGCTTTAAATGCGGTAGCGTAAAAATACAAAGCACCTACTGCTCCGGCTTGTATAAGTATTAAGTTAAAGTTATTGGCTTCAAAGGCGGGATAAATACTTAGTAACAAGCCGATAAATGAAATAATGTAATAGCGATTAAGCGCTACTTCTTCGTTAATGTGTTTGTTAATGATGAGTTTATCCGGACGATTGTACTCATCTGCATCCTGGTCGATGTAATCATTAATAATATAGCCTCCCGCAGCAATGAATAGGGTAGATAATACCAATGAAAGAAAGGCAAGCTCGTTTAACTGAAACGGAATTTTTACTTGATTTAAAAAAGGATAAATTACACCAAACCGAATGGCATACATGCACACGGCAATGATTACTAAATTACCCCAACGTACTAAATTTAACCAGTGTTTTACCATGAGAAACAATCCTTATCCATCCACAAACCTTGGGCTTTAAGCAGTTGCTCAAGGATATCTCTTACGGCTCCTTTACCGCCATTGTTGTAAGAGATGTAGTGGCATATTTCTTTTATTTCGTGAACGGCATCGGCAGGGCAGCAGGCCAGTGCCACACGTTTCATTACTTCGTAATCGGGTAGGTCGTCACCAACATAAAGCACGTCATTGTCAGTAAGGCTGTATTTCTTTAGGTAATCTTCATACACCTTTATTTTATGGTATGACTTTAAGAAGACATCTTGCACGCCTAATCCTTCTAGTCTTTCTTTCACCGTTTCGGAGCTTCCTCCGGTAATAATGCCCACTTTTAAGCCTTTCTTTACGGCTAATTGAATGATGTAACTGTCTTTGTTGTGCAGGGTTCTTACCAATTCAGAGTTGGGAAGAAGGGCTACGGTTCCGTCAGTCAATACGCCATCTACATCCAGCAGCACGGCTTTTATTTGTTTATATTTTGAGAGATAATTTTCCAATTATTGCTTCTGTATATTTTGGGTGACAAGTTTATATATTTTTTGCCAATCGGCATTGTCTTCTAGCATTTTCAGTTGTTTTTTGATGGTGTTGTTGTCTTTTCGTTTAGCAGGGCCGGTTTGTGCTTCTTTTGGTGTTATACGTTGTATTTTATTGGCAGTTTCTGCAATCAGAGGTTTTAAAAGGTCAAGCGACAAGTTATTTTCTTTCAGGATGTCATCGGCAATAGCGTACATGTGGTTGCTAAAGTTGCAGGCAAACACGGCCGCTAAATGAATAATCTTGCGCTGCTCATCATCAATTACAGTTACATTGCCGGAGAGGGCAGAGGCTAGTTTTTTTAATATACTCAAGGATTTTTTGTTGGGACTATACACACAAATGGGAATATTGCTAAAATCTACCTTTTTACTTTTTGAAAAGGTTTGCAGCGGATAAAACACTCCGTAGTTGCTTATTCTCGCTTTCTTCAATACTTCGCTACTTACGCTGCCCGATGTATGTACAATTAACTTCTTACTTGATTTCAGCTGCTTGGCTACTTTTTCTATCTGGTCGTCATTAACGGCAATAATAATAAGTTCAGCATTTGCTTCCAGTTCACTTAGCGAAACGAATTTACTTTTTACTTTTTTGGCAAGAGTAGTAGCGTTTGCTTTGGTTTTACTGTAAATGCCTATCACATTGGCTGTTTTGCTTAAGCCATTTGCCAAATGTGTGGCCACATTACCCGAACCTATGATGCCAATTTTAATCAATGATAACCCGATGTTTTATTTTGTAACGATGAAATAGAATAGCTAAAGATAAATTTTAAACACAACATTAAAAACTTCGTTTGCCTTAAACGCTAAACCAGTACAGTAGTTTTATAACCAAGGCTCTGTTTTTCTTTCCGTTAATCATAAAGTCAGGATTGCTTAGCGAGCTAAAGTCTGATTCGGCATAATAGTTATCGGTGTAAACAATAAATAAATCACTTAAAGGAGCAAATCGCCATTGCAAACGGCTATTTACGTTTACATTATTTGCTTGTGAGTTATACTGCACAAATAGGTTAAAGAAGAGGCTATTGGTAAGCGTAAGCTCAACTTTAGGTCCGAAAACGGTCCAGCTGGCATCTAAATAAGGGTCGGGCAGTCGTATTTCTGTTTGGTCAAGTCCAAGCCCAAAAGAGCCGTAAGGTTGAAAACGGTAAGAAAACCCAGGGTTTACTCGGTATATTTCACCATTGAAATAACTTCCTCCTTCTGCGTAAAAACTGTAAGTAAACTTCTTACGTTGGTCAGAGCCATACCAAATTGCAAATTGATTGTTGCTGTATTCAGTGCCTTCTAATAAAGGCACACTATCCTTACCTGACGGGTCAAAATCGAAACGAAGAAGTGTATAAATATTTCTGGCTTTAAGCTCTAAGCCCGAAGTGTTAAAGAAGTTAATATTGTAGTTAAATTGTGTAAAAGCATCAATCAGCTGAAGTGAATCGCTTAAATAGGCATCTTCATAGATGCTAAAGTTATGGGAGATTATTTTGTTGGATTTAGGGTAAAAGCGATACGTAATTTCCGGCTCAAGCCTGTAAACTCCAAGTCTACGAACAAATCCTACTTCGGCATTATAGTTTCTGCCCACATACTCATGATTCCACATCAATCGCCAATTTTGTGTGTTGTACAAGAAAAAAGTAGCGTTAGTACCTTGTCTTCCCGGGTTTTTAGCATCAATGGATTGATGAATAAATGCCTTACCTATAAATTTATTGTCTTTACTGGCATAATTGAAGTCGGCACCAATTACTCTGTTGAAATTGGTTGGGTGATAATAAAAATCACCTGTACTGTCGGTACTCAAAGCTTGCCGATTAACTATAAACGCTGTAATATTAGAGTTAGTAAGTACTTGCCGTTGCAAAACCAATACTGAATAGTTTTGGGTGGGTTGTGAAATACCTCTGTTAAAAGGAGTAGTCATGTTTAAAGCTCCTAATCGCCAGTCTTTGTTTAGCTTACCGCTAAGTCTGGCTCCGCCTAAAATAGGTTGTTGCTCATAAATTCCGGTGGTGGGATTAAATGCAATGCCTATACGTCTGGAGAAGAAAGGTCTAATTTTGCGAAATCCCATATTCCCAAAAAGGTCAGAGTTTTCAATAAAAAACTGTCTCTTTTCAGGAAAAAATAAGCTAAATCGACTAATGTTAGTTACTTGATTATCTACTTCTACCTGGCTAAAATCAGGGTTTACGGTTAAATCTAAATTAAGCGATGAGGTGATACCTATTTTAGCATCAAAACCGGCATTTGCTTTATACTGTGTGCCATCCGGGTCTGAAAAATCTTCGGTAACTGCTCCGCTTACATAAGGAATAATGGAAACATTGGTTCCTGACTTGTTTACTTCTTCATCCCATTTTAAATCACCACAAAAAGCAAGCGCTGCAACATTAAAGTTTCTGGGCACCGGACTCCAAACGGATGTTTCGTTTATTTTATAATTGTTTCTGGCAAAATTCATTTTCCAGTTACAAACCCCTTCTTTAAAACGAATGGATTTAAAAGGAATGAACATTTCTGCTTGCCATTTACCTTCCAATATTTTTGCTCTGGAATACCATTTACAATCCCAGTCGGTACTAACTCCAAAGCTTCCGCCTCCTGCAAGCATTCCTTCTCTTTGAACGCCATAAGGGTTGATGCCGAAAGCAAATCCGTTAGTCATATCACCGTAGGGGTCAATGCTAAACTGAAAAGCATCAGAGGCAGGAAAAGAGAAATCTCTTTTTAAAGATTGAATGGTATAGCTTTTATCCGGGCGATTATCGTAACAAATTACTCCAACATAAAGTCCTGCATCGGAGTAGGTAAGAAAGACTTCTGTTTTGGTTTCTGCTAAAGATGTGTCGTAAGGAAGTTGCTGAACAAAATTAGATAGTACTTGACAATCTTTCCAAGCTTGCTCATCCAATATTCCATCTAATTCAATTTCTGAGCTAGCTTTATTTATATAATAGCTATTGTCTTCTTGTGCGTAAATTACATGAGTAAAGAGAAAAAATAAAACTATGACTAGCGATGATTTCATTTAGGGTTGCAAAAGTAGCATGTATAATCAAACTACAAAGTACAGTTTTTGTTTAAAATCAGAGTTCTATAAAGTGAGAAGGAGCCCTCTCGAGCTCCCATAAACTAACACTAAAATATGAAAAGGGTATTATAAATATGCCTGTAACTCTTTGGAAGTAGAAATTCTTCTGAGCTTTCTAAGACCTCTTTCTTTAATCTGTCTTATTCTTTCTCTTGTAAGGCCAAAGTTATTGCCTATTTCTTCTAAGCTCATCTCAGTTTTTCTACCAATTCCGTAGAATAATTTGATAACTTCTCCTTCTATACCTTTTAATTTGCTAAGGCTAGATTCTAATTCGCTTTTAAGCGATTCTTTGATGAGGTTGTCAGTAGGAGAATCAATGTCTTTGTTTTCTAGTAAGGAAACTAAGCTGCTTGATTCATCATCTGTACTAACAGGTGCGTCAATGGAAACATGTTTTTTAGATATTTTAAGAAGTGTTTCCACTTTTTTCTGGTCCATTTCGGCAATCTTGCTTAGCTCTTCGGTAGTAGGTTCTCTTTCGTTTTTCTGAGTAAATTCAAGCGTCATTTTATTGAGCTTTTGAATTTCACCCAATCTGTTGTGAGGCAAACGAATGGTTCTTGAATTATCGGCAGCGGCTTTAAGAATAGATTGTCTAATCCACCATACTGCATAAGAGATAAATTTGAATCCTT
>CALALS010000169.1 GCA_937925525.1 uncultured Flavobacteriales bacterium | reverse complement strand
TTAGGTCAATACAAAGGCGGGTTTATTTATGAGCAAAAAAATAAAAGAAAACAACCATTTTGGCCACTTGCTGCCCGAACAATAGGCAACTATAGAGAAAATTCTTCTTCAGTTGGTCTAGAAGATTATTACAATAAAGAGCTTCAAGGTGTAAACGGAAGCAGACTAATGCAAAAAATTGCAGGCGGAGTTTGGATGCCTTTAAATGATGAAAATGAACAAGAGCCGCAACCGGGATACGATATTTACTCAACAATAGACGTTAATATTCAGGATGTTGCTCAAAATGCTTTATATAATCAGCTAAAACTTCATAATGCTGACCATGGTTGTGTGGCTGTTATGGAAGTTGAAACAGGAAAAATTAGAGCTATTTCAAATCTTAAGAAAGGCAGAAATGATGAGTATTATGAATCATATAATTATGTAGTGGGAGAAAGTACTGAGCCGGGCTCAACGTTTAAGTTGGCTTCGTTAATGGTGGCGCTTGAAAATGGATATGTTTCTCTTGATGATAAAATCAATACTGAGGATGGTAGTACAAAGTTTTATGATAGGACAATGTATGATTCTAAAAGAGGCGGACATGGAGTAATTACGCTGCGAGAAGCTTTTGAAGTTTCATCTAATGTGGCAATATCAAAAGCCATTGTAAATGCTTTCAAGAAAAATCCAAAAGAATTTACAGATGGGCTTTATAAAATGAATCTAAACACAAAAACAGGTGTTGCGATTAAAGGAGAAGGAAAACCTTATGTAAAAAATCCTCAGGATAATACCTGGTCTGGTGTTACGCTTCCCTGGATGAGTATTGGTTATGAAATTCAATTAACGCCATTACAAATTTTAACCTTTTACAATGCTGTAGCTAATGGCGGCAAAATGATGCGACCTCAGTTAGCAGAAAAAATAATGAATAAAGGTAAGTTGGTGAGAGAAGTGAAACCTGAAGTATTAAATCCATCAATTGCTTCTAAAGAAACGATTGATATGGTTAAAGAATGTTTGGTTGGTGTAGTTGAAAATGGCACGGCTAAAAATTTAAAAGGAATGAATTTTAAAATAGCCGGGAAAACAGGAACAGCGCAAATAGCAAATGCTAAATACGGTTATAAATATGAATCTAAAATTAGTTACCAGGCATCTTTTGTAGGCTATTTTCCTGCCGAAAAGCCCAAGTATTCATGTATTGTGGTCATTAATGCTCCATCAAACAATGTTTATTATGGAAATCAGGTAGCAGGACCAATTTTTAAAGAGGTAGCCAATAAAGTTTTTGCTGTTGATTTAAAACTTCATGATGTATTAACTACTCAAGAACACCAGGCTTTATCAGCTATTCCTTACTCAAAAAGTGGTAATAAAGATGATTTGTTGACTGTTTTTAATGCTTTTAAAATTAAAACAGACGGAGAAACTTCAAGTGAATGGATTAGCACTTCTACTGAAGAAGAAAAAGTAAAAATAAAATCTGAGTCAGTAGAAAAGAATTTGGTTCCTAATGTGGTAGGAATGGGCATTATGGATGCAATTTATTTGCTTGAAAACAGAGGTATGAGTGTAAAGTTTTCAGGGAAAGGAATAATCAAAAATCAATCATTACCGGCAGGAGAAGTAGTTAAAAAAGGCAGCACAATTTATTTAGAGCTTTCATCATGAAGTTACTAAAAGACATATTATATAAAATAAGAATTACAGATGTAATTGGTGTTACTAATGTAGCTATCGAAAAAATTGTTTTCGATTCTCGCAAAGCTGAAAAACTATGTCTTTTTGTAGCTGTTAGAGGAACGCAAACAGATGGTCATTTATATATTGATACGGCTATTAAGAATGGAACTTCTGCTATTATTTGTGAAGAATTACCCGAGAACTTAGTGCCGGGAGTAACTTATGTTAAAGTAACCAATTGTGCCGAAGCATTGGGAATAGCAGCAGCTAATTTTTATGACGACCCATCTGAAAAGCTAAAACTTATTGGTGTTACCGGCACAAACGGAAAAACAACAAACGTTACTTTACTCCACAGATTATTCCGACTACTGGGACATAAAGTGGGTATGCTTTCTACCGTTGAAAATAAAATTAATGAGAAAATAATTCCGTCCACTCACACTACTCCCGATCCAATTCAACTAAATCAACTACTCCATCAAATGATTGAAGAAGGTTGTACGCATTGCTTTATGGAGGTAAGTTCTCATGCCGTACACCAACACAGAATTAGCGGATTGCAGTTTTACGGAGCAGTTTTTACAAACATTACGCACGACCATTTAGATTATCATAAAACATTTGATGAATACATAGCTGCCAAAAAAATGTTCTTTGATACTCTTCCCTCTTCGGCTTTTGCTTTGAGTAACAAAGACGATAAAAACGGAGAAATAATGCTTCAGAATACAAAAGCAAAAAAGGTGTTTTATTCTATAAAAGGAATGGCAGACTTCAAAGCTAAAATTCTTGAAAACCGTTTTACAGGCTTAA
>CALALS010000168.1 GCA_937925525.1 uncultured Flavobacteriales bacterium | reverse complement strand
AAAGGGAAAGCAGTGTTCTTAGTTTATTGGATTTTAGTGACTGAATAGCAACAATAAAGCTTTCTCCAATTAATTTAACGACTAATATAAAACTGTTATTTTTCAATAGTGATGAGTAAAAATTAGAGAAGCTGTCATTAACAAATCAGTACATTTATCAACAAAGGTAAAAATATGAATTTGAAAGGTTGCTGATTGCTAGTCTATTTCTTAAAATTGTAGCTAATTTAGAGCAAAAGAGATGGGTGACCTGAAAAAAATTAAAAACGCCTTAATATCTGTTTATTACAAAGATCATTTAGAAGACCTAGTAAAAACCTTAGCGGCCAATAATGTAAACATCTATTCTACGGGAGGTACACAAAGTTTTATTGAAAGTTTAAATGTAAAAGTTAATGCTGTAGAAAACCTTACTTCTTACCCTTCTATCTTGGGTGGTAGAGTTAAAACTTTACACCCAAAAGTTTTCGGAGGAATTTTAGGAAGAAGAGAACTGAATGAAGATATAGCTCAACTAGAACAATATGAAATTCCTGAATTTGATTTAGTAGTTGTAAACCTTTATCCTTTTGAAGAAACTGTTTCAAGTGGAGCTTCTGAGCAAGATATTATTGAGAAAATAGATATTGGTGGTGTTTCATTAATTAGGGCTGCGGCAAAAAATTTTAAAGATGTAATGGTGGTTGCTTCACCTAACGATTACCAATTTGCTACACAAACTATTTCCGAGAAGCAGGGGTTTACTTCAATAGAAGACAGAAAAAAATTAGCCGCAAATGCCTTTGATGTAACAAGAAAGTATGATACTGCCATTGCAAATTATTTTTCTTCATCAGAAGATTTGACCATTAACTTTTCCGGAAAAAAAGAACTGAGATATGGAGAGAACCCTCACCAAAAAGGGTATTTCTATGGCAATATAGATTTGTTGTTTAATCAGCTTCATGGTAAAGAATTATCGTACAACAATTTACTTGACGTAGATGCTGCAATTAATCTAATTGATGAGTTTAAATCAGAATCAAAAGCGGTATTTACTATATTGAAACATAATAATGCATGTGGTTTGGCTGTGAGAGAAAAACTAGTAAATGCCTATAAAGATGCTCTTGCCGCAGACCCTGTTTCGGCATTCGGAGGAATATTAATTACCAACAAAAATATTGATACCGAAACAGCCAAAGAAATCGACCAATTATTTTGTGAAGTAGTAATAGCTCCTGATTTTGAAGCCGAAGCTATAGAAATTTTAAGGAGTAAAAAGAACAGAATAATCCTTCAACGGAAAGCTACAGATTTACCAAAAGTAAATTACAGAACAGCTTTAAACGGACTTTTGGTTCAAGATAAAGATGATAAGATTGAAACGGAGGGAGACTTAAATTCAGTGACGAATAAGAAACCATCTGAAAGCGAAATTCAAGATTTACTATTTGCTAATAAAATTGTAAAACAAACTAAGTCAAACACAATTGTTTTGGCGAAAAACGGACAATTGCTTGCAAGCGGAACAGGTCAAACATCAAGAGTGGATGCGCTAAAGCAAGCCATACATAAAGCAAAGAGCTTTAACTTCGACTTGAACGGAGCTGTTATGGCATCCGATGCATTTTTCCCTTTTCCTGATTGTGTGGAAATTGCAAACAAAGAAGGAATAAACTCAGTAATACAACCGGGAGGTTCAATTAAAGACGAAGCCTCAATTAACTATTGTAATGAAAACAATATGTCAATGGTCTTCACAGGTATTAGACATTTTAAACATTAAAACTCACTAAATGGGATTATTTAGTTTTTTAACACAGGAAATTGCGATAGACTTAGGTACTGCAAATACACTTATTATTCATAATGATAAAGTAGTGGTGGATGAACCATCTATTGTAGCACAAGATAGACAAACCGGAAAAATTATTGCCGTTGGAAAAAAAGCCATGCAAATGCATGGTAAAACCCATGAAAACATAAAAACCATCCGACCTCTTAAAGATGGAGTAATCGCAGATTTTAATGCAGCAGAAGCAATGATTAGGGGAATGATAAAAATGATCAATCCCGGAAAAAGTTTTTTTACTCCTTCACTTAAAATGGTAATTTGTATTCCTTCAGGTATTACCGAAGTGGAAAAACGAGCGGTAAAAGATAGTGCCGAACATGCCGGTGGAAAAGAAGTGTATTTGATTCATGAACCTATGGCAGCTGCAATAGGAATTGGTGTTGATGTGCTAGAGCCAATGGGAAATATGGTTATTGATATTGGTGGTGGTACATCTGAAATTGCCGTTATTGCATTGGGTGGTATTGTTTGTGATAAATCAATAAGAGTTGCAGGTGATGAGTTTACTAACGACATTGTTGACTACATGCGAAGACAACATAACCTTTTAATTGGAGAACGTTCTGCCGAGCAAATAAAAATTGAAATTGGTTCTGCATTACCTGAGTTAGATAATCCGCCTGCCGAATACCCAATTCAAGGAAGAGACTTGATGACAGGAACACCAAAAGAAATTTCTGTTTCCTATTCTGAAATCGCACATGCCTTAGATAAATCAATTTCTAAAATTGAAGAAGCAGTATTGAATGCACTTGAAATGACACCTCCTGAATTATCTGCGGATATTTACAAAACCGGCATTTATTTAGCAGGTGGTGGTGCTTTACTAAGAGGGTTAGATAAAAGAATTCAAATGAAAACTCGTCTTCCGGTTCATGTGGCAGAAGATCCGTTAAGAGCTGTGGCTAGAGGCACAGGCATTGCACTTAAAAACATTGAAAAATTTCCATTCCTCATCAAATAATATTGAATACTACATGAAATGAGGAACCTTGTACAACTTATTTTAAAATATCATTTTTTAATAATATTTGTTGTACTTCAATTGTTTGCTTTTTACCTACTTGTTTCTGGAAATAATTATCAAAATAATAAGTTTACCAATTTAACCGGAGATGTTTCCGGGAGTGTATTGGAACGCTATCACAACTTTACAAATTACATTAACCTTAATGAAAAGAATGATAAACTAGCTGAAGAAAATGCTTTTCTAAAGCAGTATGAAAAATATTCATTAAAAAAATTATTCTCAGATAAAGTAAAAATTGAAGACACGCTCTATCAACAGCAATATTTATATATGTCTGCAGAGGTTATCGATAATTCTGTAAGCAATAAAAAGAATTATATTTTAATTAATAAAGGCAGGATTAACGGTATAATGCCTGAAATGGGAGTCATCTCTTCTGATGGAGTAGTTGGAATCGTTAAAAGTTCGTCAGATAATTTTTCTGTAATTGTCAGCCTATTGCATATTGAAAGTAAGGTGAGTGCCTTTATTGAAGAAAACAATTATTTTGGGTCAATTAGCTGGAGTGGTGATGATGAACAAACCTTATTGTTAAATGATATTCCAAATTATGTTTCTCTTAAAAAAGGATATCATGTTAAAACAAGTGGATACTCTTCAGCTTTTCCAAAAGGAGTCCCCATTGGTATTATAAAATCATTTGAGTGGGTAGAAAACGGAAGTTTTTATAACATAGATGTGGAAGTTTCTACCGATTTCAGAAAGTTGTCTCATGTTTATGTAGTTAAAGATTTAATGAAAATGGAGCGGCAAAAAATAATGGAGGAAGCTAAGTTAAATGATTAGTCAAATAGTAAGATATCTGGTCAGCTTATTTGCTCTTTTATTAGTACAAATTTTTGTATTAAATCAAATTGAGTTTGCCGGCTATATAAGACCATATTTATATGTGCTTTTTTTGCTGTTGTTGCCTATTGAAATAAGAGGCTGGTTAATGTTGGTAATAGGTTTTGCATTGGGGTTAATCATGGATACATTTACTCAAACACCTGGGATGAATACTTCTGCTTGTTTAGTGTTGGTTTTCTCAAGACAATATCTGTTAAAATTAATTGCACCAAGAGAAGGATATGAAACAGGGCAATTACCAAGACCTGAATTTTTCGGGTGGAAATGGTTTTTAATTTACTCTTCTATTTTAGTGGGAATTCATCATATTTGGTTGTTTTACGCTGAAGTATTTCATTTTAAATATTTCTTTTCTACATTATTTAGGGCTATATTTAGTACAGTATTTACTGAGGTGTTAGTACTTTTAACTGTACTTTTCTTTTATAATAGTAGCAAAGCTAAATGAGGTTAGACGAACGAAAATATGTTGTTGGGGGAATATTTGTTATTATAGCTTTTATATACCTTATTCGCCTGTTTTACATTCAGGTAATTAATGATAAATACAAGCTCTCTTCAGAAAATAATACCATTAAAAAGGTTGATATCTACCCTTCAAGAGGTGTGTTTTATGATAGAAACGGAAAGTTACTTGTATCCAATGAACCGGGTTATGATATCATGGTTATACCATCTCAAGTTAAAAATTTAGATACTGTTAAGTTTTGTAATTTAATTGGCATTTCCATAGAAGATTTTCGTGCAAAGTTTATGAAAGCAAACCAAGGGCAGTGGAGATATAAGCCTTCAGTTTTTGAAAAAGGTATTGACATAGCATCCTACGGAATCATTCAAGAGAAGCTTCTCTATTACCCTGGCTTTTATGCAGAAACATCAACCCTTAGAAAATATCCGCCTTTTGCAGCTCACCTTATCGGTTATTTAGGTGAAGTTTCTCCGGGAATGCTGGAAAGAGATTCTGCCAATTATTATCGACAAGGTGATATTGTGGGATGGAGTGGCATTGAAGCATATTATGAAAAAGTTTTAAGAGGGAAAAGAGGAACAAAGCTAGTATTGGTAGATGTTTTTAATAATGAAAAAGGTTCTTATGCAAATGGAAAATTTGATACAACTGCAGTTCCCGGTAGCTCATTAAATTTAACTATTGATGCCGAACTACAAAAATACGGAGAGCTTTTAATGCAAAATAAAGTGGGTAGTATTGTAGCTATTGAACCGCAAACCGGTGAAATTTTGAGTTTGGTTTCATCTCCTACTTTTGATAACAATCTGCTAGTGGGCAAAAAAAGAAATAAGAACTTTAGAGAGCTTCAGTTGAATGATACTCTTAACCCATTATTTAATCGTGCACTTCAGGCCAAATATCCTCCGGGAAGTATTTTTAAATTAGTTCAGGCATTAATTGGAATGGAAGAAGGAGTAATTACCGAAAACTATGGAGCTCCTTGTAATAAATCTTTAGTGGGTTGCCACAATCATCCTATGGCTACCAATGTTAAAAAAGGGGTTCAATTTTCTTGCAACCCTTATTTTCATGCAGTTTTCAGAAGAATAATTAATCAAAATAAAAGTAATAATTACTTTAAGGATACGGAAATTGGTTTGGGTCTATGGAATAAACATATTGAAACATTTGGTTTAGGAAAAAAGTTAAATATTGATTTAACAAATGTGAGTAGCGGAGGAATTCCAACACCGGCATATTATAATAAAGTGTATGGAAAAGGTCGTTGGGCTTATTCCACTATTTATTCGTTGAGTATTGGTCAGGGAGAGGTGGAAGTTATTCCTATGCAAATGGCAAATTTAGCCGCAATTATGGCTAATAAAGGTTATTACTTTACACCTCATGTGGTTAGAAGTATTCAAGAGACAGATACTGTTGCCCCATTATATTATCCAAAAATAAACACAAGTGTTTCTCCTAATTACTTTAATGTAATTCATGAAGGTATGCGGGCAGTTGTGGAAGAGCCGGGCGGAACCGCCAGAAGAGCAAAAATTGATAGTATAACTGTTTGTGGAAAAACAGGAACTGCACAAAATCCACATGGCGAAGACCACTCTGTATTTATTGCTTTTGCGCCAATGGAAAACCCAAAAATAGCCATTGCAGTTTATGTTGAAAATGCCGGTTTTGGAGGAACTTGGGCTGCACCAATTGCCAGTTTAATGATTGAAAAATATTTAACAGGCAAAATCAAAAATAAAGCAAAAGAAGAAAGAATATTAAAAGCAGATATTATTAATGGAAAAAATATGCAATGAGAAGAAGTAGAAGCATATTATCAAATGTAGATACTCCTACTTTACTTTTGTATTTGTCTCTTGTAATGATAGGGTGGATAAGTATATATGCGGCCGTATATAATGAATTGCATCATAGTATTTTTTCTATGTCTCAACTTTACGGAAAACAATTGCTTTGGATTATAGCCGGCATTGTAATTGCCGGAGTAGTTCTTACTATTGATTCAGAATTCTACACAACCTTTGCTTACGTAATTTACGGACTACTTATATTATCCTTACTTTTTGTATTTGTTGCAGGAGATGAGGTAAATGGAGCCAAAAGCTGGATTAAAATAGGAGGATTTAGTTTGCAGCCTTCTGAGTTTGCTAAGTTTGCTACTGCTCTGGCACTTTCAAAATATTTAAGCGGAGTTAATATTAAGTTTAATGAGTTAAAAGCTAAAGCAATTTCGCTAGTTATAATTGCCGTTCCTGTATTGTTTATTTTATTGCAAAATGATACCGGTTCTGCTATTGTATATGGCGTTTTTATTTTAGTTATTTTTAGAAAAGGTCTAATAAACGGAAACATTCTTCTGTTTGGTTTAGGGGGAGCACTAATAGCTATTTTAACTTTAATTCTGAGGCGCTCAGAGTTTACATGGTTTGATTTCACTTTTTCGGGAACTTATTTGTTAATGGGCATTTTGACAGGAATAACAATACTAGTTTATTATATACTAAGAAAAGTAAAACGCTCATGGATAGTTTGCATCGGAGGCCTTATTATTGCTTTAGGGTTGGTTGTTGGAATTGATTACTTTTTTGACAACGTTTTAAAGCCATATCAAGTTTCAAGAATTAATATTACTCTTGGCTTAGAGTCTGACCCAAAAGGAGCAGGATATAACCTAGAACAATCGTTAATTGCCATCGGTTCCGGTGGATTTAGCGGAAAAGGTTTTTTAGAAGGAACGCAAACAAAATTCAACTTTGTGCCGGAACAAAGTACTGATTTCATCTTTTGTACTATTGGCGAAGAATGGGGTTTTTTAGGAACATTCGTAACTATTGTTTTATATGTAGCTTTATTTTTAAGATTATTGTTTTTAGCTGAAAGACAACGTTCTGAGTTTAGCAGAATATATGGCTATTCTGTAGCCTGCATTTTATTTTTTCATTTTATGATAAATGTAGGAATGACAATCGGACTGGCACCCGTAATTGGAATACCATTGCCATTTATAAGCTATGGAGGTTCATCCATGTGGTCATTTACTATCTTATTATTTATTTTTCTGAAACTTGATTCAGATAGGCTTATGGTGTTTAGATAGAAAGTTAAGCTGAAAACTTATAACCCACACCTTTTATTGTTTTGATATAATCATCGCCTAACTGCTCTCTGATTTTTCTGATGTGTACGTCAATAGTTCTGTCATTCACAATTACATCATCACTCCATATTTGAGTTAAAATTTCATCTCTGGTAAAAACTTTACCGGGCTTAGAAGCTAAGAGAGCTAATAATTCAAACTTCTTTTTAGAGAACTCTATTTTCTGCTCTCCTTTGAATACAAGGTATTTTTCACTGTCTATTATTAAGTTTCCTATTGACTTTGTTGGTATAGTAACTTCATTTTCCCTATCGCCTTTTCGTTTTAGTAGGGTTTCAACTTTTTTAACAAAAACTCTCGGATTAATAGGTTTAGTTATATAATCATCAGCACCGGCATCAAGCCCTGCAATTAAAGAATAGTCTTCATTTCGGGCAGATAAAAAAACAATAATAGCATTAGATAATTCGGGTAAACTTCTTAACTCTATGCAAGTTTCTATGCCATCCATATTTGGCATCATTACATCTAGTACAATCAAATCTGGAGTTTCCTTCTTAGCCAACTCAATGGCTTCTAAACCGCTTTCTGCAGTAAAGGTCAAATAATCACTTTTTTCTAAATTGTAACTTAGAATCTCAAGAATATCAGGCTCATCATCAACTAATAAAATCTTTTGCATTATTCTTATATCAAAAATTCTTTTGGCAAATGTAAAACCTCAATACCAACGGGCTATTACGACCATGTTAACGCAATGTTAAATATTCACGGATTTAATCTGTAAAAATTAATCTTAGGTTAACACCCTAATAACACTATGGTTAAGTTAATAGCCGTCTTTTGCACTATAAAATATAGATGATGAAAAAAGTAAGTTTATTACTGTTATTGACAATTGTACTTAGTTCTTCTTTTGCAGCACAAAACGAAGGTAAGGGAACACTAAGTGGAAAAGTTTATGAGGTAAACAATTCTTCAAAAGAACCTGTTCCTTTTGCAAATGTAGTAGTTTTAGAAACTTATGCCGGAACCACAACTGATTTTGACGGAGCATTTAATCTTTCTTTAAAACCCGGAAAGTATCATGTTGTATTTTCATTTATTGGATACAAACCGGATACTCAAATTGTAGTTGTTGAGGCCGGAAATCAAAAATCTCTTTCTGTTACCCTTGAAAAAGATGCAATAGATATTGAAGCTTTTACCGTTGAGGCAAAAAAAGACATGCAGTCTGAAAACATGCTTTTATTGGAAAGAAAAGAAATTAGCGGTATTCAGCAGCAGATTGGAGCACAAGAATTAACTAAAACCGGTTCTTCAGATGTTGCAGCCGGACTGACAAAAGTAGCGGGATTATCTGTTGTTGGTTCAAAACACGTTTACGTGAGAGGAATGGGAGACAGGTATAATTCAGCTTACTTAAATGGAATGCCAATAGCTTCACCTGACCCTGACAAAAAAGTTATTCCATTAGATATATTTCCTACATCAGTAGTAAGTAACATTGCGGTTAATAAATCATATTCACCAAAACTTTACGGAGACTTTTCAGGAGCGGCAATAGACATAAAAACAAAAGATTACCCTGAAGAACCTACGTTTCAGGTTCAATTATCAAGTGGATTTAATACTAGCTCTTTTCTATCTTCTTTTAAAACTTATTCAGGTGGTAAATATGATTATTTGGGCTTTGATGATGGTACAAGAGATATTCCAAGTCAGGTTGCTGCGGAAGAAAACTATAATAGTTCTTATAACAAAGAACAGGATGGCGGAACAGGTTTTGCCAATAATTTAAACCCTATAACTACCAGAGCACCTCTTAATTCCGGAGTGCAAATTTTAGGAGGTAATTTTATTAATACGTTTAATAAAGAAGATTTAAATACCGGAATTGGGTTTTTAGCCTTAGTATCTCATAGCAACAGTAACTCTATTCAAGAAGGAGCATATCGTATCATCAACCTTCAGAGTAGAAGGCAAGTAGATTATGACTTTATCCGATATAATGTTTCTACAAGCTCTTCTGCTTTAGCTAACCTACTCATCAAACCTCATAAAAATCATAAAATTTCATACAATTTTCTTTACTCAAATGTATCTAGTGATGATTTTAGAGAAACTGACGGAACACACTTTGATTATCAAAAAAATATTTTTTCAAGAAGATACACTTTTGTTCAAAACAACTTAATGGCCAATCAAATAGCAGGAGAACATAAATTTCTAAAGAATAGAATTAAGCTTAGCTGGGGTTTATCAAGCAATATAGCTAAAAGTAAAGAGCCGGATAGAAGACAATTAGTTTATTTGTACGATGAAAACGGATATGTATTTAATGCGGTAGATAGATTAGAAAATCATAGATTTTTTAGTTCATTACATGAAACAGAAATTACAAAAGATGTTCACGTAAAGGGTGTGATTATTCAAAATGAAGAATCTGCCGGATGGGCTGTAACAGTTGGTGCACAACAAAAAAATAAACAAAGAGAATTTGATTTTAGTCAGTTTACTTATGACTTAAGTTTAATAGATAATAAGTACCCAACTGTAAATGTTGAAAACCCTGATGAGCAACTAAGTAATGAAAACCATGCAAGCGGACTGTTTAAAGTACAGGAAGTTTCAAACCCGGCTTCAAAGAATAATGCCTTACTAATGATTAACGCTCTTTATATAGATAACGAGTTTAATCCCTACAAATGGTTGAATATTAATGCCGGAGCCAGACTAGAACAAGGTTATCAAGAAATTAAATTTAGAGACCAACAACAACCAATTTTTATTGTAAAAGAAAAATTAGAGTCGGTAGATATTTTACCGGTATTGACATCAAAAATAACTCTTAAAGAAGATAATTTTTTGAAATTTTCCGGAAGCAAAACAATTTCACGTCCAGGGTTTAAAGAAGTTGCACCTTTTGAATATGTAGAATTTTTTGCAGGGTTGAAGTCGAGAGGAAACCCGGCTTTAGTTAACGGAACTAACTATAATGCGGATTTAAGTTATGAGTTCTTTCCAAGAATAGGAGAGCTGATTGCAGTAACAGCTTTCGGAAAATACTTACAAAATCCAATAGAAAGAACAATGTTAGCCACTGCCAGTGGTCAGTTACAATCTTTCCAAAATGCGAACGAAGCTTATGTTGCAGGTGTTGAGTTAGAAGTAAGAAAGAAATTAGATAGCTTATTTAAAAATACTCCGATTCTTAGAGATTTATCAATAGGAATGAATGCTTCTTATATCTACTCTCAGGTAAATCTGTCGGGCGATTCTACTACCGTTACAAATGTTGTAACGAATACTGAAAGAGCTTTACAAGGCGCATCACCTTATTTAATTAATTTTGACTTAAACTATGAGAAGTTTGTAGGGAAAACTACTAAAATGAATATGTCTTTAGCTTATAATGTTTATGGAGCTAGAATTTATTCTGTTGGAATTTTTGGATTAGGAGATGTGTATGAATTACCTGTAAATACATTGAATGCGGTTTTATCTCTAGAGTTTAACAATACCTGGACAGTATCTTTAAAAGCTAGACATATATTAACCCCAACTACTCACTTACAGCAAGAAACACCTCAGGGTTTTGACGCTATAAATAGCTACAAAAGAGGAACAGATGTTGGAATTAGCGTAGCCTACAATATTCCGTTTAATAAAAAAGCAGACATCAAATAATTTTTGTTTTTAGAATGATATAGCCACTTGCATTATAGCAGTGGCTTTTCTTTTTAACCCGATTAACATTTAGTTTACATTAAAACAACAAACTCATAAAATTTAGGTGACGTCCACTTAATGCAATAACTATTCCTTTGCCTCAAAATAAAACGAAACGAAAAATGAAAACAACACAAAAAATTTTATCACTTACAATGCTTGCGGGAGTTGTGATTCTTTCTTCTTGTGGAAAGAAAAAAGGATGTACTGACCCAAGTGCAAGTAATTTTGATGCTGATGCAACAGTTTATGACGGTTCTTGTGAATACTTAAATTCTAGAACTTTTGTCATAACAAATAAAACGGTTAATGGTACAACGGTTAGCCAAATTGAGGGAACAATTAATGAAGACTTTACCATGTCTGCTTCTAAAGATTGGATGCTTTCAGGTGGAGTATTTGTTGGTCCCGGAGCAACTTTAACAATTGAACCTTGTACAAAAGTTTATGCCGCTGATGATGGTACAACGCCATTTTTATCTATTAAACAAGGCGGTAAAATTATGGCTGAAGGAACATCTTCTTGCCCAATTATATTTACACCTATTAAAGCTAATCCTGCTCCCGGAGATTGGGGTGGTATTATCGTAAACGGATATGCTAGAATTAACAACGGAGCAACTGCAGAAGGTGAAGGTGGTACCGGAACTTATGGTGGTACTGATGATGCTGATAACTCAGGAGTTTTAAAATATGTTAGAGTTGAGTATGCCGGAAAAATTTTAGGTACTGACAACGAGTTAAATGGTTTTTCATTTAATGGCTGTGGAAGCGGAACTAAATTGGAGTATCTTCAAGCTTACAGAGGTTCTGATGATGGTTTTGAGTTTTTTGGTGGAACAGTTAGTTTAAGATATGCAGTATCTTCAGGTAATCATGATGACTCTTTTGACTGGACACACGGCTGGAGAGGAAACGGACAATTTTGGATTGTACAACAAAACTCTGATGGTGGTGACAGAGGAATTGAAGCTGATAACAATGGAGATGACAATTCACTTACACCTTATTCTGAACCAACTTTATCAAACTTAACTTTCCTAGGAGTTGACGATGGTGATGGCGAAAATACAGGTATGAGATTAAGAGAAGGAACCAAAGGAAAAATTTACAATGCTATCGTAGCCAATTTCCCTAAAAATGGAATTAGAGTTTCTGATTCAATCACTACAGTTAATATGAATGCTGGTTCATTATTAGTGAAAAGTTCTATTTCTTATAACAATGGAACCGCTTGGAAAGATTGTGCTCCGTTTTCTACTGATCCAACAAATAGTACTGCTAATCCAAGCTTAACAGGTTATGTAGGTACAGTATCTGCTAATGCTACTGACCCAACTACTTTAGGTTCATGGTTTTTACCCGGAACTTATATTGGAGCTGCACAAACAGACTGGACAGCCGGATGGACAAAAGGACTTTAAAATAACTTAATAGAAAAAATTAAAACGATGAAAACAATTCAAATAATAGGCTTTCTGTTTTTAGCAACATTAGCTCTTTCTTCTTGTAAAAAATGTGTAGAATGTTCTTACACAGATGATTTGGGAGCAACCAAAGTAGCTGAATCTTGCAAAAAGAAAGCAAATAAAAACTTAGAGACAGACATGAATGACCAATGGGGAAAATACGGCCCGGTAACATGTTCAAATAAATAAGTACCCTTTTTAACTACATAAGTAAATTCTTAAAAACCTTCAGGTAAAGCCCTGGAGGTTTTTTATTAAAAAAAACACCCCTCCGGAGAGGGATGTTTAACCTAAATAAATTGATTGATTAGTTTAACCCACTTTTCAGCTATTTGTAGTTCACTGTTTAGTTGTAGTGTTTTTTCACCATTGTATAATTCTAAGGTAATTTTTGGTGAGTTATCTTTTAACCAAAAATCAATACCTACAAAATCTATAACGGTTGTGTGCCCCATAACACGCGCTACTTTATTTAGACTGCATTTTTTTACAGAGCCTAAGACAATAATTTTAAATTCATCTTTTAGCTCTTTTCCGGATGCAAATACAATTGCTAATTTGGTTTTATCAATACCAATGGCTTTATCGCCAAATGCTTCACAATCATCTACAGTAAAGCCATTTTCAAGGGCCATTTTTTTTAAGTTCAATTGTTTTTTTGTGTTTAAAATTTTTGAACGTTTGTTTACATAATACATTGGAGCAAAAAAGAATCCTAATAAAATAACCCCAATTATTGTGGTTGTAATTTCCATGTTTAATTTTTTTTAAATAATATAAGTTTGATTAAACCGAAAGTTGATTCGGTTTTAAAAAGAGAGGAGAGGAAATTATTTTACCAAAAAAAGTGGGTGGGAAAAATTATTTCAGAGGGGTTGAGTTTATGATAAATTATTTTTTGATAGTAAAAACCATACTCAATTCTATGTGTAAATAATTGAATTTTAAACTCTTGATGAGCTATTTTCTTAAATGTCGGAGTAGGAAAAGTTTCACTTGATGATTGAGGTAAATAGTATTTTTCAAACGTGCAAGTAGTTAAATTGCTATGCTGTGAGGCTTTAACTTCTTTTAAATAATTACTAGATATTGTTTCAATAGAATAATTATTGCCTGAAATAGAAAAAAGTGCAGCAATTAAAGCTGAAACAATCATAATACTCCATTTTTTACAATTATTCTTCACTTTCAACACTTTTTCTTTTTAAGGAAATTAAAATTCCCATTACAAGAGAGACAAATATAAAAGTCAACGAAAACCACTCCGGAAATTCAAAAAAGTGAATAACAATTAACTTTATGGAAACGAATATTAAAATGGCAAAAACACTGTATTTTAAGTAAATAAATCGTTCTAGCATATTAGCCAGAAAAAAGTACATTGAGCGTAAACCTAAGACAGCAAATATGTTTGAGCTAAACACTAAAAAAGGGTCTGAAGTTATGGCTAAAATGGCGGGTATGCTATCCAATGCAAAAATTAAATCTGTTAGTTCAATTAAAACTAATGCTCCAAAAAGAGGCGTTGCCATTTTAATACCATTTTTAACTACCCAAAACTTATCTTCATTTAATTCAGGATTAATTTTGAAAAGCTTGTTAATGTAAGTAGATAATTTAGAGGGCTTGTTATCGTCATCTTTTGCTAGCATTTTAAAAGCAGTATATAACAGAAATAACCCAAATATGTAAGTAATCCAACTTACTTTATTAATTAAAGTTACTCCTAAAGCAATGGTTATACCTCTTAGTATTATGGCTCCAAGAATTCCCCAAAAAAGAGCTCTGTGTTGAAATTTCATTGGAATTTTGAAGCTTGAAAAAATCATTACAATAACAAATAAGTTATCTATGCTTAATGACAGCTCAATTAAATAACCGGTAATATATTTTATAACAGCTTTTTCGGCAGTTAAATTAGTTGGGTTATTTATCCAATTATTTTGGTATCCATAATAAATAAATAATGAAAAAGCCGAAGCAACTAAAACCCAAAGAAGTGTTTCAAATGCAGCTCTTTTATTATTAATTATCTCCCCCTTTTTATGAAGAACAGATAAATCAATAAATAGAAGAATTAATACAAATACTATTAAAAATAGCCAAATCATTTAAAACAGGTTATTTTGCAATACAAAAGCAGCCATTCCTGCAAGATATCCTATTAAAGCAAGCCAGCTTACATTTTTTAAATACCACATAAAATCAATTTTTAAAATACCCATTACAGCTACACCGGCAGCAGAACCAATAATTAACATACTTCCTCCTGTTCCTGCACAAAACGCAAGAGATTCCCAAAATAAATGGTCTTGTGGGTATGTTTCCAAAGAATACATTCCCATTGCTGCAGCAACTAAAGGAACGTTATCTATAATTGCAGATAAACCACCGATAACTAAATTTATCAGGTAAATATTTCCGAAGGTATTATCCAACCAGTTTGCTAATAGTCCTAAATGTCCAATGGTCTGTAAAGCTCCTACGGCCAATAGGATACCTAAAAAGAAAAGTACCGTTGGCACGTCAATACGTGATATCACATTTGTAATGGTTGCATTTTTAATTTTTTCATGATCTTTTTTCCGATGTAAAAGTTCAGAAATTATCCAAACAACAGACAAACTAATCATCATTCCAAGGTATGGAGGAAGGTGAGTAATAGTTTTAAAAACAGGTACAAATAAAAGTCCGCACACACCTAAAGCTAAAATTAGTTTTCGCTCGAAATTAGTGAAATGAGATACTTCCTCATTTCCAAAGCCCTCTTTTTCAATGGTTTTGTTTAACCTTTTTAAAACAAGTGTAGTAAATGCTAATGGTAAAAGAACGCATATTAAACTCGGGATAAACAATTTAACTATCACATTATAGGCAGATATTTGTTGGCCAATCCACAACATTATGGTTGTAACATCACCTATTGGAGACCAGGCACCACCAGCATTGGCAGCAATAATTACGATTCCTCCAAACAACATTAAAATATGATTGTCTTTAATGAGTTTTCTCAGCAAAGCACACATTACAATGGCAGTAGTTAAGTTATCCAAAAGAGCAGAAAAGAAGAAAGTAATCAAGCCAATAATCCATAGTAGCTTTATGTAACTCTTGGTGTTTATTTTATCTGTAATTATGCTAAATCCTTCATGTGCGTCAATTACTTCAACAATAGTCATAGCACCAATAAGGAAAAATAATATGCTGGCAATTTCAGTTAAATGATGTGAAAGTGCGTGTTCAATTACTTCTTGTCCATTTTCCGGAAAAAATGTAGAACTTCCTAAAACTACAATAGTCCAGCAAATACCTCCGGTAATAAGAGCTGTTGCTGCTTTGTTTATGCGTATAGCATGTTCTCCTGCTATAGCTAAGTAACCAATAATAAAAACCAATACAATTAAGATTGACATAGACATTTTTTTAAGTTAAAAATAAGTGATGATGCCCTGTTAATGGGCTTAAAAATTTAAAAAGAAATTTCTGGATAGGGAGTTTACGATATCGGAATATAAAGTAGCCAAATAAGTTGACTGTATCCAATTAATTTTAATAATTGGTACAAAATTATATCATAAACAAATCACTTTTACAAAACAGTGAAAATAAATTTTTATCGCTTAATGGAAAGTGCTCCTGAAGGGCATTGCTCTACTTGAGAAATAATCTCTTCTTTACTGGCATTTTCGGTCTGAATCCAGGGACGTTCCTTTGGTTTGAAAACTTTTCCTAGGCCTTTTGCACAAATACCTGCATGAATGCACTTTGAACTTTCCCAAATTACTTTTATGTCGTCTTTTTCGTATTCTTTCATGATAATTTAATTAGGAAATATAACACTTCTATACCTTGTGATGTCTATCAACGGAATATTAGCATTGTAAGATTGATTAATTACTTTAATAAATTCATTTGCCACTATTGCATACCCTTTTGGGTTTGGATGAACACCGTCTAAAGAAAACAAACCGCCCTCAACATATTTAATATTTAGGTCGATACCACTCATTTTCATTCCGCTTTCAAAAGTTTTTAAAATTTCATAGGTATCCACCACAGGAACACCATATTTAGCGGCTAAACCTTTGATTTCATTATTTAACAGTATGGTATGGTCCTGCGCTCTTTTTGCTTCGGCTTTGTCCAAGACCAAGGTGTGAGGCAGTGGGTCATTTTCTGTACCTTTACCATTATCTTCAATTTCTTCTAGTGCCGTTAATAATATCAAATCACCTTGCTCTGCTAATCTTTTTGTTGAGCCGTCATTTTCATAAATCCAAATGTCTTTACCTAAGCTTTCTAATGTTACGGTATTAAATAATGGAATAGACGTAACATCAGGAATAGTAGCACAAACACCTTTAGCTCCATTAACCGTTAAGGCAGAAAGCACGGAGTCATACTTTTGGCGAAACTCTGCTACTGGAGTTAATTCAGATGCTTTAAATGTTCCCACAAAAGGTATGGTAAACTCACCTTCATCTCCACCTGAGGTTGCATACCCAAGCACATCATTATTGCCAAGCCAATTTGTAAAAAAGGTTGCATTACTTTCTCGCACGTGGTCTACATATTCTTTTGGAGTACCAAATAGTAATGGCGAATCTCCCCAATCTAAAAAGCGAGCATAAGGATTGCCCTGAATATTAAATGTACTTATTCCATCCAAAAAAACATGGTTGTAAATTCTTTGATTATTGTCTAACCCTATGGCGTTTCTCAGTTGAATTCCGGCAATACCTAAATTATTGTATTTAGGTCCTTTTACATAATCTTGCCAATCAGGCCAAGTAGGGTCTTCACGATATGGACCACCATAAGTCGGATCATCAGGTCTAATAGGAGTTATTTCATTGTCAATATACTCCAGATGCATATACCCTGAGCCGTTTCCAATGGCAATAGGCTGTTTAAAATCCGGCATGTTTGGATTAGCCAATTTCATTTGTTGTGCAATTAAAGCAGGATAAGACCATGCTTGAGTTTCGGCATAAAGTCCATTGTCTTGAAATCCTTGCGTTAATGAATTTCCAACCGAAACATAGTTGGAAACATCTATTGAACCGGTATTTTTAACTCTATCCTCAAACTGAGTTTTTGTACAACCCAAAACAGTTAAACTGAGAATAAAAATTGAAAGTATATTTTTCATTGTAATAAAATTATTATTCATAAAAATTATTCGATTGATGGTGCTTGGGTGGTTTTATTTTCGCCAAACTTTACATTAATGCCGATTCCGTAAACATTTACAATTCTTCTATAGCTTGCGGTAAAACCTTCTGTAGTTAATGAAGCATTTGGACGTTCAAATGCAGAACGCAAATAAGATAAATCAACAGAAATATTGTCGGTAATATTTACACCAATTCCGGCAGTGTATCCTGTATGACTGTTATCCGGTAATTCAGGGCTAACTCTTCCGTCAGGAATGGGAGATTGATCCATATATATTCCCCCTCTAATAGAAATAAATTCTTTGTAAGTAATGTTTAATCCAATTCTGTGAACAAAAACATCTTCCCAGTTTTTCGGAGTTTTAGAGTCCGGAGTGTCTGCATTTTCAAAATCAAAAGCTAAAGTATCGTAAGAGGACCAAAAAGTTCTTGTTAAGTCATACAATAAGTCAACTTTAATTTTCTCAGGTTTCTCATAGGTTAGTGCAATACCGCCTGAAGCCACAGCAGGTAAAGTAAGCGAAGAAGTAAACCCTGTGCTTTCAGGAAACTTATCTCTTAGTGAACTAGGAATATCTGTAAAATCAACATTTCCATTATCCAAATCCATTTTTAATTTATGTCTGTAATCTAAACCTACCGAAACAGAGAAAACATAGTCTTCTTTTTCTAATTTATACGGAGTTGAAAAAACGCCAACATTAAACCCCATAGCATTACCGCTACCACTTAATGTTGCTTTTCCGTATTCATTATCTTTTGAAGCTAACGGCACACCTTTTTCATAATGAAAATTCCCAGCCGTGTACACAAATCCAGCCCCAATACTAAGTTTTTCATCAAGTATTGCATACGAAACAGTTGGCTGAAACATAAACGTTTGAAGCCCGATATTTTGAACAATAAATCTTCCTTCCCAGTCATCGTCAAAAGATGAGCTAGAACCAAATTGATTGTTTACACCAAACCCAATTCGTAGTTTTTCATTGATAAATTGACCGGAATAATAAAAGTGAAATGGAGTAGCATTTCCTGTAGTTTGATCAATATTATCATTAGCATCTGTTTGTAAAGATACGTGAGGGTCTATTAGGGTAAAGCCGCCTGTAAACTGATGTCCTTTTAATTTGTACAAACCTCCAGGATTGTAAAATATAGAAGACGCATCTATACACAATCCTGTAAATGCGCCACCCATGCCGGTTGCTTTATGACTTTGTTGATTGATTTGAAATCCTCCTGCCAGTAATTCAAATGAAAAAGCAGTTAAAATACCAACGGTAAATATTTTTCTCATAAAATAATGGGTTTGTTTAGTAAAGATATAAAATCATTTCTATAATTATATTTTACTAAACTCTAATTTATCAAATTTATATTGCAACAAACTTTAATAAATAAAAAAATCCAAATAATATTTGGAAATGTAATTTTAGTTGTTTTAACTTTGTCGCCATGAAACAAACTTTTGTCTATATGTTTATGTGTTGCAACATGTGTTGTGCTAAAAGCATATAGGGAGAGTATTGTTCTAAAATATTAAATTTTTTGGTCAGCCTTTCCCTACGGAAAGGCTTTTTTATTTTAACAAATATCAAAATGAAAAAATTAAACATGAATAAAAGATATACTAAAATGGAAATGTGTTGTGCATTAATTCAACTATGTTGAGGGTACTTTCAATTATCAAATGAAATGATAGGCCTTCACAAAATGAAGGCTTTTTTTATGAATAACAAAAAAAGAAAAAATGAGTAGCATTAATACATTACAAGAAATACAAAAACTTAAATCAAAAATTGTCGATTTTCAATTAGGTAAATTGGATGAGGAAAAGTTTAAATTGTTTAGATTAACTAGAGGGGTTTATGGGCAACGTCAACAGGGTGTTCAAATGATTAGAACCAAAATTCCTTTTGGAAAACTTACCACCAATCAGCTTTTAAAAATAGCTGACGTAAGTGACAAATATTCTAACGGAAATTTACACCTCACAACCAGACAAAACATCCAACTTCATCACGTTAGATTAGTAGATAGCCCAAAAGTATGGGAACAACTAAACGAAGCGGGTGTAACCTTAATGGAAGCTTGCGGTAATACGGTTAGAAATATTACTGCTTCGGCAATAGCAGGGATTGACCCTAATGAACCATTTGATGTATCACCCTACGTAAAAGCATTTTTTAATCATTTTTTAAATAACCCTGTAGGTAATGATATGGGAAGGAAAATTAAAATTGCTTTTTCTTCTTCCGAAAGCGATTCTGCATTTACCTATTTTCATGACATAGGGTTTATTCCAAAAATTAAAAATGAAAATGGCGCTAAAACAAGAGGCTTTAAAGTTGTAATAGGCGGAGGCTTGGGAGCTCAAAGTATTATTGCTCAAACAGCTTATGAATTTTTGCCGGAAGAAGATGTTTTGCAGTTTTCTGAAGCGGTAATAAGAGTTTTTGATAGATATGGAGAAAGAGAAAAAAGATTTAAAGCAAGAATGAAGTTCTTGGTTAAATCAATTGGATTAGAACAGTTTTTAGAGCTTGTTGAAGAAGAAAAGAAAGCAATACCAAAAAGTAAATTAAAGCTAGAAAATGCCGATATATTTATTCCTTCTAAACTTAATTCACATCATTTAGAAGTAGAAGATACTGATTTTTTAGCATGGAGAAGAACAAATGTATTCAGTCAAAAACAGGAGGGTTTTTCGGGAGTTTATGTAAAAATTCAGTTGGGAAATATTTCATCTGAAAAAGCAAGAGAATTTGTAGAGGCAATAAAAAACTACGCTTCAACAGAGTTAAGGCTAACCGTAAATCAGGGAATTTTATTAAAGTACGTTCCACATGGAGAACTGTATAAACTGTATTCAGAATTAAAAAAAATAGGACTAGCAGAAATCGGATTTGATTCAATAAATGATGTAACAGCCTGCCCAGGTTCAGACACCTGTAATTTGGCAGTAACGAATAGTACACATCTTGCAGTGGAAATAGAAGATTTTATTCATAAAAACTTTTATGATTTAATTTTTGAAAATGATATATCCATAAAAATTAGTGGGTGTATGAATTCATGCGGGCAGCACATGGCAGCTAGTATAGGATTACATGGCAGCTCTATTAATCATAATGGCCTGGTTGTTCCGGCAATGCAATTAGTGTTGGGAGGAGGAGTTGATAAAAATGGAAACGGACTGATAGCAGAAAAAATAATAAAGCTGCCAACGAAGAGAATATTAAATGCAATTAGCTTTTTATTAAATGACTATTTAGAAAATAGAGAAGAGGAAGAACCTTTTAATTATTACTTTTTACGTAACGGAAAAATTTATTTCTATGACTTACTAAAGCCTATCTCTGACCTTTCACAGATTAAGGAGGAAGAATATGTTGATTGGGGAGCCAGTCAAAGCTTTACTCCCGAAATTGGAGTAGGTGAATGTGCCGGAGTAATGCTTGATGTAGTAGATAGTATTTTTAAAAGTGCTGAAGAAAAGTTAGAATTGGCTCACGCTAGTTTTTTAGAAAACCAGTATTCAGATGCGGCATACCATACCTATGCTTCTTTTATTGTTGCAGCAAAAGCGCTTTTGCTTTCAGAAGATATTGCTAGCAATTCTCACTATTCTATTATTCAAAATTTTGATGAAAAATTTATTCAAACCGGAAAGTTCTTTTTAGACGAAAGCTTTGAAAGTTTAGTGTTAAAAATTAAAGAAAATGAACCTACAATGAGCTTCACAAAATTTTTTATTGAAAAGGCAAATACTTTTTTAGTAAAAGCAATAGAGTACAGAAACCAAAATAAATTAGAACCAAATAAACTTGTTATCAATGATTACTATAAAGCATAAATCAAAAGCAAAACTAACACTTGTGGGAGCAGGACCAGGAGACCCTGAACTTATCACAATAAAAGGAATAAGAGCTTTAATAGAGGCAAAAGTAGTTTTATATGATGCTTTAGTTCATCCTGACTTGTTAGAGTATTCAAATGGAGAAAAAATATTTGTAGGAAAGAGGTATCAACAACACTCGTTTTCTCAAGATGAAATTAACTTACTAATAGTTAAAAAAGCATTAGAAAAAGGGGAAGTAGTTCGCTTAAAAGGTGGTGACCCATTTGTGTTTGGAAGAGGTTACGAAGAAATAGAGTTTGCAAAACAATTTGGAATTGAATCGGCTGTTGTGCCCGGAATTAGTAGTGCTACAGGCTTAACAGCGCTTCAAAAAATTCCTTTAACTATAAGAGGAATGAACGAGAGCTTTTGGGTAATTACGGGAACAAACTCATTACATCAATTATCAAACGATTTGATTCAAGCATCCAAAACTTCTGCTACCATAGTAATTTTAATGGGAGTTAGTAAACTAAAACAAATAGTAGAAGTTTTTAAAGCTATAGGTAAAGAAGATATGCCTGTTGCTTTAATACAAAATGGTTCTCTGGAAAACGAAAAAGTGGTGCTAGGTAAAATAGAGAATATTCAACAAAAAGTGATAGACAGCAAACTATCCTCTCCGGCTATTATAGTTGTGGGAGAAAATGTAAAACTTCATCCTTTATTCATTACACAAAATTTAAAAAAGGAAATTGAAAAACATTATCTGTTAAACTAAGAAAAATGAAAACTAAAAATGAATTATTTCCGGTGTTTTTAAAAACAAACCAACTCAAAATATTAGTAGTTGGCGGAGGAAACGTTGCACTAGAAAAGTTAAGCTTTTTATTGAAAAGCAGCCCTGATTCCAGAGTAACGGTAATTGCTCCCAAAATTAAAGCTGAGATAAAAGAATTTTTATCTAACCATTATTTTTTAGAACTAAAACATAGAGAAATTCAAGCACAAGATATTGCAATTTACGATATCATTATTGCAGCTACCGGAAATAAGAAAATTAATCAAGAAATCTATCAATCGGCTAAACAGTTCCGAAAAATTGTCAATGTTGCAGATACTCCGGATTTGTGTGATTTTTACTTAGGAGGTATTGTAACTAAAGGAAATTTAAAAATAGCTTTTTCCACAAATGGTAAATCGCCCACTATGGCAAAACGATTCAGAGAATTATTTGAAGAAATTATTCCAGATGAAGTTGACGAATCGTTGGAGAACCTTTATGAAATTAGGTCTAAATTAAAGTTGGGCTTCAAAGAAAAAGTTCAACAGCTAAATACCATTACCAAGCACTTTAAAATCATTAATAACTAAAATACTATTAAATTTGCACCCATTATGAAACCTATAGAAACGGATATAATTATTGTAGGCGCTGGACCTTGTGGACTTTTTACTGTTTTTGAAGCCGGTTTACTCAAACTAAAATGTCATTTAATTGACTATTTACCTCAAGCAGGTGGACAGCTTACAGAAATTTATCCTAAAAAGCCGATATATGATATTCCGGGTTTTCCTGAAATTCTTGCCGGAGAATTGGTAGAGAATTTAATGAAACAGATTGCTCCATTTAAGCCGGGATTTACTTTGGGCGAAAGATGTGAAACAATATCAAAAACAGAAGACGGAAAATTTAAAGTAGTTACTAATAGAGGAACGGAACACATTGCTCCTGTGGTTGCTATTGCCGGTGGGTTAGGTTGTTTTGAACCTAGAAAACCTCCTATTGCAAATCTTTCAGACTTTGAAGATAAAGGCGTAGAGTACATTATTAAAGACCCTGAGTTTTATAGAAATAAAAAAGTTGTTGTTGCAGGAGGTGGCGACTCAGCTCTTGATTGGTCAATATTTTTAACAAATGTAGCTTCTGAAGTTTCTTTAATTCACAGAAGAACTGAATTTAGAGGAGCTCCTGATTCGGTTGAAAAAGTGATGGAGTTGGCCTCAAACAAAAAAATAAATTTAATTACAAACTCAGAGGTTATCGGGTTAAGTGGAAATGGGCATTTAAAAGGAGTAGAAATAAAACATCAAACAGATGGCATTATTTCAAAAGAGGCAGACCATTTTGTTCCGCTTTTTGGTCTTTCGCCAAAATTAGGACCAATAGCAGATTGGGGATTGAATATTAATAAAAACTCAATTGAGGTAAACACATTTGATTATAGTACCAATATAGAAGGCATTTATGCAATTGGCGATATTAATACTTATCCCGGTAAATTGAAGTTAATTTTATGTGGTTTTCATGAAGCAACACTAATGTGCCAGTCAGCTTTTAAAAGAATATATCCTGATAAAAATTTTGTGTTAAAATATACTACCGTTAATGGTATTCAAGGATTTTAGATGTCGTTAATTAATGTAACCATAATAGACAGAGAAGGAGTTGAGCATAAAATAGAAGCCCCAACAGATATTAATATGAATGTAATGGAGCTTTGTAAAGCAAACGATTTGCCTGTAGAAGGAACCTGTGGAGGAATGGCGATGTGTGCTTCCTGCCATTGCTATATTGAATCTAGCCATGATATTTTTAGCCGTTCTGATGCGGAAGAAGATATGCTAGACCAAGCTTTTTTTGTGGAGCAAAACAGTCGATTAGGTTGTCAAATTAAATTGGCGGATGATTTGGAAGGTCTTACTCTAAGATTAGCACCAGAAAGTAATTAAAAGAGGAAATAGCCCAATCCAATTTTGACCTCAGTCAAGTTTTGCCATTGATAATATCTTCTTCCGGTTCTTCTTATAAAATCGTCTTCAGTAAAATCTATGGAGGCATCTATCAGTAATCCTAAGACAGTTAATACATTTAAATTAACACCAACATTAGCCGTTAAATACAAATTATTAATAATGACTCTTTTTAATCCGTAATTGACATGGAAGTTAAGGTTTACGTATGTATTATTGTCTTTGAAATCTCTGTAAACTATGGTTCTTGAATTATCATAACCACTATCAGCTTGAAGTACTAGTGATGAATTTTTTTTAGAGATGGAATAAAAAGAAGGTCCAAATTCAAACCTAAAATAAGAACCAAAAGGAGCAATATTTGCTTTTCCAGAATATTGCATATAAGAGAGAGTAAATGTTTTATAAGAAATAAAAAAATCATTTTTAAATCCATAATAAGCAATAGCATTATTTACCTTGTCAAGATAGATTTCTAGCCCGGCTTTTTTTGCCGGAACAAAAACGTCTTGTGTTTTATAACTTAATGCGAAACTTAAATCTTCTGTAAATGATTTCTCAATGTAAAAACTATGATTAATACTCAAAAAAGTTCCAGTATTGCCAATAAATCCGGTGGATAACGATGGAGATAACCCTAGATTATATTCAACGGCAACTGTTTTACCCATATATCCGGACTGTTGTGAATAGAGAATAGTACTTACAGTGAGAGTTATAACCAAGATTAATAGACGTAGTATCATTTTTTCACTCTTTTTATTTGATTAAAGGTGTGATAGATATTCGAAAAAATTAACCCTCTATGATCTTTTTGTTGGGTACTTTTAACTTCTGCCAGGTAAGCATCACCATTTTCAATGTTAAATAGATAGTTATAATAGTAGGTCACATATTCTGGAGTAAGTGCATATACAATTACAAAGGGTAACACTAAGGGAAATAACACGGATGTACAGAAATAGTAACCTAAATCAGATTTTTTTTCTTTATAAGTAATTATACCATTGTATAAAACATACTTAGTATTAAGCTGATTTTTAACTTCTTCCATATAATCTGATGTGCTTTGTACATATCCTAAATCCCCATGGTCAAACCTCTCTGCCGCCCAGTCATTCATTAAGCTTAAAATATTGTAATAATTAACAGCATCTACAGTAAAATCTTTAGGCGAAATTAACTCTACATCCAGACTTAACCGTGCAGCCATATCAAGTAAATTACTGTTAAGCTCAACTTCCTTTTTTTCTGAGTTGATATACTTTGTGTTGCTTCTATTATCTAGCTGGAGATATACCGGGTCAATAATTGCAATTTTGTCTATTCCAAGTGCTTTTCCCTTTCTTACTTGTTTTTTCTTTTGTTTTTCTTCTTTTTTCCTTAGTACTCTTTTTTGAGAGTAAGACAAAGACTTTTCTTCCTCTTCTTCTTTTTTCTTTTTTTCAAGTTTTTCTATGCGGTCGTTAAACTCATTTTCAAACTCACCGTTTTCCAGTAAATCGGCCAAAGCATATTTTTCAAAAGAGGATTGATTATCATCTTTATCATCACTTTCTTTGCCACTATTATTTCTTCGTTCGTCAATAACAATATATTTTTTTGACCGTTTGTTTTCTTTGTTATCTTCTTCCTTAATATCATTTTCAACTATACTTGTAGTATCAGTAGTATTTTGTGCTTTTTCAATTTCTTTTTTTGTTAAAAAATAGCTTTTTTCTTTCTCATTTTCAATTACCAAAAGGTCAAATAAATCATCACACATTTGTGTAAAAATAATTTCTTCCGGATACTGTTTTTTCATCAACCAATTGTACTTTAATGCGATAACATTTATTTGTGTATTTTTCATGGAATGCAGCATTTTATATACTTGCTGAGACTCTCCGTGAATCTTTTTATAATACGTTAAAACCTCACTTGTTCTTCCGGCATTTTTATATTTTGCCATTCCATATAATGCTTTTGCAATGGATGTTTTAATGTATTTTTCATCAGGGTTTTCTAGTGATAAAAGGTAGGAATTGTAAAGTGCTTTTGGGTAGTTTCTGTCAAGTAAATTTAGTCTTAGTAATTCATAACGGCTAATATTTCTTACGTTATTAAAATCTTCTTCTGAAACTATAAAAAGCTTACCTCCACCCTTTTTATTTTTTAAGTTATTTTTTACACGTTCTTTCCTTTTAACAATGTTTGGGTGTGTACTTTCGCTGTCATCATGGTTTTCTTTAATTACTATAGGATAAATAGAGTCTAAAAAGAATTCGTTGGGGATTTTTAGATAATCATCATTAAAAAAACTCTTATCAAAAGGGATTTCATCAAACGGTAAATAGGAATATTGAAGTACATCAAATACGTAATTTATTTCATCAACAGCATAGTCTGTATCTATAATAATGTTGCACCCTAACTCATCTGCCTCAAATTCTTTATCTTTTGAATACTGACTTAATAACTTTATACTTTCATTATATCCATAATGCCTGTATTCTCCTTTCCCTCTAATTATTTTTTGATTTTCTAAATATGAATTTAAAGTGTGCTTTTCTTTAAAGTGAGAAACTTCATGAGCTAAAACAAAAGCCAATTGTGCTTCATTTTCAATTTGAGCCATTAGCCCAACGGTAACAAATAAAATTCCTTGATTTGTTGCAAAAGCATTAGCTATTGAAGACCGAATAGTATATACTCTAATTTTTGCCCGAGTGTCAGCATCATCTTTTAGTATTTCATCCAGTATTTTTTCGCAATATTCAGAAATAGGGTCATTAAATAAAATTTTTCCACTTTGAAGAAGTTCGTCAACTCTATAATTGCTCATTAACAGAAATTCTTCTGTAGTTTTTCTGTCAGCAGTATTTTTATCCATGGTTCCTAAATCATCCTTAAACTTGTCATACGAAAGTTTGCGAATATCTTCGGGAATATAGCCAGAGGATATCAGGGGTTTATACTCTTCTTTAGTTTGTGCAAAAGCGAAAGTACCTGATAGAAATATAAAGGCGTAAAAAAGTTGTTTCATTAAAGTAGGTGTAAAGGAATTTTACAAACAGGAATTTCAATCATTTTATGTTTATTAGCTTTATTGAAAGAAAGATAAATTTCAATTACTTTTTTTTGTCTTTCAGTTAAGGAAATATTTGCCGGAGAGTTTAAATAGTCCATTGCCCACTCTAATTCTTCATAAGTGGCTCCAAGTTGTTCTTCATCAGTTCTGTCAGCATCCCAAAGTCCATCGGTTGGCTGTGCGTTTTGAATAGAAGCATCAATGTTTAATTCTTTTGCAATGGCATAAACCTGCGATTTTTTTAAATCGGCAATTGGACTTAAATCAACTCCTCCGTCACCATATTTGGTAAAAAAGCCTACACCAAAATCTTCAATTTTATTTCCTGTTCCTGCCACTAACATTCCGTTATGGCTAGCGTAAGCGTAGAGTGTAAGCATTCTTAGTCGAGAACGGGAGTTGGCCATTGCTAATCCATTTGCTTGAATATCTTCAGGAATAGCACTTTCAAATGAGGAAAAAACTTCTGATAAATCTTGCCTAACTCCATTTACATTCTGAAAGTGTTTTTTCAAAAAATCAATTTGAGTTTCTGCAAGTTTAAATTGTTCGGGTTTTTGCCTAATGGGCATATTTAATGCAATAACCGGCTTACCGGTTTTGGCACAAAGTGTAGATGTAACGGCAGAGTCAATACCACCGGAAACACCTATAACAAAGCCTTTGGTTTTAGATTGGTTGGAATAATCCAATAGCCAACTAACTATATAATCTATAGTCTCACTAACCTGCATTAATTTTATTACGTGTTATTTAAAATATAATCCCAAGATTGACCACTACGTTATGAGCTGTAGCGTTTTGCTTAGTTATTTCAGCTATAAAATTGTTGCTAACAGTTTCAACATTATATAAATATCTGGATTCTTTTCTTATCACGTTTGAAAAACCAAGATTATAGCCAACACCAAATACAAAGGCAGTAGAACCACTTAAACTATATTCACCGCCCAAACCAATGTGTAATTGAAATCGAAATAAGTTCATATCCTTATCAAGGTCAAGGTCTTCTTTTTGTACGATGGGTGAATTGGCAACTGCTGCTAGGTAAGTTTCATCATCAACTCTAGCTTTTGTTTTAATTCCTGCATTAACTCCAAATTGACCATAGTATCTTATGTATCCAATTTCATTGGTCCTCATTTTAAACATTAACGGGATGTTTACATAAGTTACGTTATACGTTCTGTTTTTTAACTGATAACCAATACCAGAAGTGTCCGCAGGGTTTGCAGGCGCAATATAGTCACCTTCTTTTTTAATTTCAATAAAGGCTTCATCCTTATCTAAAGCATAATAAGTAGAATCCAAGAAGTTTAATTTTCCACCGTCATAATTTAGCTCCAAACCTGTTGTAAAATAAACAGTGTTCGATAATCTAAATTCAGTCATTAAACCAAAACCAAATTTAAGAGCAGTTCCATTGCTGGTAAATTTCTTTACATTGTCTGGTTTGTACCAGTTTAAGCTTGGTGCAGCTTTTAACCCAAATCTAAATTTTTTATCAAAATCATCTTGGGCTTTAAGACCATTTGCTGTTAAAAAAATAAGTGATACACTTAAAATAAAGAAAGATTGAACTGGTTTCATATTTTTGTAGCTTTATTAATAATGCAATATTAAGGTTTTTGAATGTATATAATGTATAGACTTCCCAAAATTTTATTTCTAATTCTTTTGGTTTTTCTTTTTTCCTGCAAAACTGAAAGTGATAATAAGGAATTAGACTTAAGTCATGTTTCGGTTGATATTAAGATTAATCGTTTTGAGAAAGACTTATTTGTTTTACAAAATTCCGATTCCATTGAGGAGGGCCTAAGTGAACTTAACCAAAAATATGGCTTATTTTATCATTCCTTCACTGAAGAAATAATTAAAGTAGGTAATTATCAAGACCCTGCCATGTCTTATTATCTTAAAATGTTTTTGAATGATAAAAATGTGCTGGAGGCCTATAATTTTACGATAGATAAATATGCTAATTTAGAAAGCGTTGAGGCGGATTTTATAAAATCCTTTAAATATGTGAAGCATTATATGCCGGACTTGCCTCAGCCAAAAATTGTTTCTTTTTATTCTCATTTCAACTATCCCATTGTTGTGTACGATAGTTTATTGGCTATTCCACTTGAAAAATATCTGGGAAGTAATTGTGAATATTATGATTTACTCACTATTCCGGGCTACAAAAAAGTAAGCATGAATAAAGAGAACATCATCACAGACGCTATGTCTGCTTGGGTAAATGAGCAGTTTAATTTAAAGCCATCAGGAACAATGGTTCTAGATGAAATGATTTATTACGGAAAACTTCTTTATGCTCTTGATTTACTTACTCCGTTTAGAGAAGACTCTATAAAAATTGGCTACAGTGCCGAACATTTACAATGGTGTTTTGAGAATGAACCTCAAGTTTGGGAGTTTTTAATGCAAAAAGAGTTGATTTTTTCTTCTGATGCCAAAAACA
>CALALS010000167.1 GCA_937925525.1 uncultured Flavobacteriales bacterium | reverse complement strand
ATCATTAGTGCTTGCAAGTTTTAGAGTGTCCCTCCTTCATCCAGTTTTTTAATTTTTTGGTAAAGCTCATCCTCATCTCCTTCTGCATAAGAGTTATGTTGCCATACTATATTTCCATTTCCGTCCAATAAAAAAGTGTGAGGAACATTATTCACGTTCATCGCTCTTTTTAAATCTTGATTAGGGTCAATATAAACGTCATACTCCCAGCCCTGACCATTAACATAAGGCGCAACCTTTGCCATGTTTCTAGCATCATCTATTGAAATTGCAATTAATTTTACTCCTGTTTCCTCTACCCAGTCTTCATAAACGTCAGCAATATTGTTTAACTCTCTTTTACATGGGCTACACCATGTTGCCCAAAAGCTTATTACTATTGGTTTCCCTTCATTCGATATGTTTTTCGTGTCAAAACTTCCTCCATCAATTGTTTTAACTTCAACAGAAGGGACCGAGTTTCCCTCTCCTTGAGAGAAGGCTAGATTTGAGAGAAGAAAAATAGATAGTGTAATAAATAATTGTTTCATAGTACAAAGTTTAAATATTGATGTGCAATTTGCAAAGAGTGTGCCACCAATTTTTAGTAGTCCAAAAGTAATATAAAATAGCTATTAGTAGCAATTTCCAGTCCTCAATTATTGGAAAGCTAATTTTAGCAATACTATTATATTAATCATTTCGGCTGTTTTTTACATTTATTTGCTTAAATTTGAATTCTTATAAAAAGTTAAAAACAGAATTTTATGAAAAAACTTTTACTTGTTGGATTTATTTTTTCAGTTGGATTTGCTACTGCACAATCTATCAAATTAAAAAATAAAGATAATAGTGCTGTGGTTACAAACACTTCGCAAAGTGTTTCCGGACCGGTTACAGCCACAGAAATTAATTTTAATATTGAAATTGAAAACGCCTCTACAAGTCAGATTGTGGTAAGAGCTAAACGACTTGAATTAGTTTCGGTAAATGGCACAAAAAATGGTTTTTGCTTTGGTTTTACTTGTAATGAATATACTTCTGGAAGCACTCCAATTGCTAATATGCCTCAAGATAGTCTGATTTTAGCACCAGGCGCAAAAGATGGTCTTACAAAATTACAACACATTCCTCAAAATGTTCAAGGAACTGCCACTTACAGAGGAGTTTTTTGGGTTTCTGGAAATCCAACGGATAGTGCCTATGTAGATGTTACATTTTCAACTTGGGCTACAGGTATAGAAACCAATAAGACGGAAAGCAATTTTGTTGAAGCGTATCCTAATCCTGCCCAAAACACAATCAATATTGCGTACAATTCATTAAACCCACAAAACACTTCTATTGCTGTTTATAATGTTTTAGGAGAGAAAGTTAGAGAAATCACTAAATTGAATAAAGACGGTGTAAGTAGTGTTGATTTATCTTCATTTGAAGCAGGAGTTTACTTTTACTCAATGATAGTAAATAATAAAACTGTGATTACCAAAAAGTTTATGGTAACTAAATAACCAAGAGTTTATAAAAATTCTGAAGCCAGCTTTTCCATTCCGGAGCTGGCTTTTTCTTTATATATTATCAAATTTTCAACATCTTGAATATTAATATCACTCGGGTCAATCAGATACTTCTTTGAATTATTTGATACAAAGTTAACGAGCCCTGCAGCAGGGTAAACGGTTAATGAAGAACCAACCACAATAAATACATCTGCTTTAGAAGCTACTTCATAAGCTATTTCCATATTTGGAACAGCCTCTCCAAACCAAACAACATGAGGTCTTAACTGTGAGCCTAATTCACATTTGTCGCCTATATTTAGCTTCCAGCTTTTAAGAGTATATATCAAATTGGGATTAAGAGTACTTCTGCACTTCATTAACTCTCCATGAAGATGAATAACCTTTTTAGAACCGGCTTTCTCATGTAAATCATCAATATTTTGAGTGATTACATGAACATCATATTTTCCCTGAAGTTGCGCAATAAGTTTATGAGCTTGATTGGGTTTGGCACTTAAAAGTTGTTTACGCCTTTCATTATAAAAATCCAAAACAAGCTTGGGGTTTTGCCTCCATGCATCAGGCGTAGCAACTTCTGATATTTTATGATTTTCCCAAAGCCCATCATGGTCTCGGAATGTTTTAATTCCGCTTTCTGCACTTACTCCCGCACCTGTAAATACCACTATTTTTTGCATGGACT
>CALALS010000166.1 GCA_937925525.1 uncultured Flavobacteriales bacterium | reverse complement strand
TTCCATAGGTGAACTTATTGTATTTTTTTCCATTCAACTCTCGCACATAAATCATGTCATCATTCACAACTGTAATGTCATTCTCAATAAATAAAGATGTTAGATAAGTGTAATAGCCTGTTGGGTCATACACCATTACATTCTGCCAGTTCTTATCCTTTATTCTAAAAAAATAAACAAGTATTAAAAGCACAATACCTAACATAGCTAGATATTTTACTTCCTTGCTAAGCTTTATAGAGTTTAGCATAATACTTTTAGTGAATTAGGGTAAACTTCCACTTTATTCTTTCCTTGAACTTGAATGGGTTCACCGTCAATATGAGTATATTGGCACTCTGCTTCTACAAATGCAGATTGAATAGGATAATATTTTACTAATGATGATTTATGAACTTTTCTTGTAAACAATAAAATACCAAGCCATAAATACTTAAACATATTGTGCTTTTTCATTACACAAATTTCAATTATTCCATCATTAGATTTTGATAATGGTGATATGATAGCATTGTTTCCAAATTGGCGTGAGTTGGCAAACGTTACAAACATTACCTCCTGGCTTATTACTTTATTGTCTATTGTAAGACTTATTTTAAATGGCTTAAATTTAAAGTACTCCCTAACGGTTGTTTTAACATAAGTCCAAAAACCTCTCTTCTTAGATTGTGCAAATTTATGACTGATTAATCCATCAAATCCAATACCGGCAGTTCCTACAAAAAAATGTTCGCCTAACATACAAGTATCAATTTTTTGAGGACCAAATGTATTTAAAGACTGAACAGCCTTTTCAACATCAGTAGGAATACCAAGATGTAAGGCTAAACCATTCCCGGAACCAGTTGGTATAATTGCTAAACAAACATTGGAGTTTTTTAAAGCTTTTGCCACTTCATTAACGGAGCCATCTCCCCCAACAACAGCTATAATATCAACTTCATGATTTTTTTTTGCGGAAGCAATTTCAAACGCATGATTAACGTATTCTGTATAGGCAATTTCAAATGAAAATTTACTTTTATTTAAACATTTTTCAATGGCAGATTCAACTATTTTTTGCCTACCTACACCGGAAACAGGATTAATTATAAACAATATTTTTTGCAACTTACTCAAGCAGTTTATTGTTTATTAAACGATTGTTATATTGTTGAATAATGGCTTTTATTTTTTCTTCAAGGTGCGCTGCCATATCAGGATTTTCATCAATTAAATTATTGTTTAATGATTTATCTGAACGATAAAGATATAATGCAATTACTTTTTCGCCATCAAATTGCAATAAATAATGCTGTGTGTAAAATTGATATATGTTGTTGTAATAATTAATTGAAAAACTCTCTTTATCTCTTAAAACAGAATTTCCAAAACATACTATTTCACCATTATAGTTCAAATAATCTAATACTGTAGGAAAGATATCAGAATGTTGTGTAACCTTATTGTTAACTCGATGACTTGGGTTTTGAGGGTCAAAAATGATAAACGGAACTCTAAATCCACCCACACTTCCTGAATAATAGGCATCATTACTCATAGATGTATGATCAGCTGTAATGACAAAAACCGTATTGTTGTAGAACTGTCTGGTTTTAGCGTCAGCAAAAAAATTACTTAAGCTATAATCAGCATAACCTATACTCTCTAAAATTTTTAAGTCTCCTTTAGGAAAACGGTTTTTATATTTTTTTGGAATCTCAAACGGATGATGTGATGTTAAGGTAAATACTCCTGAAAAAAATGGTTGCTGTTTGTTTTCTAACTCACTTGAATAATATTGTAGAAATGGCTCATCAAACACTCCCCAGTTTCCATCAAAATCTTCCTTATTTGGATATTCATTTAAGCCATAATATTCTTTAACACCTGCAGCCCTACAAAACGCTTGAAAGCCCATAGTTCCGTTTTTACCGCCATGATAAAATGAAGTGGAATATCCTTCTTTTGATAGACGTTCTGGTAAACTCATAATTTGATTACCAGCATAATTAGATACAATATAAGAGGTATTCATTAAAGATGGAATTCCGGATAAAATAGCAGGTAATGCTTCAATTGATTTTCTTCCGTTTGCAAGCGTATAGTTATACACCAGGCTTTTGGAAATTAATGAATCTAAAAAAGGTGTATATGTTTTTTTCCCACTAAGTGAGCCAATATATTCGTATGAAAAACTTTCAAGAATAATTAAAACCACATTTCGCTTGACAAAAGTTTTATTAGATTTTAATTGAACTACCGGGTTATACAAATTTGCTAATTCGTTCTCAGGAAAATATGTAACTGGTGTAATATTTTCTTCCGTTAAGGTTTTAATAAATGTAAAGGGAGTATTCAATACCAATGGAGCATTCACGGGTCTCACATACTCACTTGCATTTATAATAGTTATGGGCTTTAGTTTAAACCCACCTCTAAAAAAGAATAAACAAATAACTATCGCAAAAGCAATTTGTAATAGCGACCTTCCAAAACCTACAAAAGATAAATGGGAAGGATAATCTTTAATTTTACTGTTTATTCGGTTGTAAAACCTTATCGTTAAATATAGAAGTACAAAAAATAAAACCGACAAATACCAATAGTCAAATAAAAATCTAGGAAGGAGTTCAGTAAAATCATCGCCTGTTGTAGCATATGTAAATATATCTGCAGTAGTTCTTTTTAAAGTAAACTTAAAGTAACCTATATCCACTAATTGCAAGACTAAGGACAGGGCTATACCCAAAATAAATAATACTCTTTCCAGAGTTTTCTTAAGCCTCAGCCCGGAAGGCAATAAATGAAAAGCTATAAACGGTAAAAAAATGATTGAAATAGCTGAAAAATCAAACAAAAAACCATAGATAAATGGTTTTATCTTAAAAGGAGAAAAATGCTGAATGTAAAAGAAATAAAAAATCCACCTTGTAATAAAATACAAAGAAACTACTACAAGTAGCTTCAAGAGTAATTGTTTAGTATTTGCAGACAACCTAAGCAAGCGAGCAAAGTTAGTTATTTTGTCTTTTCAAAATTGATGTTTTAATTTTTACTTTATCTTTGTATTATCATAGAAATATGAATTTAATAATGCATGAACGAAAAAATTAACTTTAAAACTACCGATTTAGATTTCCACAAAGCAGTAAATTTAAGAGTAGAAGAATATTTTAAGTCAAACAATATTGATAAAAAGGCTAATGGTTTTATGTATTTTAAAACCTTGTTTTTTTTATCTAGTGTCCTAGTACCTTATCTATTGTTATTATTTGGAAATTTTCCGCTTTGGATAAACAACTTATTATGGGTTGCATTAGGACTGGCGTCTGTGTTCACTTGCGTAAACGTTGGCCATGATGCAATACATGGTGGTTATTCGTCAAAAAAATGGGTAAATAAATTAATGAGCTTTTCTTTTAATTTATTAGGTGCTAATGCTTACATGTGGAGTATTACACATAATGTAGTTCATCATACCTACACAAATATAGAAGGCCATGATGAAGATATTGAATCTGTTCCGTTTGCAAGGCTTACACCCCATCAAAAATGGAAACCAATTCAAAAATATCAGCACATTTGGTTGTTTTTATTATATCCTCTGGGAACATTATCTTGGGTTTTCAAAAAAGACTTTGTTAAGTTTTTCCAACCAAAAATTGGGCACATCAATAATACCAATCACCCTAAAATAGAGTATTTTAATTTATTCTTTTTTAAATTTTTGTACTACTTTTTGTTTATTGTTTTACCCATAATTAGTATTGATATGCCGTGGTATGTTGTGTTTGGAGGGTTTATTTTAAGTCATTTAGTAGAAGGGTTTGCTATAGCTATAATTTTTATGTTAGCACATGTTGTAGAAGAAGCTAACTTCCCTATTCCGAATGAAGCAGGAAATATGGAGAATAATTGGGCGGCACACCAAATGTACACCAGTGTTAATTTTGGAACAAAAAGTTTTTTAACCAGCTTTCTCACAGGCGGTCTCAACTTTCAAATTGAACATCATTTATTTCCTAAAGTGTGTCATGTACATTACCCTAAAATTGCAGGAATTGTAAAAAGCACTGCTAAAGAGTTTGGATTGCCTTATTACGAGTCACCAACTTTTTTTGAAGCATTAAAGTCTCACGTTAGGCTACTAAAAAAACTAGGAAATAATATTATTCCTCAGCCTGTTCAGGCAAAATAATCCTAAATGATAATTATCATTTTCAAGTGGAATAAAAATAGGTTTTAATCCTTTTTCTTTTCTTACCTTTGCACTCAATTTTAACAACTAAGGGGATTTTATTTTGACGCCAATTATCATTTTTTTTATAGTACACTGGTATCTTTCGCTATTTACACAAACATTTTTTCACCACAGATACGCTGCTCATCAAATGTTTACAATGAGCAAAACAGCTGAAAAGTTTTTCTTTATTCTTTCATGGCTATTTCAGGGTTCTTCATATCTAAGCCCAACTGCTTATGGAGTTCTTCACAGAAAACACCATGAGCACGCTGATACTGAACAAGACGTTCACTCTCCTAAATATGATAAATCATTATGGAAAATGATGTGGAAAACAAAAATTATCTATTCAGACATTTTTTACGGAAGAACTGAAATTGAACCAAAGTATAAGAAAAATCTACCTGTATGGAGATCATTTGACATTTTTGCGGATTCATGGCCGTCAAGAATTTTTTGGGGACTAGCTTACATTGCATTTTATGTAATTTTTGCTGACCACTGGTGGTTATATCTTCTTTTACCTATTCAACTTTTGTCTGGTCCGGTGCATGGAGCTGTTATTAATTGGTTTGCCCACAAGTATGGTTATAGAAATTTTGAAGTAAGTGATACTTCCAGAAACTTTTTACCGGTTGATTTCTTGATGCTTGGTGAAAGTTATCACAACAACCATCACAAGCATGGTAGTAATCCAAATTTCGGTCACAGGTGGTTTGAAATTGACCCGATTTATTATGTCATAAAAGGATTTAATGCAATAGGGTTAATCAAACTAAGGAAAGCTTAGCGTATAACTTAGTTACCTCCATTGCCTCTTTAACATCGTGCACCCTAAGTATTTTTGCACCATTTATTAATGCGGCCATATTTAAGGCAGTTGTGCCATTTAAAGCCTTATCAGTAGTTATATCAAGAGTTTTATAAATCATTGATTTTCTTGACATTCCGGCTAATATGGGTAAATTATAAATATCAAAGCTTTTCAAGTTATTTAAAATATAAAAACTTTGTTCGGCAGTTTTGCTAAAACCAAAACCAGGATCCAGTATTATATCATTCACACCTAAAGAATAAAGTTCATTAATTTTTGCGGAAAAGTACAGATGCATCTCATTTAAAATGTCACTGTATTGAGATTGATGAACCATATTTTGAGGGTTGCCTTTCATGTGCATTAAAATATATGGGACACCTAGTTTTGCAACAACATCAAACATGTTTTTATCTAATTCACCACCGGAAATATCATTGATGATAGCTGCGCCCTCATTTATAGCTGCATTTGCAATTTCACTTCTAAATGTATCTGCTGAAATAATTATGTCCGGAAACTGTTTTATCAATTCAGAAATAATAGGCAAAACCCTTTTCTCTTCTTCTTCAATAGAAATATCATCAGCATTGGGTCTGCTACTATATCCTCCAATATCAATTATAGTAGCGCCATCCATTAACATTTCTTCTGCTTTGGTAATAGCCTGAACCACATTATTATTTTTTCCTCCGTCATAAAAAGAATCCGGAGTAACATTTAAAATTCCCATCACCAAGGGCTTAGAAATATCAAGCAACTTACCCTTACAATTAATCACACTTTTTCTGAAAAAAACACTATCTTTCGCTTCTTTTTGCATAGGGGAATGGATAAAACGGTTTTACAATACGATTCAATAATAACAAAATGTAGAGAAATCTTTACAAAGAAGATGAAAGATTATGGCACGGCTTGGCGTATTTTAAGAACATCTTCTTTAACAGACCAAATATTTATTAAAGCAAAAAGAATTAGAAGTATAGAAGACAAAGGAATAAACAAAGTAGGTGAAAGTATAGACAATGAATATATTGGTATGATTAACTATAGTCTGATGGCTTTAATCCAGCAAGAGCTTGGAATTACTGAAACCGATGACACAAACCATGAAACTGTTTTGGCTTCCTATGACAAACAATTTGAAGCGACTAAGCAGCTAATGCTAGACAAAAATCATGACTATGGTGAGGCATGGAGAGATATGAGAGTTAGCTCACTAACTGATTTAATTTTAATGAAAATACTGCGCATCAAACAAATAGAAGACAATGAAGGAAAAACATTAATTTCTGAAGGAATTGATGCTAACTTCCAAGATATTATAAATTACTCCGTTTTTGCTTTAATTAAACTTGAAGAAGAAACTAAAGAAAGTGTTAAATAATTGTAAATTAATAAAATAAAACCATCTTATAAATTAAACCTATGTAAATTTGAGTCAACCTCAAATCCGCTAAAATGAAAGTTTTACTTTACATATCAAGAGTTATTGTTGGTAGTCTATTTGTTATTTCAGGACTAATAAAGGCCAATGACCCTTTGGGTTTTTCTTATAAACTGAATGATTACTTTGCTGAAAGTGCACTAAACTTAACTTTTCTTGATGATTATGCCCTTCTATTAGCATGTTTAGCATGCTTAGCCGAAATTGTTTTAGGATTTGCTGTAATTTTTGGTGGAAAAATGAAAGTGGCGACATGGTCTCTTGTTGGTTTGACCGTGTTTTTTGGTTGGCTAACACTCTATACAGCTACATGTGACCCATTAAGCACTTATACAACTGTTGTTGACGGCCAAGAAGTTGAGCGAACCGTTACTTGCGTTACAGACTGCGGATGTTTTGGAGATGCTTTAAAAGGTTCTTTAGGCAGAAGCCTAACTCCTTGGGAGTCTTTCTTTAAAGACCTTATTCTTTTTATCTTCATTTTACCCATGTTTTTCAAAAGAAAAAACATCAATCTTAATGACACAAAAGACGATATGATTTTGCTCCCGTTTTCACTAGCGGCAATTGCATTATTGAGTTGGGTATTTAGTTGGTACTTTCCTGTTATTTTTACCATTGCAGCATTTATAGGCTATTTAATTATTAAACGAATAAAGCCAAATAGTGATTGGATTATTGCGGGCTTTGTTACCGTTATTTCCGTTAGCTTTATTTTATATTGTTACACACACTTACCCATAAGAGATTACAGACCTTACGCAGTTGGTAAAAATATTTGGGAACAAATGCAGCTTCCACCCAATGCTAAGCAAGATATCTACGAAACAGTTTTAAGTTATAAAAACAAAAATACAGGAGAAGTAAAAGATTTTACTACAGAAAATTACCCATGGCAAGACACCTTAAACTGGGAATTTGTTGATTCACAATCAAAATTAATACAAAAAGGTGATGAAGCTCCTATACATGATTTTTCTATATCTGATGTGGATGGAAACGATTATGCTGAAGATTATTTAAATGAAGAAGGATATTTATTTATCTTCATATCAAAAAATATAAGCAAGGTCGATGAAAGCAACATGAAAGCAATTAGTAAAGTAATAGAAGAAGCTTATAATAATGGTCATTATGCAATTGGCTTAACCGCCTCTCCGAAAGAAGATGCAGAAGAATTTAGACACAAGCATCAGCTTATGTGCGATTTTTATTTTGGTGATGAAACAACTATAAAAACAGTGCTGAGAGCTAATCCCGGAGTTTTAATATTAAAGAAAGGAACAGTAGTTGGAAAATGGAATGGTAATCACATTCCCGATTTTGAAACAATTAAAAACGAGTATTTAAAGTGATAACATTCATAATCAGAAGGGTTTTATACGGTGGTTTAGTGCTGGGTGGTGTAATTACAGTAGTGTTTTTATTATTTAATGTGCTTCCTGGTGATCCAGCACGTATGATGATGGGACAAAGAGCTGATGAAGAATCTATAAAAGCTATTAATAAAGACTTAGGTTTAGACCAGCCATTGTCAGTTCAATATATGATGTATCTGAATGACATTAGTCCAATTTCTGTTCACAGCCATAATTCAGACAATAATTTTTATTTAGACACAACAAAATACTCGGCAACAGAATTATTCTCTATTGGAAATGAAAAAGTAGTAGTTATGAAGTCGCCATATATGAGGCGGTCATACCAAACCAAAAGAAAAGTATCTGAAATTCTAATTGATGCCATGCCGGAAACTGCGGTATTAGCAATTAGCGCCATGCTTATCGCTACCATTTTGGGCATTTTATTTGGAATTATTGCTGCCGTAAATAGAAGTACATGGATAGACAACTCACTAATCTTCACTTCCATACTTGGTATGTCAGGGCCATCATTCTTTTTAGGAATAATCATAGCCTGGGTATTTGGAGATTTATTAGCAGATATTACCGGATTAAATACTTGGGGTAGTTTATATTCAATAGACGATTTAGAAGGCTACGAATACTTAGATTTAAAAAACCTTGTGCTTCCTGCACTTACCTTGGGAATTAGACCACTTGCAGTAATTGTTCAGCTTACCAGAAACTCCATGCTTGAAGTTATGGGAATGGACTATATGAGAACCGCAAAAGCAAAAGGATTAAGTAATTTGCCAATCATTTTAAAACATGCTTTAAAAAATGCTTTAAACCCTGTAGTTACAGCCGTTTCAGGCATGTTTGCCAGTTTACTCGCTGGAGCGTTATTTGTTGAGATTGTATTTACCTGGAAAGGAATCGGATACGAAATTTATCAAGGCTTAATAAGGTACGACCTTCCTGTGGTAATGGGAGGTGTGCTTATCTTTTCCTTAGTGTTTGTAGTAATTAATATTTTAGTGGACATCACTTACGGATTACTTGACCCAAGAATTCGCTACCAATAATAAATTATGAGAAAAAAAATTGTTGCGGGAAACTGGAAAATGAATACCACTTGGCCTGATGCTAATCAATTGGTTAAGGAATTAATTTCAAAATCAAGTAATATCAATTGCTCTCTAATCATCTTTCCTCCTTTTACTTACCTTCAAAATATATCAGAAACAGTTTCTCATTCTCCCATTAAAATCGGAGCACAAAATTGTAGTGAACACGAAAAAGGCGCTTTCACTGGAGAAGTTTCTGCCTCAATGTTAAAATCAATAGGAGTGAATTATTGTATTATTGGCCATTCTGAAAGAAGAGAATATTTTAGCGAATCAAACGAACAGCTAATTTTAAAAGCAAAAAGTTGTCTTTCAAGTAATATAACTCCCATCTTTTGTTGTGGTGAAAAATTAGAAGAAAGAGAAAATAATAAGCATTTTGAAGTTATAAAAAATCAAATTTCTAATGTGCTGTTTCATTTAAATGAAAATGATTTTCAGAAAATAATAATTGCTTATGAACCTGTTTGGGCTATTGGAACGGGTAAAACTGCTACCGCTGAACAAGCACAAGAAATTCATCAATATATTAGAACGCTAATAAAAGAAAAATACACTGAAGCCATATCTAATCAAACGAGCATCCTATATGGCGGGAGCTGCAAGCCCTCAAATGCAAAAGAATTGTTTGCACAACATGATATTGATGGTGGACTTATTGGTGGTGCTTCATTAATAGCCAATGATTTTCTTCAAATAGCTGAATCCTTTTAAAATGGAATTTATAGAAGTAGATTTTAGGTTTGCTCCTATAGAGCAAACAACTGATATTTTAGTAGCTCAACTTTCTGAAATTGATTTCGACTCATTTCAAGAAATAGATACCGGCTTAATAGGTTATATAGAAAAGCAAAAGTTTAACGAAGAAAAAATTAAGGAAGTTATTCCCGATAATGTTTCGTTTAGTATTAAAGTGATGCCTAACATTAACTGGAATGAAACTTGGGAAAGTAATTTCGAACCAATTTTAATTGATGATTTGTGTGCCATTCGTGCAACTTTCCATAAAAAAATTGACGTTAAATATGAAATCATCATTAACCCAAAAATGTCTTTCGGAACAGGGCATCATGAAACCACTTATTTAATGATAAAGAGACTGCTAGAACTAGAATTGGAAAACAAAATAGTTTTAGACATGGGATGTGGCACAGGAATTTTGGGAATACTTGCATCAATGAAGGGAGCTAAAAGTATTGATGGCATAGATATTGAAGAATGGGCTTATGAAAATTGTATTGAAAACTGTGAAATAAATCAAATTAAAAACTTCACCACAATTCTTGGGGATGTTTCCAAGATAGATGGAAAAAAGTATGATTTAATCATAGCTAATATTAACAGAAATGTTCTTTTAAATGACCTACACAGCTACTATAACTCACTAAATAAAAATGGAGTCATGTTATTAAGTGGGTTTTATGAAGAAGATTTTGACTTAATTAACCAAGAAGCTAAAAAAAATAATTTATCTTTAAATGATAAAAAAACTAAGAATAAATGGTGTTTACTAAGCTATACCAAACAGTAATATTTTATTTAATAACTCTATTATTCTTCTCGCAAGGATTATTTGCACAGTCATCCGGTATAAAATCGTTTAGCTCAGACTCTATTGCTTTTTATGAAGAGATGACAGTGTTTTTAGATGCTGCCCGTCCAAAAGATGGTAAAAAATTCATGAAAGATTTTGCCTACTCTTGGTATGGAGGCAAGTTTACAGAAGAGCAAAGAAAGTCAGTATATGTGATTTGTAACAAAATGCTAAGCAAAAAAGGAGTTTTGCCCTTTCCAGATTTTGAAAATTATCTTTATGCCGTTCAATCGCTTGTTGAAAGCCCTATCCAAACATCAGAAAGTTATAACCTTTGGCATCAATCACTAGATAAACTTCTGGATTTCAAAAAGACCAATAAGTTTAGAGATTATCTTGAAATGTCATTTAACTTATTTGAGTATAATAGAATTTTTAAAGCTCCTGCCGTTGAATGGGAATCAAGCTCCAGCAACTTTAAATTTGATTTTGATAGTTTACCAAAACTAACATTTAACAGCCTTAATTTAAGATGTTTTTCAAAAGGAGATAGTGCGGTTATTTACAACACTTCAGGAGTTTATTACCCAACTGAAAAACTATGGATAGGAAAAGGCGGAAAAGTAAATTGGGTAAGAGCGGGTTTTACTGAGGATGAAGTATTTGCAGAAATTAATAATTACCAAATAAACTTTAAATCTCCTACTTATGAAGTGGATTCTGTTTACTTTACTCACAAAAAATACTTTGACAAACCTCTTCTTGGAAAACTAGAAGAAAAAGTATTGGCAAATGTTAGAGAAGAAACAGCCAGTTACCCCAGATTTGACTCTTACAACAAACGTATTGTAATTAAAAATATAGCAGAAGGTGTAGATTATGACGGAGGGTTTTCAATGAAGGGAGCTAAGTTTATTGGCTCAGGTAACGAAGAAGCAGATGCCTACTTAATTTTTTATCGAGAAAAAGCCCCATTTTTAATTGCAGCTTCCAAATCCTTCTCTATCACAACCGATAAAATTTCATCTACCCAAACAGCCATAAAAATAATACTTGATAAAGATTCTATTTATCACCCGGGATTGTCTTTTAAATTTTTTATGGATAAAAGACAAGTCGCTCTAATTAGGGATTATAAAGGGATTTCTAACAGCCCATATTTTGACTCTTTCCATAAAATAGATATGGATTTTGAAGCACTTTATTGGAACATTGACGAAAATACAATGGACTTGACAAATTTAATTGGCGGCACAAAGTCTGATGCCCAATTTGAATCTGCTGATATTTTTAAAATTCAACGGTTTGATAAATTTCAAGGAATGTCAAATACTCATCCATTTTATGAAATTAAACAGTTAATGGCTCAGCTTGATACCAATGTATTCTACGTTGAAGATTTAACTAAAAAAATGAGGATTTCGAAAGAGCAGGCACAGGTAATGTTGATGAATTTATCAATTGAAGGCTTTGTTTTTTACGATTTTGACAAAGAAAAAGTAATTGTAAAAGATAGGCTAAATCACTATTACTACTCTCGTTCATTTAAAGAAGATTATGACGTTTTAGAGTTCAAGTCCGACATCAAAGGAGAAAGTAATGCCACATTAAATTTACTGAATTTTGATTTAAAAATTAAAGGAGTAAAATATGTATTATTAAGTGATTCTCAGCAGGTTTATGTCTTCCCAAAAAACCAACAATTAGTCTTAAAGAAAAACAGAGACTTTATATTTTCCGGTGTAATTCGAGCTGGTAAATTTGACTTTTTTGGTAAGGACTTTTCTTTTGAATATGAAGAGTTTAAAATTAACCTTGATAATGTTGATTCACTTAGGTTAAGGGCAGACGGCACCGAAAAAGATGAGTTTGGAAAACCGAAACAAGTTGCTGTAAAAACTGTAATTGAAAAGATAAATGGAGAGTTATTAATTGACAATCAAACCAATAAATCAGGAGCCAAAAATTTTGCCGAATATCCCAAATTCACAAGCTTCAAAGAATCTTATGTTTTCTATCAACGTCAAGCTATTCAAGGCGGAGTTTACAAGAAAAATAACTTCTATTTTCAGCTAACACCTTTTGAAATTGATAGTTTGGACAACTTTACCAATGCAGGAATTAACTTTAAAGGAACATTTGTTTCAGCAGGAATATTCCCTGATTTTGATGAATCATTGAGGTTAATGGATGATTACTCATTAGGATTTGAAAGGGAAACGCCACCTTCAGGGGTAGCTGTTTATAATGGTAAAGGTCAATATACAAGCAAAATCAAATTAAGTAATGAAGGGCTTAAAGGAGACGGAAAGCTGGAGTACATAACATCCACCACCTACTCTAATGACTTTACATTTTATCCTGATTCTATGAGGTGTATTGCAAAAGACTATGTGATAGAAGAAAAGCCAACAGCTGTTGAATACCCGCCAGTATTAGCTAAAAATACTAAAGTTAGGTGGCTTCCTAAGAATGATGTTATGGTAAATTACTCTCAAGACACGCCATTTTCAATGTACGATGGGTCAACACTTAATGGAAGCATAGCTCTAAGACCAAAAGGATTAAGTGGTGATGGCACCTTTAAATTTGAAAAAGCCGAATTAGAAGCGGACAAATTCAACTTCAAGTTTCAAGAGTTTACATCAGACACCGCAGACTTTAGGTTATTAGATGAAATTGGAAGTGATGCTCTGTCTTTCAATACCAAAAATGTAAATGCATACGTAAACTTCAAAGAACGATTTGGAGAGTTTAAATCAAATGGTGGAGGTTCATACATAGAATTCCCACAAAACAAATACATCTGTTTTATGGAGGAGTTTAAATGGTTTATGGATAAAAATGATATCGCATTATCTGCTAAAGAATCAGGTCAAACAACTGATGAAGTTACGGGTGTTGCTTTAGATGGCTCAAAATTCATTTCAATTCACGACAAACAAGATTCACTGAGTTTTTACGCACCAGAAGCGAGATATGATATTCATGAAAAAATCATCTATTGTAATAATGTAAAATATGTGAATGTAGCAGATGCCATGATTTATCCTGACAGCGGTAAAATTGTAATTGAAAAAAATGCTAAGATGAATACATTGGAAAATGCTAAAATTGTAGCAAATTACATAACCCAAAACTTTAACATTTATGATGCAACAATAAATATTTTCGGAAAGAAAAACTATACCGGAACCGGATACATAGATTATGTGGATGAAACCCAAAAAGTGCAGCCCATCTTTTTAGAAAATATTGGCGTAGATACTACACTCCAAACTTATGCCTCCGGTGTAATTGAAGACACAGCCAATTTTAGGCTCAGTCCACAATTTGATTATTTTGGAAGAGTTTTCTTAACATCTAACAATGAAGATTTAACATTTAAAGGAAGCTGTAGAATTAAACATGACTGTGACAAAGTTAAACCAACCTGGTTTAATATTAATGCGCAAATTGACCCTGAAAACATCTACATACCTGTTGACTCAGCCATGACAAATGAATTTGACGACCAATTATTTGCAGCCATCAATTCAAGTCCTGACTCTTTAGGAATATACTCCTCTTTCTTCACAAGACAAGCCGGAAGAAGAGACCAAGTTGTGCTAAACGCAAAAGGATACTTGCACTACCATAAAGAAACCGGAGAATATAGAGTTTCTTCAAAAGATAAAATTCAAGAACAGTCATTTAGAGGAAATTACATCAGCTTAAACACTAAATCATGTAAAGTTTATGGAGAAGGAACTCTTGATTTAGGAATTGAAGCAGGGCAAATTAAAATGCAGACAGGTGGAAATGCCATTCACAACCAAATTGATAACGATGCCATTTTTGACTTATTAATGATGGTTAACTTTATGATGGATGAAAGTGCCATGGAAAAATTTGCAAAAGAAATTATTGGCAATACAACATTAGATCCTATTAATTTTGAGAGAAAAACATTTGAAAAAGCCCTTAGAGAAATTATTGGACAAACTGAGGCTGATAAATTAATTTCACAAATTAATTTATACGGTGGCTACAAAAAAATTCCTGATGAATTAAATAAAACAATAATATTTAACGAAATTAAGTTTAAGTGGGATAACAACTCCAAATCTTACAAATCATTTGGAAAAATTGGAGTAGGAAATATTTATAAAACTCAGGTAAATAAATACATTAACGGTAAAGTAGAACTTTTAAAGAAAAGAAGTGGTGATGTAGTAACATTCTATTTGGAAATAGATCCTAACAACTGGTACTTCTTTCAATATACAAGAGGAATTATGCAAGTTTACTCTTCCAATGATGAATTTAACAGTGTAATTACTGCCGTTAAGCCTGATAAGCGAAAATACGACCATAAGAAAGGAGAAGAGCCTTATCAGTACATGCTATCAAACGATAGGAAAGTAAGAGATTTTGTAAAGAAATTTGACATCAACGAATAATCATTTAAATTCGGCATTTACAGAGTGTTAAATTCAGTCAATTTAATATTACTAATCATAGCCTATATATTAGGCTCTATTCCAAATGCCGTTTGGATTGGCCGTCAATTTTATAACACCGATATAAGAGAGTTTGGAAGCGGAAATGCAGGCGCCACAAATACATTCAGAGTATTAGGAAAAAAAGCCGGAACAATTGTGTTAATATTAGATATTTTAAAGGGCTGGGTAGCTGTCAACCTCCCCTATTTTTATGGAACTTACAGTCCCGACACATCTCAATTTATAAACTTACAACTGGTATTGGGAGTGGCAGCTTTATTAGGACATATTTTTCCTGTTTTTGCAGGCTTTAGGGGTGGCAAGGGTATTGCCACATTACTAGGCATTGTAATAGCTATGAACTATCAGGCAGCTTTAGTCTCAATCGGAGTTTTTTTAGTCTTTTTGCTTGCTTTTAGATACGTTTCGTTAGCATCTATAATAGCTTCCGTAACTTTTCCTTTGTATCTTTTTTTAGTTATTGAAACACCATTTATTTCGTTAAAAGTTTTCTCCGTGTTTATTGCTGTATTGGTTATTATTACTCATCAAAAGAACATAGAACGACTTTTAAAAGGAACAGAATCTAAAGCTTTTCAAAAGTCTAATGTGGATAGCCCTGACGATGAAGACGATGAAGATTAATTAATAAAGTTATTTTTGTAAATAGCACATGTTATGTAAAGCCCTAAAATATAAGCTATATCTACTGTTGATGGTTTTCAGCTGTTCCATTTACGGTCAAATAGATTATGGCTCGGAAGAAGAGCTAAAAGAGGCCGCTGCTAAGCTTTTTGATGAAAAAAAGTTTAATGAAGCAAAGCCACTATTTGCACAGTTGTTAAGTAACTATCCAAAAGACCCTAATTACAACTATAAATATGCTGCATGCCTTTTAGTTACTGAAAAAGATAAAGAAGAACCTATAAAATATTTAACCATTGCCACCAGAAAAAGTACAGTAGAACCTCTTGCGTATTTTTACTTAGGAAAAGCCTATCACCTTAATTATCAATTTAATGAGGCTATTACCAATTATTCAAAGTTTCAGTCAAAAGCTACATCTGACCAAATTAAAGAATATAACCCTGCCAGGCAGATTGAAATGTGTAGAAACGGAATTTCGCTGCTTGACCAAATTAAAGATATTTCAGTACTAACAAAGCAAGAAATTAGAGAGTCTGAGTTTTTTAGGGTTTATGATTTAAAAGGCATTGGCGGAAAAGTAGTGGTTAAGCCTGATGAATTTAAATCGAAGTATGACCTTAAAGTTGGTGAACATTCTCTTATTTACATCCCAAAAAATCCTGAAATAATATATTATTCAAGTTATGGAGATAAGGGAAACAATGGTAAAGACATCTATTACGTTAGAAAACTACCTAATGGCGAATGGGGAAAACCACAAGATTTAGGAAAGCCTATTAATTCAGAGTTTGATGAAAACTATCCGTTTTTACATCCTGACGGAAAAACGCTTTATTTCTCCTCAAATGGCCACAATAGTATGGGAGGATATGATGTTTTTAAATCTACTTATAATGAAAATTCCGGCACATGGTCAAAACCTGTAAACCTTGACTTTGCTTTCAGCTCTCCGGATGATGACATCATGTTTATCTCCGATGAAGATAATATTTACGCCTATTTCGCTTCAAAAAGATCAAGCGGATATGATCAAATATCTGTATATAAAGTTAAAGTTGCCTCCAGACCTGCTAGTTATTCCATTATAAAAGGTGATTTTATAGTAGAAAATTCCGAGAAAAAAAGTGCCACAATAAAAGTGCTTGATGCCAATACCAATGAATTTTTAAGTGAATACAGAACAAAAGAAAATGGCGAATATATCATTGCGCTGCCGAGCAACGGAGGAAAATACAAGTTTGTAATTGAAACGGATGACGAATCTCCTGTGCATAGTGGAATGATTGAAGTTCCTGTTTTGTCTGAATTTAGGCCATTAAAGCAAGAACTAAGATTAGTTGGTTCAGGAGATGATGAAAAGCTAGTAATTAAAAATCTATTTGATGAGCAAATAGCATCTAACATTGACAAGTCTGAATTAATGAAAGACTTAATTAAACAAAAGGCACAACTTGAAGTTACCGGTGACGATAATACCATAGCAAGCAACAATAAAGAAAATAAAGAGCCTAAAATATCCGACTACGAATACACAAAGCTTACAAATACTGACTTAGCAAATAATGCAAAGCAACAAGCTTCAGAATTGCAAAAAAACGCTGAAAAAAGTCAAAAAGAAAGAGACTATTCTCTCACTCTAGCTAAAGAAAAAAGCACTCAAGCATCAAAGTTATTTGCCGAATCTGAAAAGCTTCTGGCAAGTATTAACAGCAACATGTCTGAGCAGGAAAAGCTTTCTATAGAACAAAAGGCATTAGATAAAAAGAAAGAAGCAGGACAATTAGCAGCAGAAGCTGTAATTGCAAATAACATAGCCAGAAGCCTTGAAGCAGAATACGTTGAAAAACAGACCTTAGCTAACCAAGCAAATGTGCTTTCAGGAAAAGTTAACACTAATATTAATGCATCTAATAGAGATAGTGCTATAGTAGCGTACAAAGACTTACAGAATTTAATTGCCAACAATAGAGAAATGCAAGATGCATCTTCCATAGAAAAGCAGCTAGCCTATGAAAGAGCAGAAAGTGATAAAAAGAAAACTCAAGAATCTTATGAATATCTGGCTCAATTACAGGAATCAAAATCTTCCATCATAAACCGAAAAAAGGGTTTAGAACAAGCTAAAGAAGCTGAAAAGAGTAAGAAAAAGCAAGAACAAATTCAAAATGAAATAAACGCCTTAAACATTGATTTAGAAGATATTGAGTATAACATAGCTCAGGCACAAGAAAAATCTGATGAGTTAAAGAAAAAATCACGTACTTCAGAAAGCGTAAACAAATACACCAATATTTTATTTCAAGATATTGCCCAAAATGCAGGCAATTCCAATTCAAAACTTTCTGACGCTGAAAAAGAAAGCTTACTTCGTCAGCTAGATTACTATGAATCAAATAACCTAGTTGGTGAATTTGATGAAACACTTGCCAGTGAATTCAAACTGAATAATGCTGATTATGGCATGAATTCTTATGCCGCCAAACACCAAAAAGAATTAGACAGAACAAAACTAATTACAGATCCTGTTGAATTAGCTTCAGCTAAAAAAGAAATTAATCAAAAATGGTTAAACGATATTAAAGCAGAAAAAGAAAATAAATTAGATGAATTAATTGACGCTACTTCATTACAGGAGAAAGCCGATATTCAGAAAAGAATAAACGAATTAAACGAGCAGCAAAAAGAAAAAGAGTACGAAATAGCTCAAAACGAAAAAGTCATCAAAGAAAGTCAGTTAGCTAATAATTCAAATAATAACTCCACAGAAAGTTCAAATAACTCAACTCAAAATACAAACACCAATACGTCCAATCAGAATACAAATAACACTACCGAAACAAACAACAACTCTGTTAACACTAATAATCAAAATTCAAACGAAACAAACAATAACTCGGTAGAGATTAGCGAATCCACAAAAGAAACAGCTGACTTTATAGCCGCCACCAATAAAAAATACACTGACAAAATCAACAGACTAGGCAACTCAGAACTAGACAATGAGCAAAAAGAACTCATCTATGAAGCATGGCAGGAAGAGCTTCAAGAAAAAGTATTGCTTAAAAAATTAGAGCTAATTGAAACAACTGACACCAAAAATGAAGAAGCTTTAAACACACAAATAAGTCTTTTAAATGCTGAATATGAAAATGTAAACAAAGAAGCTGAACAATTTGTTTTAAATGCCGGCAACAATACAACTGAAAACAACAACAGTACAAATAATAATACTTCTTCAAACAACTCTACACCACAAGAAAATGAACTTGATGAAGTAGCTTCTTTTAATGCAATTAATAACAATGAGGTTACTAACTACAATAACGATTACAATGAATTATCAACTGAAATAGAAAGTACAACAAGTGATGAATATGAAAAGAATTTGAAACTAGCTAAGCTAAATGAAAATTGGGCAAACTCTATTCAAGAAGAGATAGCTTACAGAGAGGAAAATCTTGAGAGCATTAAAAAGTCTAAAGACAAAAAGCTGGAAGAAGAAAAAATTGCACAGTTAAAAGAAATCAAATCACAAAAAGAAAACAACTCTTACACTTATGCCGAAAATGCTGAAGAAATTTTAGCAGAGAAAAACACATTAGCTTCAAACAATACTACTAATACAAACAATAACTCTCAAAAAAACACTCAAAATTTTATTGAAAACCCTACTTATACTAATCCTTCTGCTGAAGAAAATGCCAATAAAGCAAACCAACTAGAAAATGAAGCTGAAAAAACTAACTCTGAATACCAAGAATTAGTTAATCAATCATACAATGCCACTAGCGAAGAAGAAAGAGAAGAATTAGAAGCAAAAGCCGAAGCTTTACGAATTCAATCAGAAAATAAGTTTGAAGAAGCTGCTAATGTTTCAGCAGTTGCTAATCAAGCTGAATACAACCGTAACAGCACCGTTATAAAAAGTATGCAGAAAAATATTGGAGTAAATAATACGCAAACCACTATTGCTGAACTAAAAAATGAAGAAGCTGCCATTTACTTTAACGATGCTAAAAAACTAAGGAAAGAAGCAGAAAACACAAGCTCATTTTCTTCAAAACAAAGTCTATTAAACCAAGCTAAAGAAAAAGAACTAATAGCCATTCAAAGACAAAACGAAGCTAAAGAAATTTATTCAAAAGAAGGAGGCCCACAAATTGCAGCTATAGACAATATGTCTAATCAAGAATTATTGGCAGCCA
>CALALS010000165.1 GCA_937925525.1 uncultured Flavobacteriales bacterium | reverse complement strand
GTTGACGGCAAATGCAGTAGTTGGTATTTGGCCTGCCAATTCTGTGGGCGATGATGTAGAAATTTATTCTCCCGATGATAATAAAAAACTTATAGCTGTATCAAGAACACTTCGTCAGCAGAGCAAAAAAGTTACGGGAGTTCCTAACATTGCTTTAGCCGATTTTATTGCTCCCAAAGAATCCGAAAAGCAAGACTATATTGGAGCATTTGCTGTTACAGCAGGATTAGGAATAGATGAACATGTAAAGCGGTTTGAGAAAGACCATGATGATTACAACAGCATCATGTTAAAAGCCTTGGCAGATAGGTTTGCAGAAGCGTTAGCTGAATTGATGCACCAAAAAGTCAGAAAAGAAATTTGGGGATATGTAAATTCTGAAACACTTTCTAATGAAGAATTAATTAAAGAAAAATATCAAGGAATTAGACCTGCTCCCGGTTACCCGGCTTGCCCTGACCATACTGAAAAACCAACCATTTTCAAATTACTTGATGTAGAAAAAAATATCGGTATAAAACTTACAGACTCATTAGCTATGTTTCCGGCAGCTTCCGTTAGCGGATATTATTTTGCAAATGCTGAGTCCAAATATTTTGGTTTAGGAAAAATAAATAAAGACCAGGTCGAAGATTATGCAAAACGGAAAAATATTTCAATAGAAGAAGCTGAAAAGTGGCTGTCTCCAACTTTAAATTATTAAAGAGTTGAAAAAAGTGAGAATAAAAATATATTGGCTTTTTCCACTTTTTACTTTCATTTTTTCATCTAAATCTTTTACGCAACCAAACTCTGATTGTACTACAGCTATAATAGTAGAGAAAGAAAAGTATTGTGTTTCTGAACCTTTAGGTCATGGTGAAAAGTTAGAAATAAGTGGTTTTTCATTAGGAAGTGATAGGTACTTTGAGAAAGAACACTTAACCGTTTGGTATAAAATAAAAATAGAAGAAAACGGAAGATTTACCTTTGAATTAACGCCTCATCAAGCCACAGATGACTGGGATTTTATGTTATATAAATTTTCTGAAGGAGATAATGTTTGTTTTAAAAATTTTAATTCAATTTCGCCTATTCGAGCAAATATTGCCCGTAATGACAACGAGCAAGGTATAAAAACCGGCTTGAAAGAAAGTGCTTTAAACCTTTATTCTCCTGCGGGAATTAATGCAGTTTTTAGTAGAGTATTAGATGTTAAAAAGGGAGATGTTTTATACCTTATAACCGACAACGTAAATCCTTTAGGAAAAGGGCATTGCATTGTCTTTAATCTTCCAAAATCTCAGGCTGAAAAGGACTCCATAAACACCCAAACAGAAAAGTTGGATTCAACAGAAGTAACTAAAGAAAAGGAAAACCAAGTTCCAAAATCAAAATACACCATCATCTTAAAAGATAAGTTTAGTAAAGACTCTTTAAAAGGAAAAATTAGTGTGGAGATGGCAAACTATTCGGCTACAGAAACAGATGTAATAAATTCAGTCGTAGAAGTATCCGAAACCGGAAAAATGCAAGTAGTAGGCTATGCTCCGGGATATCTGTTTGAGTATGTTGATTATTTTGTGCCAAAACAAATTGAATCAAAAACAATCACGGTGCTTCTTAAACCTTTAAAAGAAGGTGAAAAAGTCAATCTTAATAATATAGAGTTTGTGGGGAACAAAGCAGAATTTTTACCTTCGTCCTATTCTTCTTTAAAAACTCTTTTGAGTTTTATGAAGGACAACCCTAATATTCAAGTTGAAATTGGCGGACATGTAAATGGACCGGGAGATCCAAATAAAAGATGGTTCAGAGTGCTGTCAAGGAGAAGAGCTAAGGCAGTTAAAAGCTACCTAATCGAAAAAGGGGTTTCAAAAAAGCAATTAAAACACTTTGGCTATGGAAATAAAGAAATGATATATCCCTATCCAAAAAACGACACCCAAAGTTCAGCAAACCGAAGAGTAGAGGTCAAAGTGCTAAAAATCAACGAGTAAATAGTTTTTTTGGCTAAATTATTCGTACCTTTCCAACGTCCTAAAATCCAAACTATGAAAAAAATACTATCAATTTTATTTGTAATCCTATTTGGTTACGGTTATTCACAAACTCATAATCCCGATTTCTTAGATGGAAGGGTTATGTTTAAGTTGAACTATGAGGCAAAAAATCAAAATCCTACTTTTAAAAGAGCAGATATGAATTTATTCGGTCTTCCTGAAGACATCAATAAATATCCTGAAATAGCTAAAGCTTTAGATGGCTTTTCAGTAACTAAATTTGAAAGACCAAGTTATTTTACCGGACGAGCAGAGCTCAAAAAAATCTATAGAGTTACTTTCTCAAATTTTGCAGAAATAGACGCCATTGTTGCTGCATTAAGTCAGGTAGAAGGTATTGAATTTGCAGAAAAAGAGCCCATTTACAAAACTTCTTTTATTCCTAATGATACCTATCATACAGGTTCTACAAAGTGGTATCATACATTGGTAGGTTCAGAAACAGCCTGGAATACAAGTTTAGGAAGTAACTTGGTTAAGGTGGCAATTGTAGACAATGCAGTGTATTGTAATCATACTGATTTAGCTACCTATAAGCAAAGAGATGTGGCAGATGTAGATAATGATGCGACTCCTCCTCAACAAGCCACACAAAACTTTAGTTGGTCTCACGGAACACACTGTGCAGGACTAGCTACTGCAAGAATAAATAATAACTTAGGTATAGCATCTTTAGGTGGAAATGTAGAATTGATTGGAGTAAAAGCAACTCCAAACTCAGGAAGTGCAGGTAGTATATATTATGGTTACGAAGGTGTAGAATGGGCTTGTGAAAATGGAGCTCATGTGGTAAGTATGTCATTTGGTGGTTCTACACCAAGTAGCGCAATGCAAACTTTAATTAATGCCTATCCTGAAATTGTGTTTTTTGCTGCAGCCGGTAATAGTAACAATACAACACCTCAGTACCCGGGTGCATACAACAATGTTATCTGTGTGGGTTCTGTGGATGGTAATGACAGCCGTTCTAGTTTTTCTAACTATAATGGTTCTACACCTTATGTAGATATTGCTGCTCCCGGTGGATATACAAACGGTGGTTTGCAGAGTACGGTATACACTACTACCAATGGATATGGAAAAATGGGCGGAACCTCTATGGCTACACCTTTTGCAGCTGGTCTTGCCGGATTGATGTTGAGTATTAACCCTTCTTTAACACCTACACAAATAGAAAATTGTCTTAAAACTACCGGAAAAGTAATTAATCAAAATATTGGAAATAGAATAGATGCGGCTGCTGCAGTTGCTTGTGCAAGCAATGGATTGACCGGAGCACCTATTCCTAATTTTACGGGAGTTTATACTTCTATTACGGCAGGGCAAACGGTTACATTTTCTGATTACTCTGCTCCGGGAACGACTCCTATCACTAACTGGACTTGGACATTTACCGGAGGAACACCTTCTAGTTTTGTAGGACAAAATCCACCGGCAATTACTTATTCAACAGCAGGAACTTATACCGTTTCTTTATCCGTAACAAATTCTTCAGGGACAGTTGTAAAAACTAAGACTAATTACATCAATGTTTCATTACAGCCCTACGGAGCTTGGATTAAACAAAACTCTGGTTTTACGGCAGTGAGTAGAGGAATAAACTACATTTCTATTGTTGACCCTAATGTTGTTTGGGCAACAGCCTATGATGGTTCAGGAGGTAACGCCAATGTTCAGCAGTTTACCAAAACTACAAATGGAGGGAATACATGGACACCAGGGAACATTAATGTTGGAAACACTAACTTGGGAATTTCAATGGTTCATGCTTATGATGCAAATACTGCTTGGGCTGCGGTTTATCCTAATGCTGCAGGACAAACAGGAGGTATCTGGAAAACTACAAATGGTGGAACTACATGGACAAGACAAAATACAGCTTCGTTCAATAATCCGGCTTCATTTACCAATGTGGTTTATTTTTGGGATGCGAATAATGGCTTTTGTCAGGGAGACCCAATTAACGGTGAGTTTGAATTATACAGAACAACTAACGGAGGGACGACTTGGACATTAGTTCCGGGAGGAAATATACCAAACCCTCTAGCTGGTGAATATGGTTATACCAGACAAATTGAAGTAGTAGCAGATACAGTTTGGTTTACCACTAACAGAGGAAGAATATATCGCTCTCATAACAGAGGTTTAAATTGGACAGTTTATCAATCTCCTATAAATGATTTTGGTAGTGCTACTACCAGCGGAAATTTATCTTTTTCTTCAGGGCAAGTTGGTTTAATTGTAGATAATAGTGCTAATGTTTATAAATCAACTGATGGAGGTGCAACATGGACAACACTCACAACTACTGGTACCATTTCTACTGTAGGTTTATGTTTTATTGAAAAAACAAATATTGCCTTTACAACAGGGTTGAATGGTTCTTCATATAGTCAAGATGGTGGGGTAACCTGGAACATAATTGATAGTGACCAGCACTTGTATGTAGAATTTACTAATCCTTCAGTGGGTTGGTCGGGATGGTTTAACGCAAGTTCTACTAAAGATGGAATGTGGAAATGGAATAACTTAACCAGTAATTTGAATCCTGGATTTGTAGGAACTCCAAGACCTGTGTGTGTTAACGATACAGTATTTTATACTGATGCAACAACTGGAGGAACTCCTACTTCATGGCAATGGAGTTTTCAAGGGGGAACACCTTCTACTTCCACTCTACAAAACCCATTTGTTATTTATAACACACCAGGAACTTATCAAGTAAGTTTAACGGTTAATGATGGAACAGGGCCTGTGACATATCTTGATACTACTTATATAAAAGTAGAAACATTACCTGCACAACCATCTGTGATAACGGGAAGTGCTGCTCCATGTGAAAATTCAAATCAAATTTATTCAGTGACAAATGTTACAGGAGCAAACTATACATGGACATTACCAGCAACCTGGACAGGTTTTAGTGGAACCAATTCCATTTCAACATTAGTTGGCTCTTCCGGTGGAACAGTACAGGTAACATCAGATAATTCATGCGGAAGCAGTACTCCAAGGACATTAGCGGTTACGGTAACCCCACTTCCAACAGCTTCATTTACAAGTTCAGGAAGTCCTACGGTTAACTTCACAAACACTTCAACAAACGGAAATACATATTCTTGGGATTTTGG
>CALALS010000164.1 GCA_937925525.1 uncultured Flavobacteriales bacterium | reverse complement strand
TATGGTAATAGACGTTGCCACTTCAGGCACAGAAACCGCTATGGGTATGAGCATGCTTAAAATGACGGTAAACATTACCAACCGAAAAGTAGAAGCCAAAGAAAGCGTAACTACAGCAGCAGGTACATTTGAGTGCTACAAAATAACTTATGATGTAGAAATGAAAACCATTGTAAAAGTACAAGCCAAAGCCGTAGAATGGTTTTGCCCGGGTGTAGGTATGGTAAAGCAAGAAAGCTATAACAAAAACGGAAAGTTTACCGGCTCATCAGAATTGTCTGAGTTAGTAAAAGGTTAATATAAAGGATGATATAAAAGTTTTGAAGAAGAAATATCCCGATGAACATCGGAATTATCTTAGTCAGAAAACAACACATTAAAAATGTCTCAAAACAGAGATTACTTTTTTAAATACCAAGCACCTACCTCTCCCACTCCGTTGGGTATAGAAGTAGCCCGTGCCGAGCACATTTACCTTTACGATAACAATGGTAAATGCTACACCGATTTAATATCGGGCATCTCTGTTGCCAACTTAGGCCACCAACACCCTGAAGTAATTAAAGCCATACATGAGCAAGTAGATAAATATTTGCACGTAATGGTGTATGGCGAATACATACAAGAACCTACCGTGCTACTAGCCAAAAAGCTGGCAGAAGTATTACCCCAAAACCTAAACACTTCTTACTTTGTCAATTCCGGAACAGAAGCCAACGAAGCAGCCATAAAGCTCGCCAAGCGATACACCGGACGCAGCCAAATTGTTTCCTTTAAAAAATCCTATCACGGAAACACACAAGGTAGCTTAAGTGTAACAGGTAACGAAGTCAAAAAAAATGCCTTCCGACCACTCATACCTGGAGTAACATTTTTAGACTTTAATGCAGAAGAACAACTCTTGCAAATTACCGAACAAACAGCAGGCGTAATTATAGAACCCATACAAGGCGATGCAGGCATACGCCTCCCCAATGCTTCCTTTTTACAAGCCTTGCGCAAACGATGCGATGAAACAGGCGCACTGCTTATTTTTGACGAAATACAAAGCGGCATGGGCCGTACAGGCAAACTCTTTGCCTTTGAACATTACCATGTAGTACCCGATGTGCTCACCCTTGCCAAAGCCTTTGGCGGAGGATTACCCATTGGCGCTTTTATCTCCTCACACGAAAAAATGAAAACCCTTTCCGAAAACCCTATGCTGGGGCACATTACCACCTTTGGCGGAAACCCGGTATGTTGTGCAGCAGCATTGGCAAGCCTGAATGTATTGACCCAAACCAAGCTAGTACAAGAAGCAGAAGAAAAAGGACAACTCATTGAACAACTGCTTAGCCAAAGCCCTGCCGTAAAAGAGATAAGGCGCAAAGGACTCTTTATGGCCATAGAAATGGAAACAGCCGACAAGGTGTACGATACCGTACAAAAATGTATCGACAAAGGCATTATCGCCTATTGGTTTTTATCCTGCCCCAACGCTTTTAGATTAGCACCGCCATTGGTCATAACTAAAGAAGAGATAAAAGAGGCTTGTGAGATAATAGTACAGTGTATGACTGAAAATAAAAACAAGGTCAAAAAAAGATTTATCAAACCAATTGAAACATTAGATAAAGATGAAGTTTTAAGAATATCAAAAGAGTTAATCGAAGAATACGGTATTGATATTAAAAAGAAAAAACTAGACTATTCAGATGGAAACAACGGAAGAGTTGAAAAACTTTTACAAGCAACTTTAAGGTATATTACTCAAGATGGTGACAATCCTAAGTTTCATTTTGACGATTTACCTATTTATGAATTTCCCATTGTACTCAGCAATAAATTTCACTATAATATGTATGACGAAAAAGATAATATTATTGCTAGTTGCTCAATATATCAGCCAATAATTAAACTCATTCATGATAAGGAACTAAAAGGAGGGGCAACTCACGAATACAACATCTTTAAAAAATACATACAAATAACTTTATGTAATAAAGGTATATATAACCTACCTAAAAACGAGAATGAATTATTCAATTATTAAAGTAATTAAAATAGGTATTTATACTGAGCTGTATTTCAAAAGATTATTGTAGGTTTGGTACTTTAGAGAACTTCAAAACTTATAAATATGGAAATTATTTACCACAGTCTCTACAAAGTTGATATAACAACACAAGAGGTTGAATTACAACAATTTGATGAAAACGAAAATGTCAATAACTATATTATTGAGTTATTACAAAACGTATCAGATAGTGAGGGAGACAGAGAATATTTATTCGAAGAAAATTCATTAACGATGAAAACCTATTTATATCGCATTATTAATGATGAAGATAGAAATAATACAAGTAAAAATATTGCCAACCGTTTGTTACAAGAGGAAAACAAGGCTCAACAGAAAATACAACACTTACATAAACATATTCAAAAAGGAATTTTAATAATCTCTTATGTTAAGATGACAGACACAGAATATAAAATGATTCTTTCAAAAGCAGATTATAATGAATTTATAGAAGAAGTGACGGGAAACCTTAAAAGTGGGCTACCAACTAAAAAGAAAATTTTTAAATCCTTTATAGCAAATGTGACTATCACTGATGAGGAAAGTGAAATCACAAAATTGGTAACTTATGATTCAAATTCTACCAAGGCAGCTTATTGGTCAAAGGAATTTCTTGAATTAATAGAAATTAGAGATGATGAAAAAAACACTCTAACTGCATATAATGCGATTAAGAAAGACATTTTAGAACCGTTAAGAAAAAAACATAAAGCAGATTATCTTTGTTTATGGAATGCTACGGTTGCATATT
>CALALS010000163.1 GCA_937925525.1 uncultured Flavobacteriales bacterium | reverse complement strand
TCAATAGAATTAGATGATTTTACAGGAACACCTATAACAGGTAATGAGGTAAGCGAAGCAACCATTCCGGGCAAGTGAGCGGCACCGCCCGCACCTGCTATAATTACTTTTAAACCTCTTTGCTTTGCCGATGAAGCATATTCAAACATTTTATCGGGTGTACGGTGAGCAGATACTACTTCAATTTCGTAAGGGATTGAAAAGTGGTCAAGCATTTCGGTAGCTTGGCTCATTACTTTTAAATCTGATTTGCTTCCCATTATAATTCCAACTATTGGCTTCATTTTGATACTACTTTTAAAGTTTGTTTAATAAATCGTGCTTTTTCCTTTGCCTTCTCAATATCATTATCTACTACGGTTACGTGCCCCATTTTTCTAAATGACCTGGTTTCTGCTTTACCGTAAAGGTGTATATAAGTTCCCGACTGTGCAATCACTTCTTCTAGTCCTTCATAGTGAGCGCTGCCCTCAAATCCTTTTTCTCCCAATAAATTAATCATTACAGATGGTTGAGTAATTGCGGTATTTCCCAATGGTAAATTTAAAATGGCTCTTAAATGCTGGGCATATTGTGAAGTAAGGTTTCCTTCAATGGTTTGATGTCCACTATTGTGTGGTCTGGGAGCAATTTCGTTTACTAAGATTTGATTGTCTTTGGTTAAAAACATTTCAACGGCTAATATGCCTACCATTTCTAATTTGGTAATAATATCAATGGCTAGTTGTGTTGCTTGCTTTTCAATGGCAGCATTTATTTTGGCGGGAGAAAACAAAAACTCCACCATGTTGTCTTCCGGATTAAATTCCATTTCTACGGTCGGGAAAGCGGTTACCTAACCTTTTTTCTTTCTTTTAACAATTACCGATATCTCTTTGGCATCTTTTACGGCATATTCTATTACAGACGGTGCATCAAAAATATCACTGTCGGCATTTTCTATTTTTCTTACTCCATAACCATCATAGCCCGATTTTCTTAGCTTTTGAAATACAGGGTAAGAAGTGATTTTTGACAATGCTTCTTGCTTGTTTTCTACCAATTCAAATTCAGCGGTAGGGAAGTTGTTGTCTTTATAAAACTGTTTTTGTAAACCTTTGTCTTGAATGAGTTTTAACACCTTGGGCTGTGGATACACTTCTTTCCCATCTTTTTCTAATTGAGCCAGCGCATCTGCATTTACATCTTCAAACTCAATGGTAATCACATCTTTGTCTTTCCCAAAATTGTAAAGCGTATCAAAATCTTTAAAGTCACCTACTGTAAACTCTGTGCAAAGGTTTTTGCAAGGCGCATTTTTTGCAGGGTCAAGCACGGCTATGTTGAGGTTGAGGTTGTAGGCTTCTTGCAGCAACATTCTACCCAGCTGCCCACCGCCAATTAATCCGATTTTCTTTTGGTGAGATAAAAAATCATTTGGGTTACTCATGGCACAAAGATAATTATTAGTTCAAAGTGCGTTTAGTAGTTGATAAAAATACAGTTAAAAATTTCGTTTTTAATTAAAAACTGACTAACTTCGGTAACTATTGCTAAAAGTAATTAAAACAACTTTTAGCTTTTTTGTTGGTAGTAATTAAACTAATGCAAAACAATTACTTCAAAATATTTATTATATTTCTTTTTTCGGGCTGTACACCTTTGAAAGAAGTAGAAGAATATTGTTTCAGACAAATAAATATTGAGCAACGAGCATCCAAAAAAATAATAATTAATGATGATTTCGAAAGTGTTCCTAAAGTTTCTAAAACAACTCTGACACTGCGAAAGGACTCTGGTACTCATATCATATTCACAAATAAACGAATTATTAAACGACATAAAGGAGAGAACTATTATTATTTTAAAAGCTCAAGTGACACGATTGAACTAAATATAATTGACACTGCCTATCTAAGTTCTGATTTTCAAATATCAGGAAACTTTGTACCACCAAAAAGCGATTTCTGGACTGCTTCAAAATTTAAGGGGACACAATTTAATTTGGACGGAAGTTGTGTTGAAACTTTTATTCACAGTTATAGTGATTCTTGGGGCTCTATAACTGAACAGAGATTAGGAGAGTATAGATATGTTAAAGATACTATTTACATCACATACTTCCTTAAAAGAAGTATTAGTAATAACGTTAGGCGGTTAAAAGACAATTCAAGAATATCAATAACTGAAGTTCAATGGCATTTATCTGAACCCTTTTCTGAACATCATATCCTATCCAACACAAGTGATACTTTGAATCAAGCCTTCGATTCTAGGTACGGGAAAGTTAATTCATTTATGGTACTTTCTGACACATTAAAACTACTACCAACAAAACCTAAACTGCATTAAAACGCAGTTTAGCCAAACCGTTACCGAAACATCCCCAAAACCATAAAATCCTACTTACAATCCTCTAATTATTAAAAATATTACCTTTGCCCACTTTTTAATACCAAGTGTTTGGAAAAAGTGCAACTAAAAGATAAAGAATTCCGAAAATTCCTTGCTTACGAAAAGGAAATACTTCCTGCCATAGAAAAAGTAGCGGCACAACTTAACCAAGATTATAAAGACAAAAACCCATTATTTGTAGTGGTGCTTAACGGTTCGTTTTTGTTTGCGGCAGATGTAATTAAGCGCTTTAACGGAGCTTGTGAGGTGTCGTTTATTAAAGTGAAGTCCTATGAAGGAACATCTTCAACAGGAGAAATAAAAGAATTGCTAAGCATTGAAGAAGAAATAAAAGACAGGCATGTGCTTTTTGTAGAAGACATAGTAGATACAGGCAATACCTTAGAGTATTTAATTAATTCGGTAAAGGTTAAAAATCCTGCTTCTTTAAAAATTATAACTTTGCTCTTTAAACCCGAAGCTT
>CALALS010000162.1 GCA_937925525.1 uncultured Flavobacteriales bacterium | reverse complement strand
CGGACATCACTTGAGTATTCAGCTTTCTCTGTTTTTCCTTTTTATGCTTTGCTTTAGAATAAAAAAGCATCCTTCTCAACTTGATTTCTTGTGGAATATTTTTTCCAATCTTGGTGTAAATGCAGGAAGAGTTTTAGTTTGCTTGCTTTACTTTATTGCTGCCGGATATAAACTCACAGGGGAAAACTGGCTAAGCGGAAATGCCTTTGAGTATGTTATTATGGTAGATGAGTTTTCCTTACCCTCTCTTCAATCATTTTTCTTAAATAACAAATGGATTATGGTTGTTGCTACCTATTTTGGATTAACCTATCAGGTACTTTTCCCATTTGTAGTTTGGTTTAAAAAAATTAAAATTCCTTTGCTAATTGCAGGTGCATTTTTTCATATCTCCATTATGTTTTTGCATGGTTTACCAGGCTTTGGTTTTGTAATGATTTGCAGCTATCTACTCTTCCTGTCTAACGACCAGGCTAACTTACTAAGCCAAAAATTAGGTGTAAGCAGACTTTGGGTGAATTAAATACCAAAGAAATTCTTAAATTCGCATACCCTATTTCTATTTAAGGATGATATTGAAAGTTGAACTATGGCGGAAGAAACAATTACAGTGAAAAGTGACTCAAAAAAAATAGCAAAAGACGAGTTTGTAAAAGTAATTTTAGAAGATTATAAATTGGCTAACATTAGCCGTGAAACATCTTTATTAGGTAGGCGTGAAGTATTAACCGGAAAAGCAAAATTTGGGATTTTTGGTGATGGAAAAGAAATTCCACAAATAGCCATGGCCAAGCAATTCCAAAACGGAGATTTTCGTTCGGGCTACTACCGTGACCAAACCTTTATGATGGCCATTGAGCAATTGACTGTTGAACAGTTTTTTGCACAGTTATACGCACATACAGATGTAGATGCAGAGCCTTCTTCTGCAGGTCGTTCAATGAACGGGCACTACGGAACAAGAAATTTAAATGAAGACGGTAGCTGGAAAAACTTAATGGAACAAAAAAATTCTTCGGCTGAAATATCTCCTACTGCATCACAAATGCCAAGATTGTTGGGCTTAGCTCAAGCATCAAAAGTTTATCGTGAAAATAAATTGTTAAAAGACTTTACTAATTTTTCTAACAAAGGTAACGAAGTGGCTTTTGGAACAATTGGAGATTCCAGCACATCAGAAGGACACTTTTGGGAAACGATAAATGCAGCAGGTGTTTTGCAAGTTCCTATGGT
>CALALS010000161.1 GCA_937925525.1 uncultured Flavobacteriales bacterium | reverse complement strand
GATTTTCAGTGGCTTTTAATATTAGGATTGTTGTGTACGGCCTTTGCTTTTATAAAAAGTGTTGACTTAATGAAAGAGTTAACACCATATACCATTACTATATCGGTGAACATGGAGCCTATTTATTCTATAATTATTGCCGTAATAATTTGGCCGGAAAGTGAAGTAATGTCAATAGGTTTTTATGTTGGAACTGCAATTATTCTTACTACCATATTTTTAAACGCCTGGTATAAAAGGCGCGAACGATTAAATCAAAAGAAGCTACTTTTGTGACCTGGCTCAGCTTTAATATCTTTGGAGTAGTATGAGTTTAAAAAAGCATATATCTAATTTAAATCAAACACGACTTAACTTAACAAATAAAGTAATTGATAGAAAGTATATTTTTTTGTTGCTTTCGTTAATATCTATGCTTTTTATTCCTAGCTTGTTTTACCAAACTCCTTATCAAAAAATTGTTGCGTATGTATTGCAAGCATTTACATTTCTTATTGGTGTGTATGCAATTCACAGAAATAAAAAAGAACTTTATTTACTAACACTATTGTGTATGGTGGTAATAGGCTTAAACTTATTTGGGGTTTATAAAGAATATGCAACCATTCACTTTTATTTAAGCTTTATTTTTTATCTCTTATTCTATTTGTTTATGTGTCTTCGGTTGGTGGAAAAAATATTTTCGGCACAAACGGTCAGGCTAAGCGTTCTTATAGCTTCTATTATTGTTTATTTGCTGATAGGTATTTGTGGAGGGTTTGTCTTTATGCTGATTGAAAATATCCATCCTGGCTCTATACACAATTTGCAAATTGAAAATATTACAGAGCCTTCTCGCTTTATCTATTTTAGTTTTACTACTATGAGTACTCTTGGATACGGAGACATTACTCCGGTTACTCCACCTGCACAATCCTTTGCAATTATTTTAACAGTTATAGGTCAAATGTACACTACTCTTGTTGTAGCCATGTTAGTTGGAAGATATCTTTCGTATAGGAATAGAAATTAAATCTTCTTTTATTTTTGTAAAAAACATATTATGATTCAAAGAATACAAACACTCCTTTTATTACTTGCAATTGTTTCGGCCTTTTTAATTTCAAACTTAAACTTTGCCACCATTACTTCTTCAATAAATATTTTTAAAATAAATGGTATTGTAACTACTGATAAAGCTGACTTTGTACTTCACTACAATATAATATCTATTGTGTTGCTTTCACTATCTTCTTTAGTGTGATTGATTATCATTTTTTTGTATAAAAACAGAGTACTACAAATTAGAATAGCTCGTTTTTTGTTTTTGCTTTATACTGCATTTATAGCGGTAGCTTTTTTAATTCCTGACTTTAAACCTGAAATGGATGACATTATTTCTACAGAAGTCGGAATAGGGGCATATTTGAGTTTCATTCCTGCCTTACTCACCTTGTTAGCGATTAGGTATATAAAGCGAGATGAGGAGCTGGTAAGGGCTGCCAACAGAATTCGTTAATCCAGAAAATACTTTTTCCACCAGTAGTTAAATACAATAATTGCCCAAATAGTTGCGGCAGCATCTTCAGGATTTTTTGAGTGTAGTTTTTTTAGGAGATAATTAATATAGTTTAGGTTGAAGATTTTTTGATGAATTATAAAATCCTCATTCAAATATTCTTTTACTAATGAAGAGTTTAATTCATTAGTCAACCATTTTTGTAGAGGAACTTCAAATCCTTTTTTCGGACGACTGTAAAGCTCTTTTGGAAGGTAGCTTTTGTAGGCATCTTTTAGGATTTTTTTTGTTCCCTTGCCGTCTATTTTAAAAGAAGCCGGTATAGAAAATGCAAATTCATATAGTTCGTAATCAAGAAAAGGAACTCTAACTTCCAGACTATTTTTCATACTCATTAAATCTACTTTTCTGAGCATATCACCTTGAAGTAAAAACTTTGAATCATTAAATAATACCGAATTAAAGTCTTCTGAAAGTCGTGTCCCTAATTCTAAGCTACTTATTTTACTAATTCCTGTTAATTTTTGAACTTCTTCTTTCGATAAAACAGACGACCAATTAATATACCTTTTCGTTAAGTTTTTAGAATATCCTTTTGTAAACCTATTCAATTTTCTAAATAAATCAGAAGATTTAGAAGACCTTGATTTCGGTAGATTTTTCCACAACGGTTCAAATAAATTAATTGTGGCAGACTTTACTTTATTATTTCTTGCAAAATATTCTGCTGAGTGTCTTCTGTAACCGGAAAACAATTCGTCTGCTCCGTCACCGGAGAGCGCAACTTTTATATGTTTTGAACTTTCTTTACAAAGTAAGTTCATTGCTATGGCCGATGAGTCGGCAAAAGGTTCGTCAATATAATCAAGAATGGAAGGAATGTCATGTAATAAATCTTCTTCACTTAAATTGAAATGATGATGATTGGTCTTTAAATGCTTGGCAACTAAATCAGAATAATAGGTTTCGTCAATATATTCATTGTCTTTAAACCCAATTGAAAAAGTTTGTAAGTTGGCATTAAACTTTTTTGCGGTATAAGAAATTACTGAAGAGTCGGTTCCGCCACTTAAAAAAGTGCCAAGCGGAACATCACTAACCATTCTTCTTTCCACACTTTTTTCAATTTTTGAAATAAGCTGTGTTTTAGATTTTTCGTAGCTAATAGGCTCATATTTTTCAGGAAATTCAAATGAGTACCACTTTTTAACTTCAAATTTATCATGTTGAATTTCGAGATAGCTTCCGGCAGGAATTTTATGAAAGTCCTTTAAGATTGATTGTGGTTCGGGAATAAAATTGAATTGAAAGTAGCTGAATAATGCTGATTTATTAACCTCTTTTTTTGCGCCAAATTTTAAAATGGATTTTATTTCAGAGCCAAAAATAAATTGCTCTTTATCTTTATAATAAATAAGCGGTTTAATGCCATACCTGTCTCTTACAAGAAGTAGTTTTTCATTTTTTTTATCATAAAAACTCAAAGCAAAAAAACCATTTAATTCATTTAAAATGGCAACACCTTTTTCTATTAATAAATAAAGTAAAACCTCAGTATCAGATGTTGATTTTAATGAAATATGCTGAAGATATCTTTCTTTTAACTCTTTGTAATTATATATCTCGCCATTAAATGATAAAACATAATTACCATCATCTGAAACAAAAGGTTGATTGGCATTATCAGAGGTATCAATAATAGAAAGCCTTGCATGACCAATTGCAATTTTTTGGTGGTCGGTATATGTGTGTTGATGGTCAGGACCTCTTTGGTTAAGAGATTTTGTGGCTGCTTCAACTAATGGTAAAGAATCTTTTTTGGATGAGTTAAATAAATATATTCCTGTAATTCCACACATTAGAAGTGGAAATTACAGTTTTTTTTCAAACTCAAATACGTAGCTACCGGAAACTCTTTGCTCTTCGTCAAATTCATCGGTGTAAGTGTCATTCAAGCCTCTCTCTAATTTCATCCAATCGTTTTTTAATCCTATTACTTCACAAGTGGTATTTTTGTCATACACAATATGTAGAGCAGGCAGACTAACATGATCTTTTTTCTTGTCTTTTTTTACCCAAGCCCAGTCACCTGTTATTTCATACCTGTCGGTTCCGTTGGTTACTTTTTCGGCATAAGCACATTTTAAGGCGTTGTTTTTTTCAATGGTCATAATTACTTCGTAAAAACGAGTAACATCTACAATTTTCCAAGAGCCGTTTGTAGTTTCAATTCGTAAGGTATCCCTTGATTTTGATTGATCAAAAATATAGGTATAAGTAAGTCTGGTGTTGTCTGATACTTTTGTAACGGTGTGTGTGCCCGTAATTTTCATCAACTCCCATTCTCCGGTTAATCTTGCTGTTCTAGAACGAAAAGAAAATTTCGGGTCTTCTTCACCTTTTTTACAAGACTGAACTTGAAGGCAACTCAAAATTATAAATAGAAAAAAAATCTTTTTCATGTAGCAAAGATACTTATATCAGTTTTTAGAACGATGTTTTTTTAGGAAAGGTATGCTTTTATTAAGCAAAGGTTAAATTGTAGCTATACATTTTAATTCAATAGCAATGGGTGTTGGTAATGAATTAATTTCAACTGTTGTTCTACACGGTTGATTATCTTTAAAGTATTCAGCATAGATTTTATTATACGTTTTAAAATCTCTTTTCATATTGGTTAAAAAGACTGTTACATCAACTAACTTATCCCAACTGCTACCACTTTCTTCTAAAATTACTTTTACATTATCAAAAACAGAGCGGCACTGTGCTTCAAAATCAAACTCTTCAAAATTTCCTGATTTATCAATTTTCAATCCCGGAACTAGAGAATCAGTAGTATCAGAACCGGCTATTCTTGGCCCTACACCGGAAAGAAAAAGTAAGTTTCCAACTTTTCTGGCATGTGGATAAAGGCCTACAGGTTTTGGTGCTTTATTAGTTTCTATTTTTTGCATATCCAAAAATAAAGAATTAATTGAGTTTTAATCTTAAACTATAAATTAGTTATTAAAAAATGCGTAATTTCGCCTAAGTGTTAATACTTATTTTGATATGAAAAAATTTACTTTACTATTATTCTGTTTTACTGTGGCTCTTTTTCAGTAAAATCACAAAATATAGCCATAAACTCCACAGGTGCCGCACCCGCAGCTTCTGCAATGCTTGATATTACTTCAACCACAAGTGGTTTGTTAATTCCAAGAATGACGCAGGCACAACGAAATGCAATAGCAGCACCGGCAACCGGGCTTATCATCTACCAGACCGATGTTGTAGCCGGGTTTTATTATTTTGATGGTACACAATGGCTACCATTATTAAGCTCTGCAACAGGCTGGAGCATTACGGGTAATGCCGGAACAACTTTCGGAACCAACTTTCTAGGAACAACTGATGCTCAAGGAGTTGATTTCAGAACAAATAATAATATCAGATTTAGAATTCCAAATGCAGACCAAGTGCACGCTAACGCTAATGGTTCAGCAGCACTGCCTTTTTACTCATGGAATGCCGACACAGATATTGGTATGTACAGAATAACCACTAATACGTTGGGTTTTTCTACAGCAGGGGTTGAACGGTTTAGGCTTGGCACTACTGAAGCCGTTATTAATGATGGTAGCAATAACTATGACTTTAGGGTTGAGAGCGATGGTAATGCAAATATGTTTTTTGTTAACGCAGGAACAGACAGAGTTAGTGTTGGTACCGCTGCTAGTAAAGGATTACTTTATGGTTTAGGTAATATGGTAGCCGGTGTGGGCACAGATGGAATTATTACTTCTGAAAACACAAACACAAGTGGTATTGCCATTAATGGAGGTGGACAGAATGTAACTATGAATGGTCTTGGAGGGGGAAGTGGAGGAGCTTTTACCGCTAATACAACTGCATCAACACATTTTTATACTACCGCAGGAGTGGGAGAGGCTATTTATGCGCAAGACGGATTTGGAGCCAATTGGAGAGTAGGTTATTGGACAGGAGCTGCTTATAGAAAGATAATAGGAACAGGCAGCGTAAGTACTATAGTTAAAGACTTAAATGATGAGTATGTAGTTATGAATTGTCCTGAAGCACCTGAGAACTTGTTTATGGATTATGGACATGGAAAGTTAACTGGAGGAAAGGCTCATATAGAGATTGATCCTATATTATCTAAAAATATTTTAGTTGATTCTTCACATCCTTTAAAAGTTTTTATTCAACTGGAAGGCGACTGTAATGGGGTTTATGTTACTAATAAAACAGCTAAAGGATTTGATGTTATAGAGTTAGGTAATGGAACTTCAAATGTTGAATTTTCATATTCAATTGTTGCAACAATGGGAGATCAAACAACAATATCTCCAGAAGGATATACAAGAACTGCAAAATATGACGGTAGATGGGAGAAAGCTCCTGAGTTAAGACAAACAATACAACCAATAATACCAACGGATGTTAAATAAATGAAAAGAATATTTACCATTATATCCATTTGCTTTCCTTTACTTGTATTATCACAAGCAAGGCTTGTTTTAAACAACAACGGTTATATTGTAATAGACAATGGAGCGTTTTTGGTTATCGATAATTCGGCTACAAATGCTATTACAACTGCAGGAACAGGCGGTTATATTGTTTCAGAAGCAGAAACCGACAGAGTTAAATGGAACATAGGGACAACTGTTGGCGCTTATACCGTTCCTTTTGGAGCTAATGTAGGTGGTTGGCAAAAAATTCCGGTAACTATTACAAAAAGTAGTGGAGGCACCGGAGCAGGAAACATAACATTTTCTACTTATCATGGTCCAACTTGGGATAATAGTACTTATCCGCCTTCAGATGTTACTCACATGACTAATTTACCCGGATTAGTCAATAATTCTGCTTATGTAATAGATAGATTTTGGATATTAGACCCTCTTGGTTATACAACCAAACCTAATTTGTCAAGCATTGTATTTACATATATTGATGCTGAACATTCTGTAGCCAGTAATACAATCACCGAATCAAACTTACAAGCACAACGATTTAATAACACCAGTAATTTGTGGGCTGATATGTTGCCAATAGGAACGGTAAATACCGGAGCAAATACTGTAAACACCGGAGCTGTTGCCAACTCAAATTATTTTAGATCATGGACGTTAGTAGATAGAACTAGCCCTTTACCAATAGAATTACTAAGCTTTAAGTCTGTATGTGAAGAAAATAGAGTAAAGTTAATTTGGACAACAGCTTCAGAAATAATCAACAACTTTTTTACCATTGAAAAGAGTCAAAATGGTATTGATTTTTATACTATTGGCTATGTTAATGGAGCAGGAACAACAAACCTTCAGCAAACGTATCATTTTATTGATGATGAAATAAATACTACAACTGTTTATTATAGATTAAAGCAGACTGATTATAACGGAGCATACGAGTATTTTGAACCTCTTGCAGTAAATAAATGTCAAGATAACAATGATGATGAATTAATTTCTGTTTTTGAAAACAACGGAATTAATTTACTATTCAAAAGTAATACTGAAAATATTGTTTCAGTTAAATTGCTGGATATATCAGGAAAGCTAATTTATGAAACAGTCGAAAATGTTAGTGAAGGAATAAATACTATTTCATTTCAAAGTAAACCAGCCCAAGGAGTTTACTTAATAACATTAACTACTGACAAAAAGCAATTTTCTAAAAAACTATTTGTAAAATAAGTTACTCTACCGTAACAGATTTAGCTAAATTTCTTGGTTGATCTACATTACATCCTCTCATAACTGCTATATGATATGATAAAAGTTGTAATGGAATTGATGAAACTAGTGCTAACAGAGAGTCATGAACTTCAGGAATTTCAATAGAGTGGTCGGCTAACTCTTTAACCGTTTGATCGCCTTTAGTTACAATAGCAATTACTACACCTTTTCTAGCTTTTACCTCTTGAATATTACTTACCACTTTTTCGTAAGATGGACCTTTTGTGGCAATTACAACAACGGGCATATTGGCATCTATTAAAGCGATTGGCCCATGTTTCATTTCAGCGGCAGGATAACCTTCTGCATGTATGTAAGATATTTCTTTAAGTTTTAAAGCTCCTTCCAGTGCAACCGGAAACCCATAACCTCTTCCAAGATATAGAAAGTTTTTGGCGTCTTTAAACTGCTCTGCAATTAACTCTATTTGAGTGTTTATGTTTTGAAGTAAAGACTCTACTTTTTCAGGAACAGCTTCTAACTCAATTAACAATCGATTAAATTGTGGTAAATCAATAGTGCCTTTTTTGCTTCCAATCATTAAAGCAAGAAGCGTTAAAACTGTTACTTGTGAGGTAAATGCTTTTGTTGAAGCGACTCCTATTTCAGGTCCGGCATGAGTATATGAACCGGCATGTGTAGTTCTTGCAATGGTAGAACCAACTACATTACAAATTCCAATAATGGTAGCTCCTTTTGATTTTGCGAGTTCTATTGCCGCCAGAGTATCAGCAGTTTCACCTGATTGAGAAATAGCAATAACAATATCATCCGGGTAAATAACCGGGTTTCGGTATCTGAACTCTGAAGCATATTCTACTTCTACAGGAATTCTTGCAAACTCTTCAATTAAATATTCTCCAACTAATCCGGCATGCCATGAAGTTCCACAGGCAACAATCAGGATTCGTTTTGCATTGGCTATTTGTTCTTCATAATCTTTTATTCCGCCTAGCTTTACAACTCCTTTCCGAGAATTCAACCTTCCTCTCATACTGTCTTTAATAGACCTTGGCTGCTCATAAATTTCTTTGAGCATAAAGTGAGGAAAACCACCTTTTTCAAGTTGTTCAAGATGCAGTTCTAATTCTTGTACGTAAGGAGTTTTTTGCTGATTTTTTATGTTGATAATTTTTAAATCCTGGTCTCTAGTAATAATTGCTATTTCCTCATCTTCAAGATAAACTACATTTTTAGTATATTCTACAATAGGCGTAGCATCAGATGCCAAAAAGTATTCATCTTCTCCAACTCCAACTACTAGCGGACTACTTTTTTTAGCAGCAATTATTCGGTTTTTATTTCCTTTCTCCACAATTACAATGGCGTAAGCACCAACCACTTCACTAAGCGCTCCTCTAACGGCTTCAGGTAAGTCTAAATTGTCTTTCTTTTTTATCTCTTCAATTAAGTTAATTAAAACCTCAGTATCTGTTTCACTTTTAAAGCTATACCCTCTTTTAATCAGCTCTTTTTTAATAGAGTCATAATTTTCTATAATTCCATTGTGGATGATGGCAAAACTTTCGGATTGAGAAAAATGGGGGTGAGCATTTACATCATTTGGTTCACCATGTGTAGCCCAGCGCGTATGCCCAATCCCTACGTTGCCTTTTAAATCTTTATCCTTGCTAAAGCTTAATAAGTCCGCTACTTTCCCTTTGCATTTATATACGTTAATGTCGTTTTCGTGAATAAGTGCAACTCCAGCGCTATCGTAACCTCTATATTCAAGTCTTTGCAAACCTTTAACAATTATCGGGTAAGCATCTTTATTTCCTATATATCCTACAATTCCACACATAATTAATTAAAATTAAAGTTGGTGTAATAAAGTTTTAATTTCATGGGATTACTGGGGTGTTTTCCGCTATTAATAACTACTCTGGAACCCTGTGTTGCTGCACCTGAAACAACCAAGTACATTTTTTTATTGGTGAGATTGCCTTGTATTAAATCATGCACCGTTCTTGTAATTCCAAAAGAATAGGCTTCATCGGAAGCATTAAAAGTTCCATTATAAATGGTAGAACCTTCATAAAAATCATCAGGTAGGGCTTTTGCACCTGAAGTATCTTTTATTAAAATTAAAAGTTTTGCAGGATTTTCAAATGCTGAATAAGAACCACTTTTGACAGGAATAACCAATTCAGCTTTATTAATAGCTGCATTTCCTTCTTTTTTAATGTTTTCAATATATGGAAACTCTATTTCTGTAATTACACCTGCCATACTTTGAATGTAACCTTCAGTGCTATTGTTTGGTGATTGTCCAATAACATTTTGAAGAGAAACTTTAGAATAATCATGTTCAAATCGATTTACTCTTCTCGCTTCAGAATTAATCATAAAATCAAAGCTAGCAGTATCAGGAGAAGTTAGATTATGATAATAAAGAGTGGCTTTAGATTCAATCGCAACCAAATCTAAATATACCAGACTACCAAAGTCTCCAAACAATTGCCCTCCATCGGTTCTAACATAGTAATCAGTATAACTTACTTCAGGTATAATTGCCAGTCCTTTGAAGAAGTTAACAAAGGCATCATTATCTACTAAATCATTAGAGGAAGCATTTAATATTTTTTGGGCAGTTAATAAATCAAGTTTAACCCTAACCTGTGGAGCTGACATGATTCCGTCAACAAGAACGGAGTCAGAAAGATTGGGTTTTGTTCTTATTTCTCCAATACTATTTCCATAACTAAATGATTTGTTAGAGTAATAAGTGGTACTCTTATCCATAGCTTCATTTAACTCATGTACTTTAAAGTGTAAAGTGCCTTTACTTCCGTAAGAACCATTATATTTTAATGATAAAATCAAAGAGTCAGCCACTAAAACGTCTCCTGCGTTTCCAAAAGCCACATTAAAATTGTTTCCTAGGTTTATTTGAGTAAAAATAGCGGCTTTTGTTTGCCCAAACACAGGATCAAATGCCGCTCCAAGAATATTGTAATTTAGTTGTGTGCTTACTATGGAATCGTCTAAAATTACTTTATGAAGAATAGTTGTGGTATCTGTAAAGTTGGGGTTTAAATTACTATCGATAAAAGATGGCACAAGCTTATCTTGTTCCTTTTTACAAGAAACAAAGCCTACCAATAAAAGAATTGCGGAAAGCTGACTAACTTTCCGCAAAGGCTTATAAAACTTTAATAATGTATTTTCCATCTATTAATCAACCAAGACCTCTTCTTCTAAAACCTCACTGTAAAACTCATTATAATCATCAATGTAGGTTTCGTCTTCAACATATCCTAATTTAGGCTTATCTAAGGCTTCAAAGTGGTCTTTAATGTCTTTGTCCACTTTTTGAGAGCCAACTATTACAGCATCTGCATAATCCATAGCTGCTTTACTTATCGAAACAAAATCAGATGACTTGTAAGGAGCTAACTCTTCTTCAGTATGGTTATCCATTTTAGCTTTTTTAGCAAAGTCCTTACTTAACGAGCCAGTAAACTTATTATTATATAAAGAGTAAACAACTTTTGCATTATCAAAAATAGGGTCGTTTTTATAAGATGTTTTGATGTAAAATGGAATTAACGAACTCATCCATCCATGGCAGTGAATAACGTCCGGAGCCCATCCTAGTTTTTTTACGGTTTCAAGTACACCTCTGCAAAAGAAAATAGCTCTTTCGTCATTATCAGGAAAGAAATTGCCTTCTTCATCTTTTAAAACTGCTTTTCTTTTAAAATAGTCTTCATTGTCAATAAAATAAACCTGCATTCTAGCAGCTTGTATAGAAGCAACTTTAATAATTAAAGGGTAATCATTGTCATTTATGATTAAATTCATACCGGATAACCTAATTACCTCATGTAATTGGTGTCTTCTTTCGTTAATACAACCATATCTTGGCATAAACGTTCTAATCTCCCTTCCTTTCTCCTGAACGGCCTGAGGTAGGTATCGACCTATTTTTGACATTCTGCTTTCCGGTAAATATGGAGTGATTTCTTGAGTGATGTAAAGGATTCTTTTTCCCATAAAATGACGTAAAATATTTTTCGAAGCACAAATTTACGAAAATTTACGCCATGAGGCAAATTCTAAAAAGTTACATTTGCCAGCTAATCAGAAAAATGAAAGTTTTTAATACGGTAGCCGAATTGCAAAGAGAGTTAAAATCTCTTGATAAAACGATTGGTTTTGTTCCAACGATGGGAGCTATTCATGATGGCCATTTGTCATTAATAAAGCATGCAAAGAAACACGCTGAGGTTGTGGTAGCAAGCATCTTTGTAAATCCTACTCAGTTTAATAACAAGGAAGATTATGATAAATACCCTAGAACCATAGCGGTAGATAGCTCAAAATTTGCCGACACCAATCTAGACTATTTGTTTATTCCTTCAGAGGATGAAGTTTATCCTAAAAAATATGACAAAGCGTATGATTTTGAGGGGCTTGATGAGGTAATGGAGGGAAAATATCGTCCGGGACATTTTAAAGGAGTTGCCAATGTAGTGTTCCGTTTATTTGAAATAGTGAAGCCAACGCATGCTTTTTTTGGTGAAAAGGATTATCAGCAACTTCTGATAATCAAAAAAATGGTTGAGCAAGAAAGCCTAAATATAGAGATAATTTCTTGCCCTATTATTAGAGAAGAAAGCGGGTTGGCAATGAGTTCAAGAAATTTGCGTTTATCAGAAAAGGCTAGAAAAGAAGCTTCTAGAATTTATAAAACACTTCAATTGGTTAAAGAAAATTATTTTTCAAAAAGCATTTCCGAATTAGAAAATATGGTAAAGAGTGAAATTTCCGAACAAGCTGATTGGGAATTAGAATATTTTCAAATTGCCAAAAATGAAAATTTACAGCCTACAACAGATGAAGAAAAAAAAGCCTCTTCAAGAGCTTTTATAGTTGTTAGGGTGGAAAACGTAAGGCTGATAGACAATATCGTATTAAATTAATTAATTTTGCACTCGTTATGCAAATTCAAGTATTAAAATCAAAAATCCATAGGGTAAAAGTTACTGAGGCGGATTTAAATTATATTGGAAGTATTACCATTGATGAGGATTTAATGGATGCTTCAAATATTATAGAAGGAGAAAGGGTGCAAGTAGTTAATCTCAATAATGGTGAGCGTTTAGAAACGTATGTGATAAAAGGAGAAAGAGGAACCGGAAAAATTTGTTTGAATGGTCCGGCTGCTCGTAAAGTTGCTGTTAATGATGTGATTATCATTATTTCCTATGCTACCATGAATTTTGAAGAGGCTAAAAATTTTAAACCAACACTCATATTTCCGAACGAATCAACTAATAGGCTAAACTAAAAATTTGAAAAAGAAACTCTCTTCATTTTTACGCATTACCATACCTCTTGCTTTAGGTGTTTTTTTGATATGGTATATGTTTAAAGATATGAGTGATGAGGACATTGATAACATGGTCATGTCCTTTAAAATGGCTGATTATAAGTGGATTTTTTTATCGCTTATTATGGGCGTTTTAAGTCATTGGAGTAGAGCTTATAGGTGGTTGTTTACATTAGAGCCAATCGGCATTAAACCAAAATTAAGTAATGCTTTTTATACCGTAATGATAGGATACTTGGCTAATTTATTAATTCCAAGGGCAGGAGAAGTTTCCAGATGTGCTTTTATGGCAAAACACGAAAAAGCTCCTTTTGATAAACTCTTTGGAACAGTGATAGCCGAACGTATAGCAGATTTAATTTTATTGGTATCACTTATCTTTATTACTATTGTTTCTCAATACGACATTTTATTTGGGTTTATTCAAGAACTTTCATTTTACAAAAAACTACAACAGCCGACTAATATTATAATTGCGGTATTAGCCGTAGGAGTAGTATTTTTCTTTATTTATAGATTAATTAAAAGAAGCAACCAGCCTTTAATTATTAAGCTACGGACATTTATTTCCGGAATAAAAGAAGGAGTATTATCCATTCTTAGAATGAAGAAAGTAGGGTGGTTTTTGTTTCATACATTTTTTATTTGGGGAATGTATTTAGGTATGTTTTGGATAACAATATATTGTTTACCTGAATTGGAAAACTTATCTTTTGGAGCCATTTTAAGTGGATTTGTAATTGGCGGAATAAGTATTGCTGCCACTAACGGTGGTTTAGGTGCTTATCCATTAGGAATTATGACTGTTTTAGCATTGTACGGCATACAAGAGCAAGTTGGACTGGCATTTGGTTGGATTGTTTGGGTTGCTCAAACGGCAATGATTATTGTTTTAGGACTAGCCTCATTTATTTTAATTGAAATTACCAATAAATCTAATGTTAAAGTTCAATAAAATACAAAGCAAAATTTTATCGCTTGACGAACTTATCAAGCAAGTTGAAAGCTGGAAAGAAGGTGGAGACAAAATTGTGTTTACAAATGGATGTTTTGATATTTTGCATAAAGGACATGTAGAGTATTTGGCTAAGACTGCTGATTTTGGAAGTAAACTTATTGTAGCTGTTAACTCTGATGCTTCTGTAAAGCGATTAGGGAAAGATAAAAACAGACCTATTCAAGATGAAAATTCAAGAGCTTTAATTATAGCTTCTCTGGAAGTAATAGATGCTGTTATTGTTTTTAATGAAGATACTCCAAATGAATTGATAAAAGCTATTTTGCCGGATGTATTAGTAAAAGGAGGCGATTATGATCCGGAGGAAACGAATCCTTCATCTAAAACATACATTGTTGGTTCTGATGTGGTAAGACAAAAAGGCGGTGAGGTGAAAATAATATCTCTGGTTGAAGGTTATTCAACTACAAATATTGTATCAAAACTGAAAGATTAATTCCTACTTATTTGCTTTCGAAATATACTGTTCTAATGCCATTGTCATTGACGGACATTCGGGCTTAGGCGCAGCAATATCTACTTTTAAACCTGCTTTTTCTGCAGCCTTTGCGGTAGTAGAGCCAAACACGGCAATTCTTGTTTTGTTTTGTTTGAATTTAGGGAAATTCTCAAATAAAGATTTTATTCCTGAAGGACTGTAAAAAACTAATACGTCATAGTTTACATCTTTCAAGTCAGAAAGGTCGCTACACACAGTTCTGTACATAACAGCCTTTGTATAATTAAGTTTAATTTTATCTAAAGTTTCGGGAATTTCATTTTTTAGAATGTCAGAACAAGGCAGTAAAAACTTTTCGTTTTTGTGTTTTAGTAAGTAATCGGTTAACTCACCTATTTTAGTATTTCCATGAAAAATTTTACGCTTTCTGTAAACCACATATTTTTGTAAATAGTAAGCAGTAGATTCAGAAATACAAAAGTACTTCATCGTTTCGGGAACCTGAAAACGCATTTCCTGAGCCAATCTAAAGTAATGGTCAACTGCATTTCGGCTAGTCAAAATAACGGCACCGTATTCGCTAATGTTAATTCTCTGTTGTCTAAATTCTTTTCCATCTAACCCCTGAACATGAATAAATTCACGGAAATCAAACTTTACTTTACACTTATCTGCTAAGTCAAAATACGGGCTTTTATCACCCTGTGGTTTTGGTTGAGAAACAAGTACGGATTTTACTTTCATACTTCGGTAGTTTTTCGTTAAATTAAGCTAAATAGCTGCTTAATATCTTGAAGATTACGACCAATGGTAAAATTTCAAGGGTGCAAAGGTATAAAAATCCGTAAAATAACGGATAATTTTTGCTAACAATTAAATAACCACTTCTTACCAACCTAAATAAAAACAAGGCGCAAGTAAGTATAATGGCAATATTGTAAATGGTGGCATTATGGTTAGTAATAAACAGCTGGCTGATAAGTATAACGGCAAATAACAAGCCTAAGCCGGCATTAATGGAAAACACATTAAATATGTATTCCCTAAAAATGTCCATAGCATTAAAAAATCTCGATAAAGCAAAGTGAATGGCTGTTTTTATAAAGTAAGCGATTAAAATACATCCAAAAAATACTAAATAATCAAGAATAGTTACTTCGGTAAAAGCAATATCAAAAATGTGGTGAGATAGATAAATTAAAAATAGCGGAGCTATTATAAAAAAGGAAAACTGTAAAAGAAATTGCCCCCTTTGGGTATAAACTTTTTCCTCTCTAATAACTTGAGCGGCAAATCTACCTAGTGGAATAGATTTAAGAACCTGAATAAATCTTTTAGGATAATATGCTTTAGCAACAGCAATTGAAAAAATAAATACTAATAGGATAATTATTTCCCATTCGTAGCCTTTAACTGTATTTGCAATTACATCCATGTAGGAAAATATGTTGCAAAGATAATATTAAGATAGTATGAGATTAGCTTTTACTTTGGCGCTCCTTTTTCTAGCCAACACCATAAAGAATCAAGAGTAGCTTTTGGCAATGCTCCTCCGGGAGGCATAACGGTTGGATTTTCATCAAACACTCTTCTTTCAAATGCTCCACTGCTTACTACTGCTTTAACTCCGTTATAGGTAGTATAATCACCATTACTTGAGCCGGCAGCATGACAAGAAGTTTGGGTACATCTGGTTTCTAAAATTTTAGAAACATAAGAGGTGTATTTAACACTCATGCTAGAGCAATCTGCTTGCTTAGGATCTTCATCCTTTTTTTTATCTTTTTTACAACTAAAAATAATTAAACCAGCTGTAAAAATGAGTGCAAAAAACTTAATGTAGTTAGTCATAAAAGCAGTTTTCAGCAATGAAAGTAAGCATTTTTTGTCAATTAATTAAGTATAAGCTTGACATGTATATGAAATTAAGAAAACTAAAAATAGATTTGATTTTAAATATCAAAACAAAATAATTTGAACAAACTGCTTCATAAAGTAATTTATTTAAAAGAAGTGAGTGAACCCTTTTTTATTTTTTTTGAAAGTTGATGAAATATTTACCTTTGGCAACAAATTTTACAAGATGAAAACAGATTTATACCAGCATCATGATTACTATGGAGTAGATGAATTACTTACCGAAGAACACAAACTCATTAGAGATTCTGTAAGGGCTTGGGTAAAAAAAGATTTATCTCCTATTATTGAAGAGTATGCTCAAAAATCTGAATTTCCAAAACAAATAATTCCCGGCTTAGCAGAGATTGGTGCATTTGGTCCATACATCCCTGAGGAGTATGGTGGCCAAGGATTAGACCAAATTTCTTACGGAATTATTATGCAAGAATTGGAGCGTTGCGATTCGGGTGTTCGTTCTTGTGCATCGGTGCAAAGTTCTTTGGTAATGTATCCGATATGGAAATATGGTAGTGAAGAGCAAAAGAAAAATTTTTTACCAAAGTTAGCCAGTGGTGAATTTATTGGATGTTTTGGGTTAACAGAACCGGACCATGGTTCAAATCCTGGTGGAATGCTAACCAATTATAAAGATATGGGCGACCATTATCTACTAAATGGTGCGAAACTTTGGATTACCAATTCACCAATTGCGGATGTAGCTGTGGTGTGGGCAAAAAATGAAGAAGGAAGAATACATGGATTATTAGTTGAAAAAGGAATGGAGGGTTTTACTGCTCCTGAGATTCATGATAAATGGTCACTAAGAGCATCTATTACAGGAGAGTTGGTGTTTGATAATGTAAAAGTTCCTAAAGAAAACTTATTGCCGGGACGTTCTGGTTTGGGCGCACCATTGAGCTGCCTAGATTCTGCAAGATATGGTATAGCATGGGGTGTGATTGGTGCAGCGCTAGATTGCTATGATTCTGCCTTGCGTTATTCAAAAGAAAGAATACAGTTTGATGTACCTATTGGAAGTTTTCAGTTGACACAAAAAAAGTTAGCCGAAATGATTACCGAAATTACCAAGGCACAATTACTTACATGGAGATTGGGTGTATTAAGAAATGAAGGGAAAGCTACTTCTGCACAAATATCTATGGCAAAAAGAAACAATGTAGATATGGCTTTAAAAATTGCCAGAGAAGCTCGACAAATACATGGCGGAATGGGCATTACCAGTGAATACCCGATTATGCGCCACATGATGAATTTAGAATCCGTTATTACTTATGAAGGTACGCATGATGTTCATTTATTGATTACCGGACTAGACATTACCGGGCTGAGTGCTTTTAGGAATGACGGGAAGTAATTAATATTTCTTCTCCTTCATCAACTCCCCATTTTTATAAACGGCTGTTTTTTCTTTTTTGCCTTTGTTGTAAAACGTCCACTTGCCGTGCTTTTGGTTATTGAGGTGTTTTCCTGTTTCTAATATATTTCCTTCATCATCATATCCAACGTATTTTCCATTCCACTCTCCGTTTTTATAATAGCCTTCCGCAAATATATTTCCCGACTCATAATAGTATTTCCACAAGCCTTCATATAAACCGTTTTTCAATGTTCCTTCTGCTTGTAGCTTACCATTCTCAAACCATTTTTTTGCCGGGCCTTCTGCTTTTCCGTTAACGTAATTAAACTCTTCTGCCTTAACACCATTACTAAACCAGATTATTTTGTTGCCTTGAAGTAAATCATTTTTATAAGTTTCTACACCGGTTTTTTGTCCGTTATAATCATAGTATTCCCAAAGTCCGTCTTTTTTACCCTCAACATAATTTCCTTCAATTTTCTTTTGTGTATTGGGGTAGTATTCAATGTATTTTCCATGATATTTTCCCTCATTAAAATAAACTTCTGATGTGGGCTTTCCATAAAGGTCAAAAAAATACCAAAGGCTGTCAATTATTCCATTTTTATATTTTCCGGTGCTTTTTAAGTTTCCGTTGGCGTAGCCAAACACCCACACTCCTTCTTCTTTACCGTTTACATAATCTCCTTTGGATTGAATGGCTCCTGTTTCATGCCAAAATACCCAGCTTCCAATTTTTACGTTATCAAATGTATAGCCCGAATACTTTGGGTTTCCGCTAGGCCAAAAGTCTTGGTGAAGCACTTTTTCTTGAGCCAAAAGAGTGTTAAATAAGAATAGAGGTAAAATAAACTTTAGTAGAAACTTCATAGACCGAAAATACAAATATTTTGCTCGTTCATGAACTAATGGCTACCGAAAAAGAATCTTTGATAAATAAGCAGTTACTATTGTGTAATTTAGACATATCGTTCTAGTACATATATACAGTCCCTTTTAAATAAGGTTTAGTGGTTTTTCCTCCCCTCTGAAAAGTGGGGAGGTTTTTATTTATTGTTTATTTACTTTATCTAAATTTTTGACATCAATTTTGTCAGCCTTTCCGGAAGGAATAAACGATAAAGTTAACTCAACACCTCCAAATTTTCGGGTAGCAACTCTTAATTTTGAAAGATTGATATCATAACTTACGCCAATTTTAAATTGTTGCTTATGTTCGTACATCATTTGAGCAATAATACCATCTTTAAACCTATATGCTCCGCCAAAATAAATTGCAGAAGCCGTTAAAGCATTAGTGTAAACAGAAGATTCACCAACTGTAATTTTTCGTAATCCGCCTGCCACTATTTCATAAGAAGCTTTCTGTTTTGAAATAAGTAACATGGGAATATAAGATTTAATTAATCCAATTTCAGCCTTGGCATTAAAGTTATACCTAAAGCCTTCGTTTATATCTACTACACTATTAAAACTTCTATTAGGATTTGTTAAGTGGCCAAAAGAAAGCCCGCCTTCCATTCTTAATCTTCTGTAAGGCTGATGTAAAAAAACAACTCCACCGGCTATGTCAACATAATTGGCTCGGTTAGAATAATCTTGCTCATTTGGGTCAATGGTTGGATCATAATTGGCACCATCATACTGACTATCCCATTTTACACCATCAAGGTTAATGGATTGTTGAAGATAGCCAACGGACAGCCCGGCCGAAATTCCCTGGGCTTCCCCAACTCTCATCATATAAGAAACACTGGCATTGTAGTTAGTTAAGCCTAGTTGTGTGGTGCCTGCTTTGTCTGAAATAATATTTGCACCCACACCAATGGCATTGTTATTATTTCCATCTATAGGAATTCTAGCATCAAAAGCGGCAAAAATAGTTTTGTAAGGACTGGATATGCTTCCCCATTGACTTTTGTAAACTGTTGTTAGTCTATATTTACCCTCATAAAAACCGGTGTTGGCAGGGTTAATAAAAATGGGAGCATTATCAAATTGTGAGAAATGAAAAAGTTGACCAAAACCTAAAATGGGTAAAAAAGAAAACAATATGAGGCCAGCTTTTTTCATCATCGGACAAGTGTTACATCTCCTTTTTTGGTAATTAGAACATCATGCACAGTTAGCGATGAAACATAATAAACATAAACATCTTGTGGAGCAGGTTTGCCATTAATAGTGCCGTCCCAGCCCATTTTAGAATCGGTAGTTTCAAAAACTTTTTGACCAAATCTATTATACACAAAGAAGTTAAATTCTTTATAGGCTCCGGCTCTTGCATAGAGTATATCATTAATATTATCGCCATTTGGTGAAAACACATCAGGAATGAAAATAGTTGTGTCTTCTTGAATACAAAGTGTTAGTTCGTAACTATCTACACAGTTACCTTCGTTATAAACCGTAAGTTTAATGGAGTGAGTACCTGGTTTTTTAAATTCTTGAGATGGATTAATGCCCGGTTGGTAAGGAGAAGCAACGCCATCAATTTCCCATGTTCCGGTTAATCCATTTTGACTAAGGTCGATTAAATCTACAAACCTCTGGTCATAGGGCACACAATCTTCGTCAGGATTTAACGAAAATAGCGCTTTTACTATGGAGTACATAGGTATTCTAACAATAGTATCTTTATGGCAACCCGTCTGAGTATTGGTTACTTTTACATTATAGGAAGTTCCAACAGGAGCGGCAATAGAATCCTGGTTAGGAACTCCCGGTCCCCAAGCATAAGAGTATGGACCGGCAGGATTTGGAGTTGCTAAAACATATCCTTCATTTCCATAACATAAGGTATCACTTGTAGTATAACCAACCGTAAATCCCGGAAATATATAAATAGTAATTGTATCATAAACGGGTGTTGAACAACCGTCAGAAGTAACAATTACATAAGTTGTAGTACTTGGAGGGCTTACCTGATTTGTGTTTCTTGAAGGAAGTGTTGGTGTCCATGTGTGATTATATGTAGCTAATGGATTACCTCCTGAAGGATTAATAGTTATAACACTATATCCACCACCACAAATCGTATCTTCCGTTACCGAGTAAGTAGTAGTAAGCTCCGGATAGATCTCAATAATCATGGTATCTGTGGTCGTACACTCACCAATTCCGTAAGACACAATTATGGTGTCGTATCCTGCTCCTGCATCAACCGGATTAAATGTCATTGTAGTAGTGTCTGTACCCGGTCCAAACCAAATAGAAGAATTATTTGGAGAGTAGCTAAAAGAATAGTTGGTGTCTTTATGGCAATAAGGTGATGTTAAACCATTAATGCTTGCTGCTTGAAATTGATAAATAGTTATTTGAGCAGTATCCCCACAACCTGCAGGAGTAATATATCCTACATTATGAGTTCCAGGCCCGGCAACTAAAGGAGTAAAAAGACCAGTAGTTGGATTTACACCGTTACCAAACCAGACTGTACTATCAGGCATATTGCCTAACTGTAAAGGATTTGCAGCAGAACATAGGGTAGTATCTCTTAATTTTAAATCAGGATAAACGATAAAACGCATACTGTCAACACAAGTGTTTTTAGTCCAATAGAGCCAATGAGTTCCCGGGCCCGCAATACTTGGGTAGAAATAATGTTTATAATCTGGATTTCCGAAGTAAGCTATTGCACCGGGCGCTGCAGTTGTCCATGAGCCACTACAACAAGGGTTTTTATTAACTCCTCCTTGAGTTTGGCTGGAAGTTAAATCAACCGAATCTTCATCAATACAATAGTACCTTATTTCTTCATAGATATTTGTAGTTCTGATGTACACAATAGAAGTATCTGTACAACCATTTGGCATGGTGTAGGTTAAGGTATCATTTCCTCCATGACCTAGTATAGAAGCATCATAAAAAGCTGGATGAGTTCCCGGAGGAAGTAAGCCGGTATTTGGATTTGTAGAACTCCAGGTTCCTCCTGATGACGAATTATATAAATAGAGATTAGTTTGAGATGGACAAGCGGTTCTATTTCCTCCCGCATCCATTGCTTTTACATAAATTTTAATAGTGTCTTGACAGCCGTTAATGGTATATAAAATATGGTGTAATCCTCCTCCAGCGTCATCAGGGTCAAATAAACTGTCAACAGTTTGAATTCCAGGACCGGAAAAAGTTCCTCCTGGAGGCTGTGCTGAAAGATAATAGGGATCAATATTTTGGCAAACTGAATCGATAGTATTGCTAACACCTAAATTTCCTACATAAATAGTTTTGGTGTCCATACATCCGTTTGCATAAAAGGTGTCAATATATACTCCAGGAGTTGCAGGTGGTGTAAATGTTCCGGATGCAGAATCTACAAAAGGGCCTTTCCAATAACCACCAACTGCTGGTAGAAATCCGCTGAGAACAAAAGGCGGACTGTTTGGGCAAGCAGCTTCATCCGGTCCTGCGTCAATTGGAATAACAGTTATTCTTATCGTGTCTTTACATAGTGTTCCAATACCGTAAGTAATAATATGAACCCCACCTCCGGCTGTATCAGGGTCAAAAGTCCCAATGCTACCCACAGCTTGCAACATACCGTTTCCAGTATATATTCCTCCTCCGATGTTTACAGGTATTGAAAAAGCTGGTTCAGACTGGCAGATAGTTGTATCTCCAATTAATATTTGTGGGTTAATTACGTAAATTGTTTTACAGGATTGAAAACTTGGACCACCTGCATCAACATTGACACAATAAGTTGTGGTGGTAAGAGGAGATACAGTTTTTGGTCCAGGTCCTGTCCCTAAACCATTATTCCAATTCCAGTTTAGTGCCAAGCAAGATGATGAGGTAGAGTTTGCAGTAATATCTATACTCATTCCAGGACAAATAGTATCAGTATTGGGTGGATTTGTAGTAAATGTGACCGGAATAGGGCAATCTGTTACTGTAAAAGTAGTGTCTTCAGTAAAAGTCCACATACTATCACAAAAATCTAAGAGATTAATGGTGAAGTCAATTTGGTAGGTACAATTACTTACAATTCCATTCCCTGCAAGTGAAATAACAGCAACATTTGTGCTGTCATCAAGTGATGGACAACCTTGACCAACAGCACTACTAATGACTGGAGCTGTAACACCCGGAGGAGCCGTAATAGCAAATGCATTTGTATACACTGAATCACAATGAACTTTTTTAGATAAATTCATATAGATTGTGGTTGTACTACAATTTGGTAAAGGATTAATTGATATAGTTGGAGGGACAGGCGGCAGAGGTGTTACACGCCATTTAGCAATCCACCCTGATGCATTTACAATATTATTTGATTTAAATCGAATAACTAGCGTATCACTTGCAGGGCTGTTTCTGACAATATTAAAAGTAGTTGTGTTGTGAGCATTAGTTTTTATAATAAAGGGAGCAACTCCTGGATTATTACAATTTACATAACCTTGGTAAAAAAAAAGAGTATCGCCAAGCCCTAAATCTAAACATGAAAAATCTAGATTAATAGTGCCATTAAAAACAATTTTAAAGCATGATTTTTCATTTTCTTTATACCAGCCAGCATTTATTGTGTTTAGCTCTGAGTCAGTAAATATTCCTTTACACTCCACCACAGTGGTGTCCTTCATTTTAAAAAGCGGATAGGAGGGTTGAGCCGTTGGTTGGCTACAAGTTTGTGAAGTGGCTAAATTGTAGCTAAATAAAAGAAGAATAATATTTAGCCAAAGGTATTTCATTGAGTTATTGTGATAGAAGGGGAAAGAGCTTCATTGCTTAAATTTCCTGATCTATCTTCTAACTGAACCTTTAAGGGTACCGTCTCGCTTGAGCCATTACCTAAAAGGAAAAAAGGAGCAAGTTGAACATCTAAGTTACCTTCAATCATAATATCACTATTGATAGGAGCAAGAAGGGGAACAAAATATTTGTCTGCTTTATTTAACCTACTGTCTTTAACTGATAAAGCAAGAGTATCGGAAGATGTGTAGCCCAAGTCACCGTCATTATCTTTATATTTAATGGTTAATGTAACTTGATTGTCAAATTGCTTTACAGTAGTTTCCGAAAGCGACACAATTTCTATTTCAGGAGGAAAAACTTCTTCTTCCTTTTTCTTTTTACATGAAAAAGCGATTGTAATAACCAATAAAAGTAAGACACTAATCCTCATCTTTAATTAATTTTAATTGAGAAGTATTGTAGATAATGTTTTTTGTTGACGTCATTTGGAATTTCTACAGTTGGCAGAGCAGTTGTTTCCTGAATAACTGCTTTAAAAAATATTCCTGCACCTCTTCTATATTGTCTTGTGTCAATTGAAAATTTGTGGGTGTAACTAATATTTGTAGAGCCTTCTAGTGGCTTGGCTGAGTAACTTCCTGAGGTGAAGTTCATTAAAGGAGCGGTATTTAAATCTTCAATTACTTCTGCAATTTTATATTGCATACTTGCAAAACTTGTAGAAGGAGTTTGATCATCGTAGTAAGCAACATAAATGTCCACAATTCCATCAGTTGAGTCTAGCTCCAGAGGTTGGTCAATTGTTCTGGAATCGTGACCAGTACTTCCACCCGGAGAAACGAAACCAATAATTTGCGGTGGCATGTTTCCATATTGAGGTGTGTTCCCAAACATGTCTTTTGCCCCATTATTTATCCAGTCTTTCACCATCTGAATATAGGTGGCTTTATTTGGTGTCCAAACTTGGTTTTTTAATGCTTGTTGGTCAGGAGGGTAGGCTGGCATTGGGCCAGAATGGTAAGTGGTGTCAGCCCAATAAGGATCAATTTCTGCAATTCGCTGATATACTACAGATGAATCTGCTTTTCCCGGGTAAACTCTAAATCTAAAGTCATAGGTTAGATTATTTATAATAGGAGCTTCGTAAACCATTGTGTTATAAGTTGAATGCATTGTTCTGAAATCCGGAGGAAACATACCACCATCATGACATCCTGAAAGTGCACATTGAGGTTTAAATACTTGCTGATGTACTTTTGCAAACTCATTATTAACCGATGGGTATGGATCTACTTCTTCATCAGGCTGTTCTAGTTGATCGTAAGGATTTACAAACTCTTGCTTTTTCTTACAGGCGTTAAATAATAAAGCCATTGAAAAAACTCCCAGAATAAAAATACTTAAAAGTGTAGTTTTTTTTCTCATGGTAATTTAAATTACATATAGTCAAATAAAGAATTACTTGTAGTAACTCTTCCGTCAGCTTCAATTAAGTTTCTGACACCAAAAATTTCTCCTATGGTAAGCACATTGTCCTTTATGTTTGCTACAGGATTTGTAGGTGTTCCTATTCTATTGCCTTTTTGAGCATTTAATTTACTTTGTGCAATTCCGCTAACGTTAGCACCTCCTACAATTTGAGTAAACACTCTTAATGCATTAGTGTCAGAGTGATCATATGATAAGAAGTTGTTTTGATCTTTAATAGGATTTGGATTTAAATTTCTACCACACTCAGGGCTTAAAATCATAATGGTTTCATCTTTAAACGGAGGAGTAGACTGAATCCATTTCCACAATTCACCAATTAAGTAGTCACACATGTGAAGATTTTGTAAGTAGGAAGTATAGTTTCCATGACATACGTCAACACTACTGAAGTTCAAGGTTAAAAACTTAGGTTCAAATTTTTTCATCACTTCCATGGAGTAAGCTAAGGCAGCAATATCTCCGCCACCTTTCCCTGCCAACTGCCCGCCAGCCTGTGTTTCAGGAACATTAGTGTTAATAACGGTGTTCATGCCTTTAGTAAACATTTCTCGCATAAACTCTTTTATTTTTTCAGTTTCATCTTTAGTGTTTCCAATTTGTTTAAGAGCTGCTCCGTAGTTATCAAATTGGTTGTCTAAAAATGTTCTCATGTAGCGCATGTAATCTAACTGCTCTTCAGGGTGAAATTTAGCATCAGATAAGTATTGCTGACCTGAATTTCCGAATGTAGTAGATGGTGCAAAAAAGTTAGCGCCATATTCTGCTCCAAAACCCGGATATTCAGAGTGATTTAAAAGCGGAACACTATTAGCAATAGTATTTCCGATAAACCAAACATCAGTGGCAGCAAACCCTGCATGTTTTCTTAAATATTCAAATATGGTAGGGTTGATTGGCTTATTGGCTAAACCTTGTGCCGCAGCTTGATTTCCCTGAATTAAACTGTTAAATCCGCCATAGTGACCTCTTGAAGCTGCATTTGTTTCCGCAAAGGTTACGCCCTGAGCTTCTATCGACCCAAAACTAGTCCCTTGACCTATAACATTGTTAATTGGAGTGTTAGGAGTAGATGGACCATAAATTACAGTATTGTTGGTGGTGCCACCAACAAAATCAAACATGTTTTGTGTTAAATTATGTGCGCCTGAAGCTCCCTGCTCTGTTAAGTATGATTGGTCAATTACCTCTTGATGCCTAACACCTCCCGCAAACATTACATAAATAACGTGCTTAGCCATGTGATTTCCGCCACTTTGTGCAAAAAGTCGCCCTGATGGAAGTATATATGGAGCTGCAATGGCACCGGCTGCTGCTATTCCTGCGGTTTTTAAAAAATCTTTTCTTTTCATAATAGACTATTTTAATAGTTTAATAATACTGGTATTCGTTACATGTAGCGAATGCCATGTAAACCATTTGGGCTTCAAGATTTGGGTTAGCGGTAATAAAGTTTCTGAAGTATGTTTTTTCTGCTTCTGTCGGTCTTCTAATTAAAAAGCGGATATATGCATCTTCTATAAACTTATCAATATCTCCTCTCATTTCAGTATTTGTAGGTATTTGAACTTGAGGGGAAACATCATTTAAAAAGTTAGAAACCAGAACTTCCATTCCGAGTCTTTTATCTCCTATTGAATAAAGAGCATCTGATGCTTTTGCTACTTCAGCAGGTGACATAGCTAGCTGAAACAAGTTAGAGTACATTACAGAGATATATATATCCAATGTTTTCCTCTTTGTTTTATCAGCACTAGAGTGGTATAAATCTACTGTGTTTACCTGATAAAGGTTGGGGTCTTTTTTCTCTTTCTTTTTGCATCCTAAAGAAAAGAGGAGTAAAAAAGCAACTGAATAAGTGGTTAATTTTTTCATAAAGCCTTAATTAAAAGTTGGCGTATTCTTTATAACTTAATATTTCTTTTTGTAATTGTTGAACATTTATAGCAGAGCCGCCATAACGGGTCATAAAATCATACATTTCTCCGGTATTCGGGTCACGTCCTAAGTATGATTTAAAATAATACCTGATTAATCCTTCATTAAATTCTTTGCATTGAGTTACAATGTTGTAAAAGTCTGCTAAGCTTTGTCCATACATACCTAATAAGTACTCCGGTTGGCCATTTTGAGCCATTAGTTGAGTTTTGAGAATTTCTTCTTGAGTAGCATTTCTAAAAAACAACGCATTAAAACCATTTCTTGCATAGTTTGCAACATTGTACATATTATCCCAAGCCGAGCCTTCAAAAATATCGTTATCTAACAGTCTTCTGTAAACTTCCTGAATAGTTATTACACCATTTCTATACTCATATCTTGCTTTTATGGCTCTTCTTAATTTGTTAACCTTTTCCATTTTTACAGCCCAACCATGTAAGTCATTATTAAGGGAGTCTATGTAGGCAGCAGTTGCAAGTATACCTGCTTGTTTTGCTAGATACTCTCCTTCATCAGAATAAACATCCAAAATTCTAACCTTTGTTAATTCAAAAAAGCGGTTGTAGTAAGCGTGATAGTAAGAGGAATCACCATCTCTATATGTCTGATCAGTCATCAGCTTAGTGATAAGCGCTTCACGAGATGCTCTTGAATAGCCCGCAGATTTGATAGCTGCAACCTCATTGTCCATTTCAGCATCAAGAGGCTCTCTACCTAATAGGTCAATAAATAATCTGTTTACAAAGTTTTCTACTTTTACTCTTGATACATCTCCATTGTAAGGAGCTTCATTATCCGGGATAACAACTTGTTCCTTCTTTTTGCAATCGGTAAATAAAATAACTAAAGAGAACAGACTAATAACTAAGATTGTAAATTTTCTCATAGCTTTGGTTAG
>CALALS010000160.1 GCA_937925525.1 uncultured Flavobacteriales bacterium | reverse complement strand
GTTGTTTTCTTTTATTTTTTTGCTCATAAATAAACCCGCCTTTGTATTGACCTAATTTGAAAATAGGAAAGGTTTTAACTTTTTGAAGCTGTGTGTAACTAATATTTCTTTTGATTAAATGATAGCGCTCTCCTCTTGCTCTAGCTTTCGTTAATTCCTCTTTATATTGCTGCCAGCTTTTGTCTTGAAACGTTTCGCTAAGCTTGACACATAATCCTTTTATATTTTCAGAAAAAATTTCATCTGTTAGCGCTTCTGTTTTTAAATCCATACGGATATCATAAACAGGAACTGATGTAGCAAACAAACTTCCGTTTCTGGAATAAATGTTTCCTCTAACGGCTTCAATACTTTTAACAGAAATAGTAGACTTTTTGGCTCTTTCTTTTAATTCAGAACCTTCTACAAATTGCACTCTGAATGCCTGAAACAATATGGCACCACCAAAAAGACATATTCCTATGTAAACTACATAGGTTCTCCACATGATATCTTTTTTGTATTCCGTCACTTTTTAAGACTGATTTTTTTGGGTGGAGTAATAGATTCATAGATACCCTGCTCGGCAATCATTTTAGCTACTTCAGATTGCTTGCTTCTGTAATTTAATTCTGATTTGAGAGTGATGTATTCTGACCTCAACTCTTTTACTTCTTTGTTGAGTCTGTCAATTTTACGCACATTAGATTCTGCGTAGTATCCGTTTGCTATATAAATTAAGGCAATAAAAGAGATGAAAAACATAAAAGGCAACTGACGAACAACTCCATCTCCTTTCAAAAAGTTACCCGACAAGAATCCCAACCAACTCTTTTTTTTCTTTTTTGGAGAGGTTTTCACTTCTTCTATAGGTTCCTTAATTTTATTTTTACTCATTCTTTTCTTTCGGCTATTCTAAGTTTTGCGCTTCTTGCTCTATTGTTTATTTTTATTTCTTTTTCATCCGGCACCATTGGCTTTCTGGTTATTTGCTTAAATGGTTCGTAAAAATTCCCTTTGATGTCTTTGTCTATTTTTCCTTCCACATTTCCCGACCTAAAGAAGTTTTTTACTAACCTATCTTCCAATGAGTGATATGAAATCACTGACATTCTTCCTCCAATTTTTAGCACGTCTAACGAGTTTTTTAATAACTCTGCTAACACTTGTATTTCATCATTCACTTCAATGCGAAGTGCTTGAAACACTTTGGCAAAAAATTTATGCTCCTCATTTCGTTTTGCCATTGGAGTAAGCATATCTACCAACTGCTTGGATGTTTCTATTTTATTTAAAGAACGTTGTTCAATTATTTTTCTAGCTATTAGCTTCCCTTCTCTCAACTCACCATATTCCTTGAATATCTTAACCAACTTCTCCTCTCCGTATTCATTAATGACATTTAGTGCCGACAATTCTGCTTTTTGGCTCATCCGCATATCCAACAAACTATCTTCACGAAAAGTAAAACCTCTCTCTGTTTTGTCGAATTGATGAGATGAAACGCCTAAGTCAGCCAATATTCCGTCCACCTTTTCAATTTTGTAGTACCTCAAATAGTTTTTCAGATACTTAAAATTTTGGTTTACCAGAATCAACCTTTCATCATCCAACTTATTTGCAATTGCATCTTTGTCTTGATCAAATGCAATAAGCTTTCCTTTACTTCCCAGTCGCTTCAAAATTTCTTTTGAATGCCCTCCGCCTCCATAGGTTACATCAACATAAACACCATCCGCTTTAATAGACAATCCGTCTACCGAGCTATGTAAAAGAACCGGATTATGATACATCCTCTTGAGTATTATTACCCAAGCTACCCATCACCTCTTCAGCCAATTGACCAAAATCAATTTGCTCTTTCATAATTTTTTCAAAACTCTTTTTGCTCCATAATTCTATTCTATCACCATTACCACACACCTTCACTTCCTTTTTCAAATCAGCATAATCCACCAACACTTTTGGCACTAACATTCTTCCGGCTCCATCTAACTCAACTACTGTTGCGCCATTGTTAAATCTTCTAACGAACTGCTCATTCTTTTTGATAAATCGATTTAGCTTTCCCAACTGCCCTGAAATTTTATTCCATTCGCTCATCGGGTAAATCACCAAGCAATTTTCAAAGACATTTCTGTTCACCACAAAACCCTCATGCATTACTTCAGCAAGCTGCTTTTTAAGACCACTAGGAAACATGAAACGCCCCTTAGCATCTAGTTTACAATCGTATTCTCCTAAGAGATTGA
>CALALS010000159.1 GCA_937925525.1 uncultured Flavobacteriales bacterium | reverse complement strand
TCTTACTCACTTAATACAAAACATAACCAAAATAAAATATCATCATCCTCTACTTATACAAAAAAAAAAAAAAGTTACTTCAGTACTCCCGCCACCCACATCAACAAAAAGATAATTTTGATTTTTATCTATAGGAGTTTCAAAAATAGCCTCAAATAATATTGAAGCTTCTTCAGCACCTTCTATTATATCTATTTTTATTCCGGTTTCTTCAAAAATGTGATTAATAATTACACTGCCATTTTCCGCATCGCGCATAGCCGAAGTAGCACAAGCTTTGTAATTGGTAATATCAAAAACATGCATTAAAGACTTAAACGATAGCGCCATGCTTCTGAGTTTTCTAAATTTTGATTCAGAAATTTTTCCGTAATTAAAAACATCATCGCCCAGCCTAATAGGAAGCCTTATTAACTCTAACTTTTTAAAAACAGGCTCATCGTTATAGTGATATATTTCTATGAAAAGTAATCTTACTCCGTTGGAACCAATATCTATTGCCGCAAACCTCTCGTTCATTAATTCGTTTTTTCTAATACTTTAAATAGTTCCACTTGTGAATCGACTAATTTAGCATTTTCATAAATCTTATATCGATTATTGAAGTTGGCATCAATAATTCTGGCTTTTTTGTTGTTGTTCCATAATGTTTCAAAAACATCATTTATCAATGTTTTACAGCCTTCGTCAAAAACAGGCATAGAAACTTCAATCCTTTTTTCAAGGTTTCTTATCATCCAATCAGCAGATGAAATATAAGTAATAGGTTTGCCATTGTTGGCAAAAATTAGAAATCGGGAATGTTCTAAAAATCTGCCCAAAACACTTATCACTTCAAAGTTTTCATTAAGGTCAGATTTCTTAAGCGGCAAGCTACAAATCCCTCTTATAATCATCTTTACCTTTACTCCTTTTGATGAAGCTTCTATTAATTTGGTCATTAATACTTCATCTGTAAAATTGTTCAACTTAATTTTAATCCATGCTTCCTTTCCCTTTTTAGCATGAGCAATTTCTTTCTGAATTAGTTTTAAAATTTTATCTCTGGTATTAAAAGGAGAAACCAAAAGCTCTTTAAAATCGGGCTTTCCACTTAAAGCTTCAAAGTGATTAAAAACCTTTTCAACTTCTTTTGTAATTTTACTATCGGCCGTCCAGATAGAAATATCAGTATAAACTTTAGCATTTCCCTCATGAAAATTTCCTGTTCCTACGTGAGCAATCATATTTTTTTTGCCTTTCCCTTTTAATTTAATCAACACCAATTTTGAGTGCGTTTTATAGATTTCCGAACCATGTAAAACTTTTACTCCTGCATCGGCTAATTTATCTGACCAATAAATATTATTTATTTCATCAAACCTTGCTCGCAACTCTACAACAGCAGTTACTTTTTTTCCGTTTTTAGCGGCATTCATCAGAGCATTTGCAACTCTTGAGCTATCTGCAAGCCTATAAACATTAATGTAGATAGATTGGACCATTGGGTCAATAGCGGCTTCCTGAAGAATGTCAATGGTATTGTTAAAATGATGATAGGGATAATAAAAAAGTAAATCTTGCTTTTGAATTTTTTTAAGAATGGAAGAACCTAAATTTTCTTTTGTTATAACAATTGATTTTAGCGGAGTGTAATTTAACGACCTTTCTATTCTGGGGAATTTAATAAAGTCTCTAAAATTATGATATCGGCCACCGGGTATAATATTATCTGTTTCTGTCAATCCCAATTTTTGGAATAAAAACAAGGACAAATCCGAAGGCATTTTCTTATCAAAAGTAAAACGAACAGGTTCTGATTTTTTTCTCTTTTTTAAACTTTGCTCTAATTTCTCTACAAAGTCTTCGCTAAAATCTTCATCAAAATCCAATTCTGAGTCTCGGGTAATTTTAATAGCATAAGCTTCTGCAGAAGCTATTTTAAATATTGAAAATATCTTATGAATATTTAATCGAATAATATCATCAAGCAAAATAAAATAACGCTTTCGATTTACAGTAGGCAACTCCACAAAACGATTTAATATTTCAGTAGGAATTTCTACAAGCGCATATATTGTTTCTTTCTTTTTATTATCTAACTTAATCTTAAGTGCCAAATAAGATGATTGCTCCGATAAAAAAGGAATCTTTCGTTTCTCTTCAAGAATGAGCGGAACTAATGCCGGGTCAAGTATATCATTAAAGTAATCATCCAAAAACTTTTGATGTTCGGGCAAAATTGTTTTCTCATTGAGCATATACACATCTTTCTTCTCCAACTCTTTAATAATTTGCTGATATACTTCATTGAACTTTTTCTCTTGCTCAATTACAATCTGCTCTATTTGTTTTAAAAGTTTTTTTGGATTTTCATAGATAATGGTTCTTGAGCGCTTATCCAGATAAGTCATTCGTTTAACCGTAGCTACACGCACTCTAAAAAACTCATCTCTGTTATTAGAGTAAATACCAAGAAATCGCAGCCTTTCTACAAGCGGGTTGAAAGAATCCATTGCTTCTTGCAAGACTCTTTCATTAAAAGAAAGCCAACTTAATTCACGGTTTAATAACTTCATTACACTAAACTAGTCAATTGTTCTTCTAAGGCTTTAATTTTTGCTTCAGCGTCTGCCTGTTTCTTTTTTTCTGCCTCT
>CALALS010000158.1 GCA_937925525.1 uncultured Flavobacteriales bacterium | reverse complement strand
CCTCCCACTAGCTTCTTAATTTCATTTAACTTCATTAGTGCTTCAACAGGGGTAAGCGTATTAATATCAATTGCTAAAATGTCTTCTTTTATTTGCTCTAACACTGGATCATCTAATTGAAAAAAGCTTAATTGAAAATTATCATTCGTTATCTCGTTTACTACTGCTTTTGTTTTTTCATCTACATGAGAACTTTCTAGCTTTTTTAATTCCAAAGCTATGCTCACTCCCTCCGGGAACCAACTTTCTTAAAAACAAAACCTTCCTATCAATTTCTTTAACCGATACATTGTAGTTTTTTATCCGCTCAAACGATTTTGCCATTTCGTTTAATTCATGATAATGGGTAGCAAACAGTGTCTTCGCTTTAAATTTAGGATGTTGGTGAATGTATTCTGCTATAGACCATGCAATAGATATTCCGTCATAAGTGGATGTTCCTCTGCCAATTTCATCTAGCAACACCAAACTACTATTTGAAAGATTGTTTAAAATACTGGCGGTTTCGTTCATCTCTACCATAAAAGTAGATTCGCCCATTGAAAGGTTATCTGAAGCGCCCACTCTGGTAAATATTTTATCTGTAATGCCTAGCCGGGCTTTTTTTGCAGGCACAAAGCTTCCCATCTGAGCCAAAATAACTATTAAAGCAGTTTGTCTTAGCAAAGCTGACTTACCCGCCATATTGGGGCCGGTAATCATAATTATTTGTTGAGTAGCATCATCCAAATAGATATTGTTTGAAACGTATTCTTGTCCAATAGGTAATGTTTTTTCAATTACCGGGTGTCTTCCTTCAGAAATATCAAGGCTATTTTCAGATATAAATTCCGGTTTGGTATAATCATTCTCTATTGCACAACTGGCAAAAGACTGTAAACAATCTAATTGAGCAATAATGTATGCATTTTTTTGGATGGGAAGGAGATAGTTGCTAAGCTCAACCACCAAGTCATTAAACTCTTTGGTTTCGATTGCCAATATTTTTTCTTCCGCTCCTAATATTTTGGTTTCGTATTCTTTTAATTCTTCGGTAATATATCTTTCTGCATTAGCTAGCGTTTGCTTTCTAATCCAGTCTTGAGGAACTTTTTCTTTGTGTGTGTTTCTAACTTCGATATAATAGCCAAATACATTATTAAAAGCTATCTTCAAGCTTGATATTCCAGTTTCTTCAGTCAGCCTTTTTTGAAGATTAGTAAGGTAATCTTTTCCTGAGCTGGCAAGGCTTCTTAAATCATCCAGTTCATTGTTAACTCCTTCATTAATTACCTTGCCTTTACCAATTATAGAAGGAGCTTCGCTAAATATCGTTTTTTTTTTAAATTGTTTTGGCTTACCACAGTCGTCAATTTGCTTTGCTATTTCTTTTAAGCTTTGTTTTGATGATTTTTCATATAA
>CALALS010000157.1 GCA_937925525.1 uncultured Flavobacteriales bacterium | reverse complement strand
GTTCAAGCATTTTCTTGTTTTGTTCAAGCATTTTCTTGTTTTGTTCAAGCATTTTGAGCTTTTGCTTAAGCGTTTTAAGCTTTTCTTTGAACGTTTACAGCATTTGTTTGGACATTTTAAGCTTTTGCCCGAACGTTTTCAACAAACGTGCAGACGTTTTGAGCTTTTGTCCAGACGTTTTGAGGTTTTGTCCAAGCGTTTTCAACAAACGTGCAGAAGTTTTGAGGTTTTGTGCGGACATTTTCGACAAACGTGCAGACGTTTTGAGCTTTTGTCCTCTGCTTACCCCTTGCTCATTACATTCGCTGTCCCCCTAAATTAGGGGGACAGTTTCGAAACAAAGTGAAGAAACAGGGGGTTAAAAAATTACTTAGCATGATTATGCGAACCGTCACAAACGGGATAGCGTTTGGACAAACCACAAACACAATCGTTAATGCCTTTGCCGTTGAGAATACGCTGCCGATACTTTTCTACTCTTGCTGCTCGGGTAGCCGATTGCTTGGCTTGTGAAAAATGTAACAGATAGCCTTTTTGTCGGCCGGGTGTTAGGGCTTCAAAGGCTTCTTTCAGTTCAGGGCTTTCGTCCAGCTTTTGTTGGAACTCTTCGGGAACATCAACGTCATCTACCTTTTTGTAATTGATTTTTAAGCCTGCTTTTTCTACTTCAATGGCTTCAAAAATATAGGCTTTTATGTGTCCTTCCAGCTTTTTTATTTCCTTAACATTGGTTACTCTTATTTGGCGGGTAGCTTCGGAATTTTCGGTTTGCTGAACCAATATACCTTCTTCATCTTTTAATAGACTTCCTTTAAAAAAGTTAATGGCACAAAACTCTTTAAACCCATGTATGATAAGAATATTGGCATTTTTGTAGGTATAGCACGGCACTTTCCATTTCAGCTCTTCGGTTAATCAGCATTCCAATACAATTCTTCTAAACTCTTCGTATTCATCTTGCCATTGCTCGGCTTCGCTAAAAAAGGCATCTACTTTTGGTTTCATTTACATTAAGTTTTACCACAATTATTTATTTGTTTTTAGTTTCTCTTTCCTTTTTAGTGACTTTACTCAGCTTAAATTCTCTTCGCTGTTTAGTAACTTCATAAAGGACAATTCCAGTTGATGTCCCTAAATTTAAACTTTCAATTATTCCATACATGGGAATATTAATGCAAGCTTTAGCATTTTCAACTGCTTCATCACTTATACCCTTTGATTCATTCCCAAACCAAATAGCAAGTTTCATTTTAATATATTTCCCTTCATGTAAGACAATATTATTATGTCCTTTTATGTGAGGAGATGTTACCATTGATACAAACCCTTTTTTGTTTAAGTGTGCGATGCATTCGTTAGTGCTTTTAAATTTTTTTACAAATGACCACTTTATTGCAGACCCTGAAGTTTTAGTTAACGTAACATTTGATCTCATTTCTTGCCAATCATCTGGTACCTTGTCCCTACTATCAACAATGTAGAGTTTTTCAACTCCAAGAGCATTTATGTTCCGAATTGTCCTACCTATATTTTTATAATCTTGCGGTTCTTCAAGAACAGCGATAAGATTCTTGCATCGAAATTTTTTTATAGCATCTGCCTTTTTTCGAAGTGAACTCTTTTTTTTCTCACTGCTATCTCCCATTAACATATTATTTATTAAATTCTAGCAAACTTATTGCAAATTAAAAGCTTTTCTAATCAAACCAACAAAGCTTTCCACAGTTTTTAACAGCAAAAGCACCGCATTTCAAAAAATAGCTTATTTTTGCGTTTTAATGAGCTTTGTCTATCCATCCTTTCTGTTTGCACTCTTCGCACTGGCAGTTCCCATCATCGTTCATTTATTCAACTTTAGAAAATACAAAACCGTTTACTTTACCAATGTCCGCTTCTTAAAAGACATTAAGCAGGAAACCGATTCTCGCTCTAAACTCAAGCATTTGCTTATTTTAATTAGTCGTTTGTTGGCACTTATGGCACTTATCTTTGCCTTTGCACAGCCTTACTTTAAAAACGATAACACCACAGCCGTAGTAGGCCAAAAAGCCGTTAGCGTGTATATCGACAACTCATACAGTATGCAGTTGCTCAGCAAAGAAGGCAATCTGCTAAACGAAGCCGTGCTAAAAGCCAATGAAATAGCCGAGCTATATCGCCCTGATGATAAGTTTCAGCTACTCACCAATGAGTTCAGACCCGAGCAGCAACGCACCATTTCCAGAGATGAATTTATAGAGCAGTTAAAAGAAATTAAACCCACTTTTTACACCCGCAGCACCAATGAAGTAGTTTCCAGAATGAATGATTTGCTGGCACAAAACGAAGGCTTAAATCATCAAGCTTATCTTATCTCTGACTTTCAAAAATCAACCACCAACTGGGAAAACGTAAACACCGACAGCACGGTAAACTATAATGCCTTGCAAATACAAGCACCCGTAACGGGTAATCTGTTTATTGACAGTGTGTGGCTGCAAAGCCCGGTAAGATTACACAAAGCCAATGAAAAGCTTCAGGTGAGAATCATAAATACGTCTGATAAAAACCTGGAAAACATACCGGCTACGCTTTACATCAACGGAAAGTCAAAAACGGTGGGCAGCTTTAGCATAGCAGCAGAGGAAACCAAAACGGTAGAGCTCAACTATACTAATTCAGATATGGGTAACTATTCTTGCAAAGTGCAAATCAATGATTATCCCGTAACTTTTGACGACCATTTCAACTTCAACTACTCCATCCACAAAGACGTAAACATCTACCACATTTACGAAGAAGAAAACATCTACATCAATGCTTTGCTGGGACAAGACAGTGCTTTTAACTACAAAGCCACTCCGTCCACACAAATAGATTTTCAGGAATTCAGCAAGGCTACGCTTATTGTGGTAACGGGATTAAAAGAAGTACCGACAGGCTTACAACAAGAGTTACAAACCTTTGTAGATAATGGCGGAACCATACTCATTAACTTACCCGAAAAAGAAATTCAACTGGAAAGCTACAACAGTTTGTTTGCCGGATTAAATGCTCCCAAAATTCAAAACATAGATACTTCTAAAACCAAAGTAGCCGCCCTTGACGACCAGCATCATTTGTTTAAAGGTGTGTTTGAGAAAAAACCCGAAAACATTGACTTGCCTTACATCACGAAAAACTATCCGTTACTTACAGGCAGTAAAAAATCGGTGCAGAACATCATTAGCTTACAAAACGGTTATCCGCTGCTTACCGCCAACAATTTCGGTAAAGGAACGGTGTATGTACTTTCTTCTCCGCTAACGGATAAATCGGGCAACCTTACCAGCCATGCTATCTTTATTCCAACGGTTTATAACATTGCCCTTTACAGCAAAAAGACGTATCCGCTCTTTTATACGGTGGGCAAAGATGAGTTGATACCGCTTCAAAACGAACATCAAACCGAAAACATTTATCATCTGGTAAAGGACGAGTTGGATGTTATTCCCGAACTGAAAAGCAACGGCAAGTCCTTCTTTTTACAAACCAACAACCAAATTACCAAAGAAGGCTTTTACAGCATTACGCTTAACGGAAACAGCATAAACACCATAGCCTTTAACTACAACAGAAAAGAGTCTTTATTGAGTTGTTACACCTTAGAAGAGCTGGAAGACATTACCACTAAAAGCGGTATCAAGGTAAACTTCTTCGATACCGAAAATAAAAGCGTAGAAAAGATATTGGCAGAGCAAAAC
>CALALS010000156.1 GCA_937925525.1 uncultured Flavobacteriales bacterium | reverse complement strand
GAAGTTTTAAAAAACATTGAAACCAAAATGGGAGTTTATTCCATATTGGGTAATCATGATTATGGCGATTATTTTTACAAAAGAGATGACTTTAAAGGAAAGCAACACAACAGAGATTTAATGCGAAAGATTCATGAAAGCATGAATTGGGATTTATTGTTAAATGAAAACAGAATCATTACTAAAAACAATGAATCTATAGCTTTAATGGGCGTTGAAAACTGGGGAGACAAAGGAAGATTTCAGAAATATGCCGATTTAGACAAAGTGAAAAAAGGAATTGAAAACCATCCGGCAAAACTATTGTTATCACACGACCCTTCACACTGGGATGCTAAAATAAATACGGAACATAAAGACATTGCATGCACATTTTCAGGTCACACACATGGTATGCAGTTTGGCGTAAAACTACCCGATTTTCAATGGAGTCCGGTACAGTATATTTATGAGCAGTGGAGCGGGTTATATCAAAAAGACAACCAACAACTTTATGTAAACACAGGCTTAGGATTTATTGGATATCCCGGAAGAGTAGGCATTTCTCCTGAAATTACCGTCTTTACTTTACACTCATAATTTTTGCCTAATTTAGCTTTTGTGAAGTACACAAAGTTGTTCATATTATTACTATTTCTATCGGCTATTCTGCAATCTTGTAGCATAGAAAAAAGGCTATACAACAAAGGTTTTCATGTAGAAGAATTATTAAGCAAACAGAAGCGAAATTTTAAAGCAGAGTCAAATTTTTCTAATTTAATTGCATCTATTGATACATTAAATAGCTTTTGTTCGAGTCCGAAGGATTCATTGATAAATAATAATTATGACACTCTATTTTTTGATACTAAATTTGAATTATGTTATGTTAAAAATATAACAAAATCTAAGATTTACTTTTATAATTCATTGAAAAAGTACACCGTCAATTCTATAAAAAAAAGTAAATTATTGAAAATTGGGCTTTACAATCCTAATAACTTTAAAGATGAAAGTAAACCTAAAACGATAGATACAATTATAATGCTAAACAATGATACAATATTAACTACTCAAATTAAAAATTTTGAGTTTAACCATTATATAACCCAGCAAAATAAAGAGTATAAGTATCCAACTATTTTCAAAGAAAATATTGAACAAATAAATTATGCTGATGGAAAACAAGTGACTTTTGATTATTATAATACAAATAATAATATTCACAAGAAAATGCAAATTCATAGAGTTTTAAATATACTTTTTACATCTTCATTTGTTGTTTTTTTAGTAATAGCTTTTAATAATGTTACCAGAATCTATCAGTTTGCACCCCTTTTTTTAATAAGTCTATTCTCACTAATAATTGCTCTTCTTACACTTAAAAGACAATCTCAATATTTTTATTACAGAAAAAATAAAAACAAGTAAACATTTGAAATCAATTTTAACCATATTTTTTCTCTTGTTGTTACTTTCAAGTTGCAGTATAGAAAAACGATTATACAACAAAGGTTTTCATGTAGAAAATAACTTTTTCAAAAAAGAAAAAATTGAAAAGTTAAAAGTTGATTTAAATACAGATGAATTTTTAGCTCAAGAAACCACTACTGAAGAGATTCTCCCACCAAAGTTTATCCAGCAAGAAAAAGAAGTAGAGGTGGAAGAAGCAACAGTGACAGATTACCATGGGTGTGACACATTATATTTCAAAAATGGGAGTAAAATTCTTTGTAATATAAAGTATGTTAGCGAAAAAGAAGTGTTTTATAAGTTCTGTGGAAATGATAAGGGAAACAACATTAGGACAAGTATGGCAGAAATAGAAAGTATAAACTATGCTAGCGGTGAACAAAAAGAAGTAGTTAATGAAGATGACTATTTTGTTGAAAGAAATTACTTAGATGAAACTGCTGAAGAAATTCAAACTAAAAAGAAATCACTTTGGTCTTTTTTGTTCAGCATTTTTGGCATACTTTTTTACTCATTAAGTTATATAGGTATATTAGGAGTTTTAGGCTTACCATGTTTTATTTTAGCGGTAGTATTAGGGAGGTCTGCTTTAAAAACATATAAAGAAAACCCTCAATATCAGGGAAAAGGGTATGCACTTGCCGGATTTTCAATCGGATTATCCATGATCATTCTAACAATATTAGCTACTATTTTAATAATCCTAATTTTTCTAGCCTTTATTATATAATTCTTAATAGTTTATCTTTACCCCATGAACCATTTCTGGGCCTTATTTCAAAAAGATGTATTGCTTGAACTTAGAAATAAATATGCATTATTGGGTATATTTATTTATGTTATTTCCAGTGTGTTCATCTGCTATCTTTCATTTGGTTTTATTACAGATGAAAAAGTAAAAGTGGCGCTCTTTTGGCTAATTGTACTCTTTGCAATTATTAATGCAGTGATAAAGAGTTTTTCAAGTGATTTAAACCAATTAAAATTGTATTACCACACGCTAACCAAACCCGTAAACATTTTATTTGCAAAAATTTTATTTAATGCATTGCTAGCCTTAGCTATTGGTATTATCAATTTATTGGCATTTTACTTTCTATTTGAAAACTTTCAAGTACAACTTAGCCTTTTTATGGCTACTTTTTTCTTAGGTACTATTGCACTTTCTTCAGCCTTTACGGTAGTTAGTTCTATTGCTTCACAAGCAACCAACGGAGCAGCACTTACTGCCATTTTAGGATTTCCGGTAATTGCTCCTATCATTATTTTAATTGTTCAGCTTTCTAATGAATCGATAAACATGCACAGCATAGCCGATGAGTGGGAAATGCTTTGTGGATTAGCCTTAATGATAGTCGTAACCAAAGCTTTGGGGTATCTTTTATTTCCATATCTTTGGCGCGATTAGAACAATGTGTTCATTTTAATGTTTCTTCTCATTGAAAATAGATTGAAATGCTAAAAAACTGGTGGAAAATTTTGGGTGTACTGTTATTAGCATACACCGTATATGCTGGATTTATGAGTGAAGTTCCCAGAATGGCTATTCTAAATGAAACCATCAGAAACTTATACTTTCATGTTCCCATGTGGTTTACCATGTTTACCCTTTTTGCAATTTCTTTATATCATAGTTTTAAATTTTTAGCCACTAATAATATTAAATACGATTCTAAAGCAAAAGAGGCTATCAACACAGGAATTGTATTTGGAATTTTGGGTATTATAACCGGAAGCCTTTGGGCAAAATATACTTGGGGAACCTGGTGGACGGGTGATGTAAAATTAAATGGTTCAGCTATTACCATGCTAATGTACGCAGCATATATTATCCTTAGAAACTCAATGGATGATGAATATAAAACCGGAAGAATTGCGGCTGTTTACAACATCTTTGCTTTTGTATTTATGATTGTTTTTATTGGTATTTTGCCAAGAATGACCGACTCATTACATCCCGGAAACGGAGGAAATCCTGCTTTTGGAAATTATGATTTAGATGATAATATGAAGTTGGTGTTTTATCCTGC
>CALALS010000155.1 GCA_937925525.1 uncultured Flavobacteriales bacterium | reverse complement strand
TACCAGTTTTCAAAACTTTTAATGATGTGTTTCTTTTGCTCTTCCATTGCCTTGTTTTGAATGGAAAGCAACAATTGTTTTAGATTACCGCTTTTAAACTTTTTGCCTTTTTCACCGCCAAATTGGTCGGCATAACCGTCAGTAAATAGGTAAAGCGTATCATTCTTTTGTAGTGCAATTTTATGATTGGTGAATGGTGAGCGCTCAGCAAATTTACCAATGGGCTGCTTGTCTGCTTTATATTCTAGAAGTTCATTATTTCTTATTATCCATAGCGGATTATTGGCACCTGCCCAAGCTATTTCGGTAAAATCTTTATTGAATTTAATGAACGAAATATCCATGCCGTCCTTTACTTCTTCACCGCTTTTGTCAAAGGTTTCAATTACTAAGTCTGTAACTTTATCCAGTATTTGAGCAGGTTCTTTCAGTTCAAATTCCTTTACGGCTCTGTTTATGGCATTACTGCAAACCACTGAAACAATAGAGCCAGGGACGCCATGACCGGTACAATCGGCAACGGCAAAAAAGGTTTCACCTTTAATTTCTTCCATCCAGTAAAAATCACCTGCTACAATGTCTTTAGGCTGATAATAAATAAAGAAGTTTTGAAAAACTGTTTGTAATGTTTCATGCGGAGGAAGGATAGCATCTTGCAAACGTTTGGCGTAGTTTATACTATCTTTCTGTTGTTTAACCAGTTTAAATCGATTAAATAATAAGCCCGAGAATACAACTACAATAAGTAGAATGAGAATGATAGCTCCAATTATCCAATAACTTCTAATTTCCTTTTCCTTAGCAATAGCAGCTGCTTGTTGTTTATCCTGTTCTAGTTTAAGCTTTTCTTTTTCGTGATGGTACTGCATTTCTTTTTTCAGGACTTCCTTTTGTTTTTCAGTATTTTCAATGGTGTCTTGTAAGTTTTTCCATAGAATATGATAGTTGAGCGCTTCTTTGTAATCACCCTTCAATGCATAAGCATCATACATTTTTTCTATGGATTGAATTTGCACTGCCGGATAATCAATTTTGCTAGCAATTTCATAGGACTTTTTTGCATAGTGCATGGTGCTATCAGCCATTGCTTGCTTATAAAAACAATGCGAAAGATTGCCGTAGGTCCAAGCTACTCCGGATTCATCATCAGCTATTTGATATTGCTTGTTCGCTCTTCTTATATAGGAGATGGCTTCCTTATACTCACCTCTCCGCAAAAATAAAGCACCCAGATTATTCATGGTTATAGCTTGTCCTCCAGGGTTAGCAAGCGACACCATAATGTGTAGGCTTTTTCGATAATAGAGAATAGCTTCATCTACTTTTTCTTGTGCTTCGTAAATGGTGCCAATATTATTGTAAGTCCAAGCAATACCTAATTTGTCATTGTTTTCCTTTTTTAGTTCTACACTTTGGTTGTAGTACTTTAAGGCTTCATCATACTGTTTTTGGTCGTAAAGAATGGAGCCAATGTTGTTAAGTACACTTGCAATTCCTTCTGTATTATTTATCTTTTTATGAAGGTCAAGTGCTTCTTGATAATGTTCTAGAGCTTTAACAGTATTGCCTTTGTCGTCTTCCAGATACCCAAAATTAGTTAAGGCAAATGCCTTCACACCCAAATAATGTTTACTGTTCGGAGATATGGTTAACTTCTGTTCTGCTAGTTGATAAGCTTTATAGTTATAGACAGGCCAAACCTTGTCGTCCACAATTTCATTAGCTAATGCTATTAATAGTTCTGCTTTAACAGAGTCGTTTTTAGCCGATGTAAGCGAATGTTTAAGTGAGTCAATAAATTCATTTTGAGAATAAGAAACGTTAACAAATAGGAGAAGAGCTAATATTTTTAATAGATATCTCATTTATATTTTAATACCCATGATGCAGACATCATCTACTTGCTCTAAGTCTCCTTTCCATCTTTCAAAATTCATTTTAATAAACTCTAATTGCTTTTCCATATCTACTTCTTGAATTGAACAAAGAATTTTTTTGAGATTGCTTGTCTT
>CALALS010000154.1 GCA_937925525.1 uncultured Flavobacteriales bacterium | reverse complement strand
GGCTAGAGAAATTGGGCAACCAAAAAATGTACTTACTTCTACAGGTCTTCCGGGAAAATTAGCCGATTGTTCTGAAAAAGACCCTAGCCAATGTGAGATTTATCTAGTTGAGGGAGATTCAGCGGGCGGAACGGCTAAGCAGGGTAGAGATAGAAGATTTCAGGCGATATTACCATTAAGAGGTAAAATTTTGAATGTTGAAAAAGCGATGCATCATAAAATCTTTGAAAACGAAGAGATTAAAAATATGTACACAGCTCTTGGAGTGAGAGTAGGTACTGAAGAAGATGCAAAAGCTCTGAACCTAGAAAACCTAAGATACCACAAAATCATCATCATGTGTGATGCCGATGTAGATGGTAGCCACATTGAGACCTTGATTTTAACGTTCTATTTCCGACACATGAAGGAGTTGGTAGAGAATGGATATGTTTATATTGCTACTCCTCCTTTATATTTATTAAAGAAAGGAAAAGACCAAAGATATTGCTGGAATGATGAAGAGCGTGATAAAATGTTAGAGGAAATGAAAGGAGCAGGTAAAGAGAGTAGCGTTACCGTTCAACGATATAAAGGTTTGGGAGAGATGAACGCTGAACAGCTTTGGGCAACAACTATGGATCCTGAGCATAGAACATTACGTCAGGTAACGATTGATAGCGCAGCAGAAGCGGATAGAATTTTCTCAATGTTAATGGGTGATGATGTACCACCAAGAAGAGAGTTTATTGAGAAGAATGCGAAGTACGCTAAAATTGATAGCTAGTAAACAAACAGATACTAAAAAGCCCGAACATTGTTCGGGCTTTTTTTATGGTAGTAATCGAGTGTTTATTTTGCGGCTATCTTAATCTTAAGTGTAAAGTTATCGTCAATAGCTTTATCTCCTATACCGTCAATAAAACTGGCTGAGCCGTATTTAATATCATGCTTGGTTCTGTCAACTTCTGCAATGGCATAAGCAGCAACAGCACCGTCTTTTACTTCCACTTTTGCAGGAAAGCTCAACTCACTTTCAATACCTTTAATAGTAAGCTTCCCTTTAATTTGGTAGTTGTTACCTTTGTTTTCTTTTGGCTCAATAAAGTTGGCGCTTTCAATTTTAAAAGTAGCTGTAGTATGATTTTCTACATCAAAAAAATCTTTCGATTTTAAATGACCAACTAATTTGTCAGCACTTCCGCCTTTTAAGTCAGTGCATGTAATGCTAGTCATGTCAATTACAAAACTTCCGCTGGAAAGTAATCCATGGTCCATAATCAAAGAACCAGATTTAATCTTAATATTTCCGGCATGCTCACCGGTAACTTTTTTTCCTATCCACTCAATAGAACTTAATTCTGTATTAACGGAAATGGTGTTAGTATGGTCTGCTTTAAAAGCAAGGGTTAAACTTGCTAAGGCAATAGCAATTGTATAAGTTATTTTTTTCATGTTTTCTAAATTTATTTACAAACTTAAGCATTCACTTTGCATTTTTTTCTTTTTTCAAGTGGTTAGTATAGTTAAACTTATGTTAATTTTTTGTTTTTAGGAGTTTGTAATTACTCAGATAAAGTCCAACATTTCTATTATCTTAGCATCGATTAAAAAGTATTAAATGTCAATTACAATAAGAGAAGTAATAACCAAAGAAGATTGTAAGCAGTTTGTTGATTTTCAATTTCAGTTATATAAAGGAAGCTCTAATTGGGTTCCGCCAATGAAGGTAGATGAAGTAAAATCATTACAAACTTCTACCAACCCTGCATTCAAGTTTTGTGATGCAAAATTTTGGCTAGCTTTTAACGGAAATAAATGTGTGGGTAGGATAGGGGCAATTATAAATAAACCCTACATCGAAAAAGTCGGAAAAAAAATTGGCAGAATATCTCGTTTAGAATTTATAGACGATAAAAATGTTTTATCTGAGTTGCTTGCTACTGCTGAAAACTGGCTGAAAGAACAAGGAATGACTGAAGTTCATGGTCCGTTAGGATTTTCTAACTTGGATACACAAGGAATGTTGATTGAAGGGTTTGATCATCTTCAGTCTATAGCCTCTGTTTACCATCATCCTTATTATAAGAATATGATAGAAAGCTTTGGTTATGAAAAGGAAATTGATTGGCTAGAGTTTAGACTAACAATAGGAGAAACAGCCGTAAATAAAGCAGGCAGAGGTGCAAAACTAATTGCCAAACGTTATGGAATTGATGTAATGCATTTTACTAAAACATCGGAATTATTGCCATACACAAATACTATTTTTCAAATATTAAATGATTCATTTGATGATTTGCCTTTTGTAACTAAGTTTTCTGATGAAATGATTGCTTACTATCGTGAGAAATATATTAAGCTATTGAACCCTGAGTTTGTGAAATTGGTAAAGATGAAAGATGAAACTATAGGTTTTGTTATTGGGTTGCCCAGTCTTTCAAAAGCAATGCAAAAAGCAGGTGGAAAACTGTTTCCGTTTGGATTTTGGCATATTCTGCAGGCCAGAGCTGCAAAAAATAACGACACCATGGATCAAATGCTTACCGGAGTGAAAACCGAACATCAGGCGACAGGAGCAGCCGTAATTTTAATGGCTGAACTCCAAAATGTTATGGTTAGTAAAGGCATGAAGTATATTGAAACTACCGGTATTTTTGAAACTAATACTAGCGCTATATCTAACTGGAAAAATTACGAACATATTCAACATAAAAGAAGAAGGTGCTTTATTAAAAAATTGGTATAACCTTTTTTAAGTTTCATCGTAAGAAATCCTGTGATTGTCGAAATTATTTTTTCGACTCACAAAACATAGTTAAATTTCATCAAAATCCACTTTATGAAAAAAATCTACGCTGCTAGTCTGGCGGTTATTTTTTTAGCCACTAGTTTATTTGCTCAACACTCTGATTTATACAATCAACAAAAGAAAGAAGAGTATAAAGAATTTTTAAAAAATCACGAATATAAAAATAGACCTCACTATACAAAAGAGCAGTTAAAGGCTATTCCTAAGAAGGATAGACCAGATTTGGCTAATGAATTAAATGTTTTGCAAACACTAGATCCGGCATTGGGTTATGTTCCGAAAGATGCGTTGATTATTGCTCACAAAAAAACGGATTTACTTGTTCAACAAAACAAAACAGCTATTCCCGGAATTACATGGACAGAAAGAGGACCTAATAACTTTGGTGGAAGAACAAGAGCCTTGATGTGGGATCCAAATGATGGAACCGGTCGAACGGTTTTTGCAGGAGGTGTAGCCGGTGGATTGTGGAGAAATACAAATATTACAAGTAGTTCTACTCAATGGACTCCTATTAATGATTTTTGGGATAATTTAGCCGTAACTACTATTGCTTATGATCCTACCACCACTACTACTTTTTATGCAGGAACGGGAGAAGGATTTTTTAATATAGATGCCGTTGCCGGTGGTGGAATATGGAAAAGCACAAACGGAGGAGCATCATGGTATCACCTATTTTTTTTTTTTGTTTATTTATATTACAATAAAATTGTTGTGGCGAGTAATGGAGATGTTTATGCGTCTACTAATGGTAGTGGAATAATACGATCAACAAACGGTGGTTCATCTTGGACTAAGGTGTTAGGCTCAGGAGTGGGAGCTTCAACAAACAGAGCAGCCGATATTGAAATTGGAGCAGACGGAACACTATACGCAGCATTGGGTATTTTTTCTACTGATGGTGTTTACAGCTCAACAAACGGAACTACATGGACAAAACTTAACACTGGTTCTAATGGTTTCCCAACTACGGGAATTAGAAGAATTGAATTAGGCTGTGCTCCAAATAATGCTAATGTTATTTATGCTTTAGTTCAGGGAAGTGGAAATGGTATATTAGCTATTTATAAATCAACAGACAAGGGTGCAAATTGGTCAACTTTAGCCTTACCTAATGATGCAGATACCGGTATTCCTGCATCAGATTTTACGCGTAGTCAAGCATGGTATGATTTATCTGTTGACGTTGATCCTAATAATTCAAATACACTATTTGTAGGAGGTATTGATTTGTTTAAATCTACAAATGGCGGTTCCTCTTGGTCTCAAGTATCTCATTGGTATGGTGGATTTGGTTTTCAAGAAGTACATGCTGACCAGCATGTCGCAGTTTATAAGCCCGGTTCAAGCACTGAGATTATATTTGGTCATGATGGAGGAGTGTCATACTCAAGCAATGCAAATGCAAGTATGCCTACTATTTCGGCTAGAAATAATGGTTATAACGTAACACAGTTTTATGCCGCAGCCATTAATGGAGCTTCGGGTTCAAATAATATGTTGGCCGGTGCTCAAGATAACGGAACACATAAGTTTACAACTGCAGGTATAAGCTCTACGACTGAGGTAACCGGTGGTGACGGAGCATTTTGTCATATCGATCAATCCAATGGAAATAATCAAATTAGTCAATATGTATATAATGTAGTTTATAGGACAACTAATAACTGGTCGTCCGGAACTAGTCAAATAAGCAACGATCAGACTACCGGTTTATTTATCAATCCATCTGATTATGACGATAAAGAAGATATTTACTATTCAGGTTTTGCGAATGGTTCATCATTAAGACTAAAAAGAATAGCTAGTCCTTTTGGAGCTGCTACATCTGGAACTGTTACTATTACAGCTTCTTTAGATGATGTTTCTCATATTTCAGCATCTCCTTATGCAACTGCTGGTAATTCTACAGTTTTTGTGGGAACTGATGCAGGTGACGTTTATAAAGTTTCTAATGCACAAGGAGGTTCTCCAACTATAACAAATATTGGTAGCGGAATTCCTGCCGGCAATATTTCTTGTATTGCAATAGGAGCAAGTGAACAACAATTACTGGTGACTTTATCAAACTATGGAGTGGTATCTGTTTGGGAAACTACCAATGGAGGAAGTTCATGGACAAACAAAGAAGGTAACTTGCCAAATATGCCCGTTAGGTGGGCAATGTATAACCCCTTTGACTATACTCAAGCTTTTCTTGCTACTGAAGTGGGTGTTTGGTCAACAACTGATTTAACAGCAGGGTCGGTAGATTGGTCGCCAACTAACTCAGGTCTTGCAAATGTTAGAACAGATATGTTGCAATACAGAAGTGCTGATAGAACAATTGTAGCTGCAACTCATGGTAGAGGGTTATATACTACAGTTATTCCTTTAGCAAGCCCACCAGTTGCTAATTTTTCAGGAACACCTACAACACTATGTGCCGGAAATACGGTAAGCTTTTCTGATTTAAGTACAAATACTCCAACCGGCTGGACATGGTCATTTCCTGGCGGGACACCGTCAAGTTCAACTTCACAAAACCCAACGATTACCTATAACACTCCCGGTACATATAATGTACAGCTGATTGCAACTAATGCTAATGGTTCAGACACTTTACTTCAAACTAACTATATTACTGTAAATTCTTGCCCGGCACCTGTTGCTAATTTCTCAGGGACACCTACTACATTATGTGCCGGAAACACGGTAAGCTTTACTGATTTAAGCGCCAATACACCAACCGGCTGGACATGGTCGTTCCCTGGCGGGACACCATCTAGTTCAACTTCACAAAATCCAACGATTACTTACAATACTCCCGGTACATATAACGTACAGCTAATTGCAACTAATGCTAATGGTTCGGATACTTTGTTGCAAACCAATTACATTACTGTTAATACTTGTGGTTCTGCTCCTGTTGCTAATTTCTCAGGAACACCTACAACATTATGTGCCGGAAACACGGTTAACTTCACTGATTTAAGCACTAACACACCTACTGGCTGGACATGGTCGTTCCCGGGCGGAACACCGTCAAGCTCAACTTCACAAAATCCAACAGTTACATATAATACAGCAGGAACCTATAATGTACAGTTGATAGCAACTAATGCTAATGGTTCGGATACTTTACTTCAAACCAACTATATTACTGTGAATAATTGTGGTACAACAAAATTAATTAATGCACACTGTGGAATAACTTTACCGGATTATACTACTTATATTATCTGCGATTATGTTCCTAGTGCAGATCAATACGAATATGAAATAAGTAATGTTGGTCTAGGTTTTAATCAAACAGTAATAAGAAATTATCAATGGAGATTCCTTTATATTAAAGATGTTCCTGGAATATTAAGTGGAACAACTTACAATATAAGAGTCAGAGCAAGAGTTGGAGGAGTGTATGGTTCATATGGTGTTGTTTGCCAAGTTACTACTCCATCGGGTACTCAATCTACTCAACTTAGATCTTCTGATTGTGGTATAGTTATGACTAGCTATACAAATTATATTATGTGTGATTACTATGCAAATGCTACAGAGTATGAATATGAATTTGTAAACACTGGTCTAGGTTATAATCAAACTATTGTAAGGCAAAGTGCATACAGGTTTGTTTATGTAAATGAAGTGCCCGGCATTCAAAATTCTACAACCTATGATGTAAGAGTTAGAGCAAAAGTTGGTGGAGTTTATACTTCTTACGGTTCAGTTTGTCAAGTTACTACTCCTGCGGGAGGCTTAACAACTAAATTAGTTAATAGTGATTGTGGAATAGTTATGTCAAGTTTTTCTAATTACATTCTTTGTGATCAGGTTCCAAATGCTACTAGATATCAATACGAGTTTGTAAACACTGGTTTGGGCTTCAATCAAGTTATGACACGTAATTATCAATGGAGGTTTGTTTATGTTAATAATGTCCCAGGAATTCAATTAAACACAACTTATGATGTTAGAGTCAGAGCAGAGGTGGGTGGAGTATATACTTCTTATGGACCAGTTTGTCAAATTACTACTCCTAATTCATTTAGAATATCCGGTGGTGATGAAAACAGTGAAGAACCGCATATTTTAACTGAGGATATAAATTTATCAATTTTCCCTAATCCGAATAACGGAACTAATTTCACTATTGATATTGCCGGAGTGAATGATAAAAAGATGACTACCGTTAAGATTGTTGATTTACTTGGTAAGGAAATTATGCGTAAGGAGATAAATACCTCTAATGGAAGTGCTACTGAAAAATTCAATTTTGAAAGTCAATTACAAAGTGGAGTTTACCTAATTGTTCTTCAAAATGGTGAAGAACAATTAACTAAAAAATTAGTGGTTAGAAGTAATTATCATCAATTTTAATGAATAAAAAGACTCTAATTGTTAAGAGAATACCTTTATACGGTATTCTTTTTTTTTTGATTGCTTGTACAACTAATTCGTTTGACAAGCAAAAGCTGGAAGAAAAAATACAACTACAAGAAGATTGCTGGAATAATGGCGATATTGAATGCTTTATGCAGACGTATTGGAAGTCTGATAGCTTAAAATTTATTGGAAAAAATGGTTTGCAGAAAGGTTGGGATAGGACATTAAACAACTATAAAAAATCGTATTCAAATAAAGACTTAATGGGAAAACTTAGGTTTGATATTAAATCTATTGATGCCCTAGGAGAGCAAACAGCAATTATGATTGGTAATTGGAATTTATTTCGAAAAAGTGATACGCTATCAGGCTACTCAACTATTATTTGGAAAAAAATTAATGATGATTGGGTTATTATTGCGGACCACTCTAGTTAATATTGAATTTATTATTATCTCGGTTTAAGTCTGCTGATTTACCTAAAGGGTCTATTTCTACACTTTTTATTTCTTTAGTTTTTACCTCTATATCAAAACTGTAAATTGGGTTTACCCATTTCCAGGTTTCTAACGGTTTTACTTTTTTTCCATTATACTCATCATTTTTGTGATTGTACATTATAGATAAAGGAATTGAGTAGTATTCTATATTTCCGTTAACGTATTCAATCTTAACATCTACAGGCATAATCATATCGCCTTTTCTTTCTAACTCAATAGTAGTTCCTTTTTTATTTTTATCAACCGATTTAACAGCATAGTCAAGGTGTTTAGTTGATTGAGTCCAGTACGCTAAATACCAATCTAATTCCATATCACTCACTTTTTCGGTTATTCTTATAAAATCTCTTGGGTGCGGGTGTTTAAAGGCCCATTCATTAAAGTATTTTTTTAACGTATTGTCTAAAGCTTCTTGACCAATTACATAACTTAGTTGGTGTAAAAATATTGAGCCCATTGAGTAGGAGCCGACTCCATACGCAAAATTAGTATTATAATGGTCAGCGTGAGTACAAATTGGTTCCATTAAACCACTGGCAGCAAGTTTAGCATACGATAAATAGCTGCTTTCTTGTGCTTTATCTTTATCGGTATTGAAAAGATATTGCATTGCTCTGTTGCTGGCATAAGTTGTAAAGCCTTCATCCATCCAGGGATATTGGGCTTCATCGGTAGCTAATAAGCATTGATACCAACTATGAAACGCTTCGTGCACAGTAACGCCAACTAAGCTTCCTTTGCCTCTTTTACCTGTTATAAGTGTAGCCATAGGATATTCCATTCCACCGTCACCACCTTGTATAACAGAATAAACCGGATAAGGATATTTTCCAAAATGTTCACTTGCCCAAATAAATAGTTTTTCGGTGTATTCAGGCAATTCTTTCCAGGCTTTCGTGTCTTCTGAAGCCTGATATAGAAAATGTAATAACGGACCATTTTCAACTTGTCTGGTAGTATGAGTGTAGTCCGGATCAGCTGCCCACATAAAGTCGTGAACATTTTCAGCTTTAAAATGCCAAGTTAGTTTTTGTGAGTTAGTTGCCGAAGTTTTTTTCCCATAACCTTTTCCAATTTCTTCAGAGTTTTGTAGAACACCTGTGGCTCCTAAAATGTAACTGGAGTCAATAGATATTTTAACATCGAAATTTCCCCAAACACCATAAAACTCTCTGGCGATATAAGGATTTGGATGCCAGCCGTCTTTATCGTATTCACATAACTTTGTATACCATTGACTAAAAGAGTAATCAATTCCTTCTTTGTTATTTCTACCACACCTTCTAATTTGTAAAGGTATTCTTGCCTCATTTGTTAATTCAAAAACAACTGTTTTTCCGGGTAGAATTGGTTCCGCTAAAGTTACTTTTAGAATGGTTTCATGCTCTTCAAATTCCAGTTTTTTTCCATCTTGAGTTAAGCTTAATATTTTTTGGTATCCCGTTTCGTTATCTTTCAATTTCGAAATTCTATCGCCAACTCTTTCGTCAGGGTCAGGTAAGTTTCTTGACCTCACGTCCATCATGCTTCCCGGCTGAAAGGCGTTAAAATATAAATGATAGTAAACTTTCTTTAAGGTGTCGGGTGAATTATTAGTATAGGTTATTTTTTGTTTTCCTTTATAAATATGTGTTTTAACATCCATATCTATTTCCATTTCATAGTCTGCCTTCTGCTGCCAATAACCATTTTGTGAGAATGAAGAAACGCTTAGTAGTATTAGAGGTAGAAATAAATATTTCATAATATATCTTTTAAGTGGTATTGAAAATCTCATGCCTTGTTTTTTCTTGCTATGTTAAATGAAGCTCCTACAGAAATATTGTATTGTTCAAAAAATACTTTGTGCCTTGCCTTTACATTTTCATTAACTATTACATCAAACATGTTTACGTAGCCGGTTTTCCATTCTGATTGAATGAAGAAATGCTTAAAAAATTGAAAGTGAGGAACTAGGGCGACAGAAGCTCCCAATCCTGCAAAGTGAAATTTATCACTTTTTTCATAGCCCATTAGTTTTGCACTGGTTCTGGGAATCATAACGCCAATTCCGGGAGCAATTTTAAAATTAAATGAAAAATTATCTGAAAACGTATGAACAACAAAGGTCCGCTCAAGCTGAGTGTTAATGTAATTAAAACCATCGGTATGTTCAAACTCCAAAAAGTCAGGAGTGATAGAAATTACTTCAGCACCTTCAGAGTGTCTTCTGGAATTATTTAATAAAATATCACCCTTAAATTTTACGTCTTGGTATTGATTTACAATATATTTCATGTGATCGGTACCAACAGAAATAGCAAATTTATTGTTTATGTGATATCCAATTCTATAGTTGTATTGTGGAATCCACATGGTTTGTGGATTAATATAGGTGGATAAATCAAAGGGGGTTGGTCGGTCTTTCGCTTTTACTTTTAAAAGTGTAAAATCAATATTTTCCCCTTTGAAGTGAATGTTAGAAGGAGAGAATACAGCTCTATTATAACCCCATAAAATATAAAACTTACTTCCTCTTTCTTGTGAATAAAGGCTTAGGTTAATTAGTATGAATAATAAAACTGATAGTGTTGCTTTCACTTAATTTTATTGAAGTGTAAATATCATCAATTTATATGACAATTTATAAATAAAAAAGCCACAATGAATGTGGCTTGTAATTGGTCTATAAAATATATTTAAAACCCTCCGGCTGCTATAATCTCTTTTTGATATTCTCCAGCTTCTAGGTTAGCTTTAATTTCCGCAAAGCAATCAATAGTGTATTTAACATCATCCAATGTATGCATATTTGTAGGAATTAATCTTAGCATAATAACGTCTTTAGGCACTACAGGGTAGGCAACAATTGAACAGAAAAGATTTTTATTTTCTCTTAAATCATATACTATGTTAGAAGCCTCACCAACACCACCTTTTAAAAATACCGGAGTAACCTGTGTGTCAGTAGTACCAAGATTAAAGTTATTTTCTTTCAAACCTTTCTGAAGGGCGTTTGCAATATTCCACATGCTTTCTCTTAATTCAGGCATGGTTCTTATCATATCCAAACGTTTCAATGCTCCAATTACCAAAGGCATAGGTAATGATTTAGCAAAAATTTGAGAACGAATATTATATCTCATGTGCATGATGATATGTTCTTCGGCAGCTATAAAACCGCCAATACTTGCAAATGCTTTTGCGAAAGTTCCAAAATACACATCAATTCCATCATTACATCCTTGATGTTCTCCTGTTCCTGCACCGGTTTCACCCATTACTCCAATTCCATGAGCATCATCAACAAACAGTCTGAAAGTATATTTTTTCTTAAGATCAACAATTTCTTTAAGTTTTCCTTGATTACCGGACATTCCAAAAACTCCTTCGGTAATAACAAGAATCGCACCACCTGTTTGTGTAACTAATTTTGTTGCTCTTTCAAGTTGCTTTTCAAGATTTTCAATATTGTTGTGCTGATAAACAAAGCGTTTACCTTGATGAAGTCTAACCCCATCAATAATGCAAGCATGAGATTCTGCATCATAAACAATTACATCGTTTCGATCTACTAAACAGTCAATTGCCGAAACCATTCCTTGATAACCGTAATTTAGTAGGATAGCATCTTGCTTCCCTACAAAAGCTGCTAATTCTGCTTCTAATTGCTCATGAAATTTAGTGTTTCCGCTCATCATTCTTGCACCCATTGGATAAGCCAAACCCCATTCAGCAGCTGCTTCAGCATCTACCTTTCTAATATCAGGATGATTTCCTAAGCCTAAGTAGTTGTTTAAACTCCACTGTAATCTTTCCTTCCCTCTAAACATCATTCTGCTGGCTAACTGTCCCTCAAGTTTTGGAAACGTAAAATAACCATGCGCCTTAGATGAATATTGTCCTAGCGGACTCTTTCTTTGTTTGATTTTTTCAAATAAATCAGTCATAAATGTGATTTTAAATTAAATATCCCACAAAAGTAATGTTTTTTTGCTCATAATAAATTTCAAACAATCTAGTTATAAACACTAATTTGATAAGAAATACTACCTTTGCAGCCTTTATATGAAAAAAGTATTTGTCTATTTTTTACTATTAATTATTATCTCTGCCTGTAGCGATTACCAAAAGCTGCTTAAAAGCGGAGATATGGACTTAAAGTATCAGGCAGCTGTTTCTTACTATGAAGATGAAGATTATTCCCGTTCATTGCCATTGTTTGAAGAATTAGTCTCGCTTTACAGGGGTTCAGGTAAGGCAGAAGAAATCAATTATTTGTATGCATATAACCACTACAAGTTATATGATTATATTTTGGCCGGATATTACTTTAAAAAGTTTACCAAAACTTTTCCTCAAAGTGAATATGCCGAAGAATGTCTTTTTATGAGTGCATTATGTTATTACAAGCAAGTTCCAACGGCTACGCTAGACCAAACACCTACACATCGTGCATTAGAAGAATTCAGACTTTTTATGAATTCATATCCTAAAAGCACTAAAAACGATACCTGTAATATTTTAGTAAATAGTTTAGTTAAAAAGCTTGAGTTGAAGAGTTATTTAATTTTAAAACAATACTTTAAAATTGAAGATTACAGAGCAACAATGGTTTCTGTAGAAAACTTTATCAAAGATTTTCCTGATTCTGATAAAATTGAAGAGGTAACTTTCTTAAGCTTAAAATCGCAGTATTTGTTGGCTAAAAACAGTATTCAGAAAAAAAAGTTGGAAAGAATTGAGGATACTATCGATGCTTATTATAATTTTGTGGACGTTTTTCCGAATAGTTCCATGTTAAAAGAGGCTGAAAACATATTCGAAAATTCAATAAAAATGCGTGAAGACGCTAAAAAAATAAATTAATTATAAGTTATGAACTTTAGAAAAACAAACGCTCAAACATCAATTGTTACCAGAAATACCCATGAGCTGGATAACGAAACAGGTAATGTTTACAAATCTGTTTTAGTGATGTCAAAAAGAGCTAACCAAATTAATAAAATGCTGAAAGAAGAGTTAAATCAAAAATTAACTGAGTTTGCATCGGCTAACGATAATTTGGATGAGATTTTTGAAAACAGAGAACAAATAGAGGTTTCTAAGTTTTATGAAGGCTTACCTAAGCCACCTTCAATTGCTATTCAAGAGTATTTGGACGGTAAAATTTACTTCAGAGACCCTGAAACAACTACCGAACAGTAAGAGATTAAATCTCTGGTGATGCTGCAAGGAAAGAAAATTTTAATTGGCATAACAGCCGGCATAGCAGCGTACAAAATACCTTTATTAGTAAGATTACTGATAAAAAATGGAGCAGAAGTGAAAGTTATAATGACCGCTTCTGCTTCTTCTTTTATAACACCCCTCACATTATCTGTGTTATCTAAAAATCCTGTTTATACTGATTTTCATAATGAAAAAACAGGAGAGTGGAACAATCATGTTGAACTTGGTTTGTGGGCTGATTTACTTTTGATTGCTCCTGCAACCGCCAATACAATTGCTAAAATAGCTAATGGACAGGCGGACAATTTATTGCTGGCTACTTATCTTTCTGCCAGATGCGATGTAGCAGTTGCTCCCGCAATGGATTTGGATATGTGGAAACATCCATCTACACAAGAAAACATTAATAAACTTAAAGAAATCGGAGTTGAAATATTGAATCCTGAAAGTGGAGAGTTAGCTAGTGGGTTAAGTGGAGAAGGGAGAATGCAGGAACCTGAAGCTTTGTTTGATTACATTCAAGCTAAGTTTGATAAGGGAGTTTTAAAGGGAAAGAAAATAGTGGTAACTGCCGGCCCAACTCATGAGGCAATTGACCCTGTGAGATTTATCGGCAACAATTCTTCAGGTAAGATGGGAGTTGCCATTGCCGACAAGGCTTATGAATTAGGCGCAGAGGTTACACTAATATGCGGACCAAGTAAGGTGGAATCAAAATACAGCTATACCAGAAATGATGTTGTTTCAGCTGCTGAGATGTTTGAAGCGGTGAAAGCCCTTCAAAAAGATGCTGATGCCATAATAATGGCTGCCGCTGTAGCTGATTACACACCAAAACAAGTTGCTGCAGAGAAAATTAAGAAGAAAGAAGTTGAATTTAACTTAGAATTATCTAAAACAACGGATATTCTTAAGTATTTGGGAGAAAATAAAACAAAAAATCAAATACTCATTGGTTTTGCACTTGAAACAGAGAATGAAGAACAACATGCTTTCGAAAAGCTAAAGTCTAAGAACCTTGATTTTATAGTCCTTAACTCTTTAAAAGATGAAGGAGCTGGTTTTGATGTTGAAACAAATAAGATAACTATAATTGATAAAAACAATAAAATTGAGAAATTTGTGTTGAAATCAAAGCAACAAGTTGCGGAGGATATTCTAACTAAATTAACTAGTATTTTTAATGAAGTTTAAACTTACATTTCTAACTTTACTTTTTACTTTAATTAATTCCTTTCAATTAATTATAAGTCAAGAGCTTAATTGCACAGTTTCTGTTAACGCAGATCAGGTAGAAGGTTCTGAAAGAAGGGTGTTTGAAGTGATGGAAAAAGCCATTTTTGAGTTTATGAATTCACGTAAATGGACGGAAGATAAGTTTGCACCCGAAGAAAGAATAGAGTGCAATTTTACGTTTAATGTTACCGAGAGAACTTCATCTACCAGATTTAAAGGAACATTGAATGTTCAGAGCAGGAGACCTGTTTACGGAACTTCTTATTATTCTACTTTACTAAACCGAGTGGATAAAGACATGGACTGGGAGTTTGTGGAGTTCGACCCACTTGATTTTTCTGAAAATGCCCATATTTCAAATCTTACATCTGTTTTAGCCTATTATGCCTATTATATTATTGGGTTAGATTATGATTCTTTTTCATTATATGGCGGAACACCTTATTTTAAAAAGGCTCAGCAGATTGCAAACAATGCGCAAAGCGCCAGTGAGCCGGGCTGGAAATCGTTTGGTGACTTTTCTAATAGATATTGGGTGGTTGAAAACACTTTAAACAATGTATTCGAACCCATAAGAAAGCTTTATTATGAGTACCACAGAATTGGCTTTGATAACATGCAAAAAGATTTAGTTAAATCAAGAGAGCATATTGCAAATACGTTGAACTTACTTACCGATGTGTATAATCAAAAGCCGGGTTCGTATCAGCTGCAATTGTTTTTCTATTCCAAAGCAGATGAAATAGTTAATTTATTTAAAGAAGCCACACCAACAGAAAAGAATAATGTCGTCAATCTCTTAAACCGGATTGACCCTGGAAACACCAAAAAGTACGCTCAAATACTCGAAAACTAGGATATGCTTCAACGCCTTTCAATTACCAACTATGTACTAATTGAGCAGCTTGATATTCGCTTTGATAAAAACCTTACCATTATAACAGGAGAAACAGGAGCAGGAAAGTCTATCTTGCTTGGTGCTTTATCGTTAATACTTGGACAAAGAGCCGACCTGTCAGCTATGGCTGATGAACAATCGAAATGCATTATTGAAGGGGAGTTTACTGCCGATAATATTTTAAAACCCTTTTTTAATGAGAATGATTTAGATTGGGATAAAATTATTTTTATCAGAAGAGAGATATTACCCAGCGGAAAATCCAGAGCATTTGTAAATGACACGCCTGTTGGCTTAAATGTATTAAAAGACTTAGGCGAGCAGCTAATTGATATTCATTCTCAGCACGAGAATACACTCCTTAAACAAAACAACTTCCAGTTTAAAGTATTAGATGCTTTTACCGAATTAAAAGAACTGGAAGACTATACGGTTAAGTTTAATACCTATACCGCCAACAAAAAACTATTAGCAGAAATAGAGCAGCAGGCAAATGACGCTAACCTAGATGTAGATTACCTTAAGTTTCAATTAGAAGAGCTGGAAAGCGCAATGATTACTGAGAACGAAGAACAGCAGCTAGAAGAGGACTACAAGGTAATGAGCCATGCGGAAGAAATTAAATCGGCCATTGCCCAGGCTTATGGCTTATTAAATGACGGTGAACAAAACATTTTACAATCCATCAAACAGTTTATATCTGCTACCAATAATGCGGCTCGTCACCATAGTGGTTTAGAAAAACTGATTGAACGAATAGAATCCGTAAAGATAGAGTTGAATGACATTGAAGCAGAGCTTTCAGAGATTAACGATAGCGTTGAATTTGAGCCACAACGATTGATGGAAATGGAAAGTCGTTTGAACTTAATTAACTCCTTATTACATAAGCACAAAGCAGCCAATACCGCAGAGTTGCTAGAAGTTAAAAAAGCTATTTCAGACAAATTGTATGAAGCAGAAACGAAAGACGAACGATTAGCAACACTTAAAAAAGAGATTGCCCACCAAGAGAAGGAGTTGCTTAAAATAGCTGCTGTACTAACAGATAAGCGTGTGAAAGCAAGTAAGGTGCTAGACGAAGAGCTAAAAAAGAAAATTCGTCAGTTAGGTATGCCTAAAGCTGATTTTAAAACGGAAATTACTCCTGCAAAACAATTGCACGCATTAGGAATAGACGAGATTAACTTTTCATTTAACGCTAACGAAGGCTATGGCTTACAACCGTTAGGTAAAATAGCTTCAGGCGGTGAGCTCTCTAGAGTGATGCTGTGCTTGAAATCTGTTTTACATAAAGATAGCATACAATCTTTAATATTTGATGAAATAGACACAGGCGTAAGCGGAGAAATAGCCGATAAAATGGGCGATATGATTACTGACATCGCCAAAAAACATCAGGTAATTTGTATTACACATTTACCGCAAGTGGCTTCTAAAGGCAATTTGCATTATAAAGTGTTTAAGAGCCATGAAAAGAAAAAGACCACCACACACATTGCTGAATTAAAAGCAGCAAGCAGGGTAGAGGAACTGGCAAAAATGCTAAGCGGTAAAACCATTACCGATGCTGCGCTTGAAAATGCTAAGCAGCTACTAGGAGAAAAATAAGTTATTTTGATACCATCTCTTAATCATAGCAGACTTTACAATCAAGCCATTGTTTTAGCCATTTTTACTATTGTATATAACATAATTGAAGGAGTATTGTCTGCTTACTTTGGAGTAAAAGATGAAACACTTACGCTCTTTGGTTTTGGGATGGATAGTTTTGTAGAAACTATATCGGCCATTGGTATAGCGCAAATGGTGGTGAGAATTAGAGCTAACCCGAATTCTGATAAGAGTAAGTTTGAAGTAGTTGCGCTTAAAATTACAGGCTGGTGTTTTTATGCGTTGGCTGTAGTATTATTGGTATCAGCAGTAATAAGTATTATTGAAGGACATCAGCCGACATCTACCGTTGCGGGAATTGTAATTGCGGGTATTTCTATTTTAATCATGTGGGCACTTATTATTTCTAAGAAGTATTTAGGGAGGGAGTTAAACTCCTCTGCAATGATTGCCGATGCAAACTGTAACAAGGTATGTGTGTATATGTCTGTTTTACTGCTGCTGTCAAGCGGTTTGTATGAACTGTTTCAAATACCTTATATAGATGCATTGGGAGCGCTAGGCTTAATTTATTTCTGTATTACCGAAGGAAAGGAAGCTTTTGAAAAAGCAAAAGGAATTCACGCCTGCGGTTGTGATGATGCTACCCATTAAGCAAATCCTTAACCTGCTCCAAGTGTCTTTGTGTGTGATGAATTAAAAAGTTAAGCCAATCGCTCATGGTCATTTCGCCTAGTCTGGGATGAAGGTGTACTTTGTTGTCAATGACTAATTTACCGGAGCTTAAATCATCTTTCAGTCGGTTGCGTTGGGCGGTAAATACTTTCTCAAATTCTTCAGCAGAAGTAATATCGCCTTTGGGCTCTAGAAAGCCGGGAGCGGCAACTTTTCTGTCACGGTAGCCGACCAGTATTTTTTCCATCTTTTCGTTGCCGTAAATAGTAGCGGTTTCGTTACTTTTTTCTGACGGCTTGCTAATGCGTTTACAAACGGACAGTTCCGTCATGCAGATGTGTTCTAACACTTGCGCAATGCTCCAGCCAGTGTCTGGCTTTTGGTTCAGTAGTTCGGGTGTACAGCTTTTAGCTAAGGCAATGGCTGTTTCCGTATTTTTATCTAATCTGTTAATGTATTCACTTATCTCCATAAGGCTAAGATAGGTAATTTAGTAATTAGTTGACTAGCCAATAGCCATTAGCCACTAGTTGATTAGCCAAAAGGCATTAGTTAACTAAATTAAAACGTCATACTGAACTAGTTTCAGTATCTTAACTTCTCCTTGAGGGAGACCAAGAGGGTGATGACGTAAGTTGAGCCAATAGCCACTAGTTCACTAGCCAAAAGCCATTAGTTAACTAGTTAAATGGTGGTTGGTTGATTAGTGATTAGTTCGTTAAACCAGAGCGTTACTACCCATAAAAGAGCGTCATTCCGCACTTGATGCGGAATCTAGTATTTTAATGAGTAGCTCAATTAATGAATTAACTTTGCTAAACTTAGGTTTCCCATTTTCACGAGTATGGAAGGGTAGATATAAGTTTTTAAATTCTTACCTTTGGTTAAATCATTTTAGTGGTATGAAAAAAGTAGTTGCCATCCTTTGTTTTTTAATGAGTGTTGTTTTTGTGCAAGCACAAAAGAAAGTAGATACGCTACAAGTGAAAACTAATATTTATTGCAGTCACTTTCAGATATGCGAAACAGGCGATGCCACTTTTAAAAACAACTTTATCTATAACAAAGGCATTAAGTCTTATCAAGTAGATGATAAAGCCAATATCATTACCGTAGTATATAAACCTAAAAAAATAACTCCTGACGAAATACGCCAGGCTATTGCTAAAATGGGCTTTGATGCCGATGATGTAAAAGCTGACGAAGAAGCCCACAACAAGCTAGATGCTTGTTGTAGAAAAGAATAGTAAGGCATTATAAATCGTTCGGCTCAATGTGGATTAATACATTGGCTATTTGCGGAACTTCATTTTGTATTTTGCTCTTTACCTCATGCGCAATGTCATGACCTTTCTTTACTGAGATATTTCCGTCAACGGTTAAGTGTAAATCTACATGATAGGAGAGCCCAGCTTTTCTTACAAAGCATTTTTCCGTTCCTTTTACGCCATCCACAGTAGCGGCTACTTCTCGAAGTTCTTCTATTAAGTCTTCATACACATGTTCGTCCATAATTTCGCCTAGGGCAGGACGAAAAATCAAATACGCATTGTAAACAATAAACCCTGATGCCAACAATGCTGCCCAGTCATCGGCCGACTCATATCCTTCGCCCATAAATATGGCTATGGAAATACCTATTAAAGCCATAAATGAGGTAATGGCATCACTTCTGTGATGCCAGGCATCTGCTTTAAGTGAGGAGCTTTTAGTCTTGTCGCTTTTTTTTGCAACAAATCGATAAAACAATTCTTTAATAACCACAATAGCACCCAACACAATTAGCGTATAGTTTTCGGGAGCCTTGTGTGGAGTTTTGATGTGTAAAATACTTTCGTAAGCAATTACGGTAGCAGAGGTTACTAAAAACCCCACTACTATAAACGTTACCAGTGGTTCTATTTTTCCGTGCCCGTAAGGGTGATTTTCATCGGCAGGCTTGGTAGAATACTTTAAGCCGATAACTACCAGTACAGAAGAAAGCACATCGGTTAGCGATTCTATGGCATCGGCAATTAAGGCGTACGAGTTGCCGAAAAATCCGGTTAAGCCTTTTATAATAGCTAGTGCAGCGTTACCAAAAACACTGAAATAAGCCGTTTTAATGGCTATCTTTTTATTGCTTTTATGTTTAATTTAAAGAGAATTTAGTTCTGCAAAGATACTAATATGAAAAAGCTTATGGTGAAGAAACCATCATATAATAAAACGGCTTTTTACAGCGTTTATAGCTGTATATCGGTAAAAACGTTGGGTTACTAAAGAGTAAATCAAGTAAAGTTAAACGATTTTCATTTTGCCCAACAAGTGAAGCTAATACAAAAGGAGAAAATTATGGCTCCGTATCAAAATCTGTCAGACACCCTGAGTACGGGTGACTACAATCAAATTATTAACAGGATTAACGCCATTAAAGCTGCGTTGCCTTTTCTTATTAATCTTACAAATGAAGAGCGAAGGTCGTTTTTAAAAGTAGGCGACAAGAGTTTGGCGTTTGTCAACAAGGCATTGGAGTACGCCACTGCGCACCCTAATTTAGTGCCGCCTTATCTGAATGTAAGTGAATTTCAGAAAGACCACAATTTACGGGAGCAGTTGCTGCACATTTTGCGTGAACTCAACACCCTGGTAGAAGCCGTTGACGATACCGTAATGGCACTGGGTAAAGAAGAGTTTGAGCAGGCGCTTATTTTTTACAATAGCGTAAAACAAGCCACCAAAGGCAATGTGCCGGGCACCGATTCCATTTATGAAGACTTGGCAAACCGCTTTCCGAGAGGCACTAGTTCTGCTGATAACGGAGAGGGCGAAGAACCTAGCACGCCCAATCCCAGTTCATAGTACTACTGTTTAGTAGTTTTTACCGATGAAGAACACCGCTTGTGCTTTATTAAGCCTTGCGGTGTTTCTTTTTTAGCAATAAAGCTCTTCATTTAAGCAAATATGTTCGGTAGCCTACTTTTTTGCTAGCCCGTTTAACAAAATAAGTAGCACGAGCTACTTCATAACTAGCCTAAGCAACAAAATAAGTAGCCCTTCCAAGAAAATAAGTAAGAAATCCTAGAAAATAACTAGCCTTTCCGAGAAAATAAGTTGAAAGAGCAACAAAATAACTAGCCTTAGCTAGTAAATAAGTAGAGCATTGAACAAAATAAGTGGGAAAGCGAACTTAATAAGTAGCCTTGAGAGGAAAATAAGTTGATATCCTTACTATTTTGGTTTGTTACTGATATCATTGATATATTTTTTAAAGCTTATGTTTTGATAAAATACTTTTTTATCAAATTTCTTTATAATTCTATTTAACTTATTTAAGTTCAACCCAGAGCTTTTGATAATAATTTTCTTAATTTTTTTTATTTTTTTCTTCTCAGAGCTCATGAAATTTAACCTAACAAAAAATGTTTCATAAGTGCTGTAAAGTGAGGTTAAATAAATAAAGGGAAGGAAAAGGATCGTAATTATTATTGGTAAAAAGAATGACGATAGTGTCGAATAAGTGAAAAGCATATCATAACTAACTACCGTCTTATATAAAGTATAGGAAAATATCACTAACCCAAATAAGTTTAAGATAACTGAAAGTAGTTTAGTTACTTGTTTGTTTTTGGCGTCTGTTTTTGAAACAGTATATGTTAGAAACAGGAAAGTAATGAAGGGGATTAAAATTAGTTCAATTATTAGGCTGAAGCTATAGAAATTTAAAATAAACTCTAGGAAGACACTCCATTTAAGCCCTTCTTTAACAACGTTTAAAAAATATTTTGAACCCTTTTCTTTTGTTGTATTAAATAATAAAACAAACCCTACAGTAAACAACCATATGATAGTATCCTTTGCATCTTCTATACTCCAAATTCCAATAATTTTGAGTAAAATAATAATGCCAAATAAGTAAACACCTAAGAGAAGGTATATCGTTAAGAATGTTTTGCTACAAAGAAGTCTTAATAAATCAAATAATGATTGTCTAATTTGTTTAGAAAACAATAAACCAATAAAAGCTATGCCTAACCATATAATAATGGATAATTCTCTATTGCTAAATATGTTTATTATAGCATTCAAGTATTATTATTTTACTCCTCAACAATATTTAAAACTTCAGGAGCAGTTGGTGGGGGTGGAGGAGGCGGAGGAATAGGTCTGTGTTTTTCCGGTCTTATTCTAGTTTCAAAAAGACTGTTAATGCTTATTTGTTTTAAAGAGTCTAGTTCATGAAAATCTTTATTATACCAACTTCTAACTAAAGAATCTCGGTATTGTAAAATGCCTTTTCGTACTTCGATAAAACATTGCTGTACA
>CALALS010000153.1 GCA_937925525.1 uncultured Flavobacteriales bacterium | reverse complement strand
GGGTGGTGCTACTTTTCAAATTCCAACCAAAATTAGATATGACAGAAAAAATTCTGTACCTATTAAATGGTTGATTGGTTACGCTAGAAAAAGAAACGAAAAGTCAATGGGGCAAAAATTGGCTGCCGAAATTATAGCTGCATCAAAAGAAGAAGGTGCTGCATTTAAAAAGAAAGAAGACGTTCACAAAATGGCAGAGGCTAACAAAGCATTCTCTCATTTTAGGTTTTAATATATTATAGGAATAGGAAATGGCAAGAGATTTAAAATATACAAGGAACATTGGAATTGCGGCTCACATTGATGCCGGTAAAACCACTACTACTGAGCGTATTCTTTATTACGCTGGAGTTAGCCATAAAATAGGTGAAGTACACGATGGTGCTGCTACTATGGACTGGATGGCGCAAGAGCAAGAAAGAGGTATTACTATTACTTCTGCTGCTACTACTGTATTCTGGAATTACAGAGACCAAAAATATCAAGTAAACATTATCGATACTCCGGGACACGTTGACTTTACAGTTGAGGTGAATCGTTCATTAAGAGTATTAGATGGTTTAGTATTCTTATTTAGTGCGGTTGATGGTGTTGAGCCACAATCTGAAACTAACTGGAGATTGGCAAACAACTATAATGTACCAAGATTAGGATTCGTTAATAAAATGGACCGTCAGGGTGCTGATTTCTTAGCTGTTTGTAAGCAAGTAAGAGAAATGTTAGGAAGCAACGCAGTTCCTCTTCAGTTACCAATTGGTAATGAAGCAGACTTTAAAGGTGTTGTTGACTTAATTAACAATAGAGGTATCGTTTGGAATGAAGAAGATAAAGGGATGACGTTTACTGAAGTTCCTATTCCTGATGATATGGTTGAGGATGTTAAAAAATATCGTCAAGAATTATTAGAAGCAGTTGCTGAGTTTGATGAGAAGTTAATGGAGAAGTATTTTGAAGATGAAAACTCATTAACAGAAAGAGAAATTTTAGACGCATTAAGAGCAGCTACAATTACAGGAACTATTGTTCCTATGACATGCGGAACAGCTTTCAAAAACAAAGGTGTTCAAACTATGTTAGATTATGTGATGGAAATTCTTCCTTCACCGTTAGATACTGAGGCAGTAAAAGGAACTAACCCTAATACTGACGAAGAAGTATTTAGAAAACCATCTGAGTCTGATCCATTCTGTGCTTTAGCATTTAAAATTGCTACAGACCCGTTTGTTGGAAGACTTTGCTTTACCAGAGCTTATTCAGGAGTGTTAGAATCGGGTTCTTATGTATTAAACACTCGTTCGGGTAACAAAGAAAGAATTTCTAGAATTTTCCAAATGCACGCTAACAAGCAAAATCAAATTGAAAGATTGGTTGCCGGTGATATTGGTGCTGTAGTTGGATTTAAAGATATTAAAACAGGTGATACTCTTTGTGACGAGAAGCATCCAATTGCTCTTGAATCAATGAACTTCCCTGATCCGGTTATCGGTTTAGCTATTGAGCCAAAAACTCAGGCTGATGTAGATAAATTAGGAAATGCACTTGCAAAACTTTCTGAAGAAGATCCAACCTTTAGAGTTCATACTGATGAAGAATCAGGACAAACTGTTGTAAGTGGTATGGGTGAGCTTCACTTAGATATCATTCTTGACCGATTAAAAAGAGAATTTAAAGTAGAGTGTAACCAAGGTGCGCCTCAGGTTAACTACAAAGAGGCTATCAATGGTTCAGTAGAGCACAAAGAAGTTTACAAAAAACAATCTGGTGGTAGAGGCAAATTCGCTGATATATTAGTAAGAGTTGAACCTAGCGATGATGAAAAAGAAGGATTGACATTTGTTAATGAGATTAAAGGTGGTAACATTCCAAGAGAATTTATTCCTTCTGTAGAGAAAGGATTTAAAGAATCTATGAAGAATGGTGTGCTTGCCGGGTATGCAGTAGATAGATTAAAAGTAACATTGATAGACGGTTCATATCACGCAGTTGACTCTGATGCTCTTTCATTTGAGCTTTGTGCTAAAATGGCTTACAGAGCTGCAATGCCGAAATGTAACCCTGTTTTATTAGAACCAATCATGAAAATTGAAGTTGTTACTCCTGAAGAAAACATGGGTGATGTGGTAGGTGACTTAAACAGAAGAAGAGGACAAGTAAGCGGTATGGATGATAGAGCAGGTGCTAAAGTGGTAAAAGCTAAAGTGCCTTTATCTGAAATGTTTGGATATGTTACCTCATTAAGAACATTGTCATCAGGTAGAGCTACATCTTCAATGGAATTCTCTCACTACGAAGAGTTACCGAAGAATTTAGCTGATGCAGTTATTACAAAAGCAAAAGGAAAGGTTGAAGCTTAATATATAAAAAGGAATGAGCCAAAAAATTAGAATAAAATTAAAATCTTACGATCACAACCTAGTAGACAAGTCTGCTGAGAGAATCGTTAAGACTGTAAAATCTACAGGTGCTGTTGTTAGCGGACCAATTCCACTTCCAACTCACAAAAGAATTTACACTGTTTTAAAATCACCTCACGTGAACAAAAAAGCTAGAGAGCAGTTCGAATTGAGTTCTTACAAAAGACTAATCGACATCTTTAGTTCTACATCTAAAACTGTAGATGCGTTAATGAAGCTTGAGCTTCCAAGTGGGGTAGAAGTAGAAATTAAGGTTTAACTATTTTATTAATACTAACAAAATGCAAGGTATAATAGGAAAAAAATTAGGAATGACCAGTGTTTACAATGCCGATGGAAGAAATATTCCATGCACTGTAATTGAAGCAGGTCCTTGCGTAGTTACTCAGATTAAAACATCTGATAAAGAAGGATACAATGCTATCCAGATTGCTTACGATGACAAAAAAGAAAAGCATACCAATGCTTGTGAATTAGGTCATTTCAAAAAAGCAAAAACTACCCCTAAAAGAAAAGTTATTGAAGTAAGAGACTTTGATGGCGAAGAGAAAAATTTAGGCGATTTATTAACCGCTGAAATGTTTGAAGAAGGCGAGTGGGTAGATGTTGTTGGAACTAGCAAAGGAAAAGGTTTTCAGGGTGTTGTAAAAAGACACGGATTTGCTGGTGTGGGTGGACAAACTCACGGACAACACAACAGACAAAGAAAACCGGGTTCTATTGGAGCATGTTCTACACCATCAAGAGTTTTCAAAGGAATGAGAATGGGTGGAAGAACAGGTAATGATAGAGTAAAAGTAGCTAACCTTAGAGTGTTAAAAGTACTAGCCGATAAAAACCTTATCGTTGTTAAAGGTTCAGTACCGGGACACAAAGGAGCTTATGTAATAATTGAGAAGTAATCTGGAATTACAATGGAAGTTGCAGTTAAAAATATAGAAGGAAAAGATACCAAAAAGAAAGTCAAATTAAATGACGAAACTTTTGCTATCGAACCAAACGATCACGCTATCTATCTTGATGTAAAAAGATATATGGCTAGTTTACGTCAAGGTACTCACAAAGCTAAAGAAAGAGCTGAAGTGAACTACAGTACTAAAAAAATCAAGAAGCAAAAAGGAACCGGTGGTGCTCGTGCGGGTAGTATTAAGTCTCCTGTGTTTGTTGGTGGTGGTACTGTTTTCGGACCAAGACCAAGAAACTATGATATTAAAGTAAACAAGAAAGTAAGAAAACTGGCAAGAAGATCTGCATTTAGCTACAAAGCTAAAGAAGGTAATATTATTGTTTTAGAAAAGTTTGCCATGGAGCAACCTAAAACAAAAGAGTACGCTAAAATTCTTGCAAACCTTGGCTTAGATGGTTCAAAATCATTGTTCATTATCGGAGAAGAGGATGCTAACTTAGTATTATCTTCTAGAAATGTACAAAGAACCAAAGTATTAACTGTAAATCAATTGGGAACTTATGAAATATTACACGCTAACAAAGTGGTTATTTCAGAAGACGCAATTGAAAAATTAGAAGCAAGCTTAAACTAATAAAGGCATGGAAATTATTATAAAACCACTTATCACTGAAAAAATGACTGCTCTTACTGAGAAGTTAAACAGTTATGGATTTGTTGTAGATAAGAGAGCCAATAAAGTTGAAATTAAAAAGGCAATTGAAAAAGCTTACGGAGTTACTGTAGAAAACGTGAACACAATTAATGTAATGGGTAAATTTAAAAGCCGTTACACTAAGTCAGGTAATCTTACAGGAAGAACCAATAACTACAAAAAAGCAATTGTTACAGTAGCAGATGGTGATGTAATTGATTTTTACAGTAACATCTAAATAAAAGATACAAGAGATGGCATTAAGAAAAATAAGACCGATTACTCCAGGACAGCGTCACAAGATCGTTAGTGATAACGCTGAGATTACAGCTAGTAAGCCTGAAAAAAGCTTAACAGTTGGTATCAAAAAAACTGGTGGTAGAAACAACCAAGGTAGAATGACTATGCGCTATATTGGTGGTGGTCACAAAAGAAAATATAGAATTATTGACTTCAAAAGAGATAAAGACGGAGTTGTTGGAACAGTAAAAACTGTTGAGTACGATCCAAATCGTTCTGCTAGAATAGCTTTAGTAGAATACTCTGACGGAGAAAAAAGATATATACTTGCACCTGCTAAAATTCAAGTAGGTCAACAAATTAAATCAGGAAAAGGTGCAGAGCCGGAAGTAGGTAATGCATTATTTTTAAGCGATATTCCTCTGGGTACATTTATTCATAACATTGAATTAAGACCTGGTCAAGGAGGTAAAATTGTGAGAAGTGCAGGAGCTTATGCTCAACTTGCGGCAAGAGATGGAAAATATGCGGTAATAAAATTACCTTCAGGTGAAACTAGAATGATTTTAGTTACCTGTAAAGCTACTATCGGAACATTATCAAATGCCGAACATTCACTTGTTCGTTCTGGTAAAGCCGGTAGATCAAGATGGTTAGGAAGAAGACCAAGAGTAAGAGGTGTTGTAATGAATCCGGTAGATCACCCAATGGGTGGTGGAGAAGGTAGATCAAGTGGTGGTCACCCTAGATCAAGAAAAGGTTTACCTGCTAAAGGATACAAAACAAGAAAACCTAAAAAGGCTTCAAGTAAGTATATTATAGAAAGAAGGAAAAAGTAATTTAAGATATGGCTAGATCATTAAAAAAACCACCGTTCGTACACTATAAGTTACAACAAAGAGTAACTGACGCTCAAGAAACCGGAAAAAAGTCTGTAATTAAGACTTGGTCAAGAGCATCAATGATTACTCCGGAATTTGTAGGACTTACTTTTGCTGTTCACAACGGAAATAAATTTATACCTGTTTATGTTACTGAAAATATGGTAGGTCACAAGTTAGGAGAATTTGCTCCAACTCGACAGTTCAGAGGACACGCAGGAAACAAAAAGAAATAAATTATAGCTTAACAATTAGAGACAAAAACTAGATATGGGATCTCGTAAAAGACTTAGAGCTGAAAAATTAAAAGAAGAGAAAAAGGTAACTGCAATCGCTAAACTTAACGATTGCCCTACATCTCCTAGAAAAATGAGATTGGTTGCCGATATCATCAGAGGTAAAGATGTATTCGAATCTTTAGCAATTCTTCAGTACACTCAAAAAGATGCAGCTCGCAGATTAGAAAAACTATTACGTTCTGCAATTGCAAATTGGGAGGCAAAAAATGAAGGTGATAGACCTGAAGATAAAGACCTTTTCATCAAAACAATTACTGTTGATGAAGGTACAATGCTAAAGAGAATTCAACCCGCACCAAAAGGTAGAGCCTTTAGAATTAGAAAAAGATCAAACCATGTCACTATAATATTAGACAGCAAAAAATAAGAAACCGAATGGGACAAAAGATTAATCCAATATTACTTCGTTTAGGCTTCATCAGAGGATGGGATTCTAATTGGTATGGCGGTAGAGATTATACTGCTAAAATCGTTGAAGACGATAAAATTAGAAAGTATTTGTATGCTCGTTTAGAAAAAGCAAGCATCTCTAAAATCATCATTGAAAGAACACTTAAAGTTATCACTGTTACTATCAATACATCACGTCCGGGAATTATTATCGGAAAAGGCGGAAAAGAAGTAGATAAATTAAGAGAAGAGCTTAAAAAAATTACAGGAAAAGATATTCAAATCAACATATTTGAAATCAAAAGACCTGAATTGGATGCACAAATTGTTGCTGATTCAGTAGCAAAACAAATTGAAGGAAGAATTTCATTCAGAAGAGCTGCAAAAATGGCAATAGCTTCTGCAATGAGAATGGGAGCTGAAGGAATTAAAATTATGGTGTCAGGTAGATTAGGTGGTGCAGAGATGGCAAGAAGCGAGCACTATAAAGATGGAAGAACTCCATTACATACTTTTAGAGCTGATATTGATTACGCTTTATCCGAAGCACAAACTACTTATGGTAAAATAGGTATCAAAGTTTGGATTTGTAAAGGTGAAGTTTATGGTAAAAGAGATTTATCTCCAAATATTGGCGCAACTAAAGGCGGAAAAGGTGGAGGTAATAACCAACAAAGAGCACCGAGAAGAAAAAAATAATACGATTAAAAGGTAGATAAGATGTTACAACCAAAACGTACAAAATACAGAAAGACACACAAAAACAAAGGAGCCGTTAAAAGAGGTGTTACTAAAAAAGGAGCATCTATAGCTTTTGGTTCATTTGCAATTAAGTCTTTAGATACAGCATGGGTAACTGCACGTCAAATTGAAGCTGCAAGGATTGCTGTTACAAGATATATGAAAAGAGACGGGCAAATCTGGATTAGAATATTTCCTGATAAACCGTTGACAAAGAAACCGGCAGAAGTAAGGATGGGTAAAGGAAAAGGTAATCCGGAATTGTGGGTAGCTACAGTTTTACCTGGAAGAATTTTATTTGAAGCAGACGGAGTGCCTTTAGAAGTTGCTAAAGAAGCAATGAGACTAGCAGCAAGTAAGCTTCCGGTAAGAACTAAATTTATTGTTAGAAGAGATTACTCTGCATAATTTAAAGAAATAGTAAAACAATGAAACAGGCAGATATAAAAGGACTTTCAAATGACGACTTACAAGAGAAGTTGTTAGAGTCGAGAGACAGTGTAGCCAAGCTAAGACGTAGCCATGCTATATCTCCACTTGAAAACCCTGCGCAAATTAAACTTGCGAAAAAAACAGTTGCTAGAATATTAACTGAGCTTAAAAAAAGAGAGCTCGAACAACTTAAAAATACTAAATAAGTATGAGCGCAACAAGATCACTTAGAAAAGAAAGAACAGGTGTTGTGGTTAGCAACAAAATGGATAAATCCATTGTTGTTTCTGTAGAGAGAAAAGAGAAACATCCGATGTACGGAAAGTTTGTTAAGAAAACATCTAAGTTCATGGCACACGATGAAAAAAACGAGTGCAACATTGGAGACACTGTGATGATAATGGAAACAAGACCATTAAGTAAAAGCAAATGTTGGAGATTAGTAAACATAATTGAAAGAGCTAAGTAACCATGATACAACAAGAAAGTAGATTATTAGTAGCAGATAATAGCGGAGCAAAAGAAGTGCTTTGCATCCGTGTATTAGGCGGTACTAAAAGAAGATACGCTTCCATTGGTGATACCATTGTAGTAAGTGTGAAATCAGCTTTACCTTCAGGAAATGTTAAGAAGGGAGCTGTATCTAAAGCGGTTGTCGTAAGAACAAAAAAAGAAATCAGAAGAAATGATGGTTCTTACATCCGTTTTGATGATAACGCTGTTGTTCTTTTAAACACTCAAGGCGAGATGAGAGGTACAAGGATTTTTGGACCAGTAGCCAGAGAGCTTAGAGAAAAACAGTATATGAAAATTGTTTCATTAGCACCGGAGGTGCTTTAATATAATTGAGTCATGAAATTTCATGTTAAGTCAGGAGATAAAGTAGTAGTAATTGCTGGAAACAACAAAGGCAAAGAAGGTACAATACAAAAAGTATTGACTAAAAAAGGTCGTGCAATTGTTGAAGGCGATGACATTAGAAAGGTTAAAAAACATACAAGACCTTCTGCTGCTTATCCGGAAGGAGGAATTGTAGAAACTAGTCCTTCTATCCACATTTCTAATTTAATGGTAATTAACCCTACCACAGGAAAACCTGCTAAGGTTGCCAAAAAAAGAAATGAAAAAGGTAAACTAGAAAGGTATTTTAAAGAAAAAAAATCTGAAGGAGGAAATAAATAATGGCTTACTCACCTAGATTAAAAGATAAGTATAGAAACGAAATCGTTTCTAATCTAACTAAAAAGTTTAGTTACTCTACAGTAATGCAAGTTCCTAAGTTGCAAAAAATATGCATCAACCAAGGAGTTGGAAAAGCTGTAATTGACAAAAAAATTGTAGAAACTGCTCTAGAAGAAATGACTACTATAGCCGGACAAAAAGCTGTTCCTACAAAATCTAAGAAAGATATCTCAAACTTCAAGTTAAGAAAAGGAGTTAACGTTGGAGTTAGAGTTACACTTAGAGGAGAAAAAATGTATGAATTTTTAGACAGATTAATTGCTGTTTCTTTACCAAGAACCAGAGACTTTAGAGGAATTAGCCCTAAAGGATTTGACGGAAGAGGTAACTACACACTTGGTGTAAAAGAGCAAATTATCTTTCCGGAAATCAATATAGACCAAGTTAAATACATGAATGGAGTTGATATTACTTTTGTTACTTCAGCTAACTCTGACGAAGAAGCAAAAGCCTTATTGACTGAATTCGGTTTACCATTTAAGAAAAACTAAGGAGGAAAGTATGGCTAAAGAATCAATGAAAGCTAGAGAAAGAAAAAGACAAGCGTTAGTTGCAAAATACGCAGCAAAAAGAGCTGCACTTAAAGAAGCAGAAGATTGGGAGGCTTTACAAAAACTTCCAAAAAATTCTTCTAAAGTAAGATTGCACAACAGGTGTCAACTTACAGGAAGACCAAAAGGTTATATCAGACAGTTTGGCCTTTCAAGAAATACATTTAGAGAAATGGCTTCAAAAGGTTTAATACCTGGAGTAAAAAAAGCAAGTTGGTAAAAAATATATTATTACAATTATGACTGACGTAGTAGCAGATTATTTAACTAGAATTAGAAATGCAGTATATGCCAAGCACAGAGTGGTGGATATACCTGGCTCTAATTTAAAGAAAGAATTAACTAAGATATTGATGCAACAAGGTTTTATCTTAAACTATAAAGTAGAAGACGATAAAGGACCTCAAGGAAACATTAAAATTGCCTTAAAATATGATCCGGTAACTAAAGTTCCTGCCATCAAAAACTTAGAAAGAATTAGCTCTCCTGGTTTAAGAATATACAAAAGTGTAGATGAATTACCAAGAGTTATTAATGGATTAGGTATTGCAATTGTTTCAACATCAAAAGGCTTAATGACGGATAAGCAAGCAAGAAGAGAAGGCATTGGTGGTGAAGTAATGTGTTACGTTTATTAATTTATAAGATATGTCACGAATAGGAAATTTACCGATAGCAATTCCACAAGGTGTTCAAGTTTCAGTGAACAACGGTGAAGTAGTTGTTAAAGGTCCGAAAGGCGAATTAAAGCAAAAAATAGACAATGCTATTGGCATTAAAGTGGAAAACGATGAAGTAGTTGTTTCAAGATCTACTGAAGAAAAAGACCATAAAGCTAAGCATGGTTTATACCGCTCACTTATCAGTAACATGATAGAAGGAGTTTCTAATGGTTACAAATTAGAACTTGAATTAGTGGGTGTTGGTTACAGAGCAACTGTTAAAGGACAATTATTGGAATTAGCTTTAGGTTATTCTCACAACATTGTGTTAGGATTACCAAAAGAAGTTTCAGTTACTGCGGTTCAAGAAAAAGGTCAACCACCTATTATTACTCTTGAGTCTATTGACAAACAATTAGTAGGTCACGTTGCTGCTAAAATCAGGTCATTTAGAAAACCTGAACCTTACAAAGGAAAAGGTATCAAATTTAAAGGAGAACACATTAGAAGAAAAGCTGGTAAATCAGCATCTGCTAAATAATAATAAATTGAAGGGCTATGGCACTTACAACTAGAGAAAGAAGATTAAGAATTAAAATGCGTGTTAGAAAGAAAGTCTACGGGACTGCTGACTCGCCAAGAATGTCTGTTTTTAGAAGCAATAAAGAAATTTATGTGCAACTAATTAATGATGATGATTCTAAAGTTATTGTTTCTTCATCTTCAAGACAAAAAGATATAGCTTCTAAAAAAGGAACTAAATCTGAAATAGCTGCAATGGTAGGAAAAGATGTTGCTGAAAAAGCTATCAAAGCTGGCGTAAGCACAGTTGCTTTTGATAGAAACGGATACTTATATCATGGTAGAATTAAATCTCTTGCAGATGCTGCTAGAGAGGGTGGATTAAAATTTTAATAAATAATAATATTATAATAGAATGGCTAGCGCAAACGTACAAAGAGTAAAGTCAAGCGAAATAGAACTTAAAGACAAACTTGTAGCGATAAACCGTGTAACGAAAGTTACTAAAGGTGGACGTCACTTTAGTTTTTCTGCAATAGTTGTTGTAGGTAACGAAAGAGGTATTGTAGGGCAAGGGCTTGGAAAAGCAAATGAAGTTACTGACGCAATTTCTAAAGCAATTGACGATGCTAAGAAAAACTTAATTAAGGTTTCAATTCTTAAAGGAACTATCCCTCATGAAGTTGAAGCTAAGTTTAGTGGAGCTCAAGTTTTCATTAAGCCTGCTGCACATGGTACTGGAGTTATTGCTGGTGGTGCAATGCGTGCTGTGCTTGAAAGCGTTGGAGTTACTGACGTACTAGCTAAATCTAAAGGTTCTTCTAACCCTCACAATGTGGTTAAAGCTACTTTATTAGCACTAATGAATGTTAGAGATGCTTCTACCGTAGCAAAACACAGAGGCGTAGAATTAGAAAAAGTATTTAACGGTTAATTTACTCGGCAATGGCTAAAATTAAAATAAAACAAGTACGAAGCATTATTAAAAGACCTAAAACACAAAAGCTTACTATGCAAGCTTTAGGTCTTAGAAAAATTAACCATGTTGTTGAACATGAAGACACTCCACAAATATTGGGGATGGTTAACAAGGTAAAACACTTAGTAGAAATAGTAAAATAATATTAAGAGATGAACTTACATAGTTTAAAACCGGCAGCTGGTTCTACCAAAAACGGAAAGAAAAGATTAGGAAGAGGACAAGGTTCCGGTAAAGGTGGTACTTCTACAAAAGGTCACAAAGGAGCTAAATCCAGATCAGGATATAAATCTAAAAGAGCTTTTGAAGGAGGGCAAATGCCGCTTCAAAGAAGAGTACCTAAATTTGGTTTCAACAACATTAATAGAGTTGAGTACAGACCACTTAATCTTGATATAATTCAAGAAATAGTGGATAAAACCAAAGCAGAAAAAATTGACTTTGCCTTTTTAGTAGAAAACGGATTAGCTAAAAAGAAAGACTTAGTTAAAATTTTAGGTAGAGGTGAATTAAAAGCAAAAGTAGAAGTTGAAGCACATGCTTTTTCTGCTTCTGCATCTAAAGCTATTGAAGCTAATGGCGGAAAAGCCGTTATCATAAAATAAAAATGAAAAGATTTTTACAGACCATAAAAAACATTTGGAGTATTGAAGATCTTCGTAGCAGGATTTTAACTACCCTAGGACTTATTCTTATTTACAGAGTTGGTTCGTATGTAGTTTTACCTGGCGTTGACTCTGATGCTCTTGCTGCAGCTAATGCCGGAAGCGGTGGAGGAATTACAGACCTAATCAACCTATTTGCGGGTGGTGCTTTTTCTAGAGCATCAATTTTTGCATTAGGAATTATGCCTTATATCTCTGCATCCATTGTAATTCAGTTGTTAGGAATGGCTATTCCTTACTTCCAAAAATTACAAAAAGAAGGCGAAAGCGGTAGAAGAAAAATCAATCAAATTACCAGATACCTTACTATTGCAATTACAGCAATGCAAGCTCCTGGTTATATAGCTACTCAAGTTCCAAATGAAGCTATTTATA
>CALALS010000152.1 GCA_937925525.1 uncultured Flavobacteriales bacterium | reverse complement strand
GTATAAAAAGTGGAGAAAAATTCTTCCTTTAATTTTTTATCAGTACTTAGAATACCGATTTTTAAACGAAAATGACGAAGAGATTAAGTTTTAAAACTTAGTTGTTAGGTGAAAAAACCTATTATTCGTCTATTAAAATTGCCTTTTCGTCTAATTACCAGAACTTTAACATTTTTTTTTCGTACAGTTTAGGACTTTAGGTCCTAAAATGACAAAAATTAAACTTTATACTGCTATTTTTTTAGTAGGAATTTATTTTTCAATTTATTCTGTGTTTGTTCACAATGCAAAATTATTGGAGTGTAATGTAAAAGGAAATCCTACTGTTTCTCAGGCAAACATGACTAACTATTATATCAATTGTGCTAAACTGGTGGAAAGTAATCCAATTTGGACATCTTGCGTAGTTGTGGCAATTATTGACTCAGTAACACTCCAGCCATGGAATTCATCAATAAAAAACCTTGGACAATTAAACTTTGGCTCAAACCCTTCGTTTGACTACGTGTTTGTTTACAACACAAATAATACCTCACAAATGAACGCAATGGTTCAAGCTTTGGTAGATAGTGTTCCTAATGGCTCTTTTATTTTGGCTTACACATGGCGCTATGGAAATTTTTCAAAATGGTATGGGGCTAACCCATTAATTCCAATTGCAATGAGTGCAATAGGAGCCACAGAGATAGCAAAAGCCACAGATTCTATTCCTTACATTATGTTTACAAGAAAAGGTCATCCTGATTTAACTCAGGAGGTGTTAGGAAAAAATGTTAATGATACTATTCAACTTTCAACCATTATTTCAGATAACCCTCAGGAAAAGTTAGTTTTTTCAACCGATTCTGCTATTTATTTTGAAGGAGACACTGTTAGTTTAACAGGTCCGGATGGTTATGCTTCTTATTATTGGAATACCGGAAGCACAAATCAAACACTCAAAACTTCTAATCCCGGAATATATACTTTAAGAGTAACAGATAGTAGTGGTTGTATCATCCGAGATACAGTAATTATTAAAGACAAAAGAGGAACTTTTGTAACAGAAAGCAGAGAAGAAATTGAATTTTCATTTTATCCCAATCCGACTAAAACAAATCTTTCTATAATGTCTAATTTACCTATTGATCATATTAAACTATACAATATGAATGGGCAGTTAATACAGGAAGTGTTATTGCAAAACACTAAAAGCTATGAGCTTGATGTTAGCGCATTAGGAGTAGGAGTTTATTTTATGGAAGTAGATATTTTAGGAGAAAAAATACACCAAAAAATTATAAAGAATTAGCCATTACTCCTTATTGCAACTACCGGATTCATTTTTGCTGCCATTCTCGAAGGAAATACACCGGAAATTATCCCAATAATAAAAGAAATAGTTAGGCCAGTAACAATATTTGTCCAGCTCAAAATTACTTCCATATCTATAACGGCAGAAGCAGCTTTTGTAACTAACCAAACAAGCAGTAACCCCATCAAACCACCAATCATTGAAAGAAAAATAGCTTCAAATAAAAACTGAAGTAAAATGAAATAGTTTTTGGCTCCCAATGCTTTTTGAATGCCAATAACTGAAGTTCTTTCTTTTACAGAAACATACATAATGTTAGCAACGCTAAACCCTCCTACTAAAATAGAAAAACCACCTATTATGGCGCCAATAATGGTTATCATAGCAAACATATCAGAAAAGCCGGTAGTTAACATACTGGTTTCATTTAACGCAAAATTGTCGTCAGCTAGAGGTTTAATTTTTCTAATAGACCTCATAATGCCTCTAAGCTCATACATTAAATCTTCATTTTTTACACCCGGTTTTGCTTTTACCCAAATACTT
>CALALS010000151.1 GCA_937925525.1 uncultured Flavobacteriales bacterium | reverse complement strand
GCATAATCCATCATGGCAGAAAAGTCTAATCCGCTTGAACTTGCGGTAGCTATTTCTTCTCCATTTATAGCATTATACAATTTTTTACCTTCATCATTTCCTTCAATCCATTTTCCTAGTGCGTAATTCTGTAGTTTCATCTGTATGTTTTTCTAAATTTTTAGGGCACCTAAGATAGTGTAATTTGTTCAATTTTAATAGGTTTTTAATGGTACTGTTCATGTAATATGGTAAATTCGCAGAGTTTTAATACTTTAAATTCTATTAATGAAACTTCTAATAGTAGAAGATGAGCCTAAAGTAGGTCAGTTTCTTCAAAAGGGATTACAGGAATCCGGCTATGAAACCGACCTAGTTTATGATGGAGAAATGGGTAAGAAATATGCTCTCAGAAATACTTATGATGCCATTATTTTAGATGTGATTGTTCCCATGATAAATGGAATAGAGTTATGCAAACAAATTCGTGAGGAGAAGCCTAATGTGCCTATTTTAATGTTAACTGCTTTAGGAACTACTGAAGATAAAATAACCGGTTTTGATGCAGGTGCGGATGATTATTTACTAAAACCATTTGAATTTGTTGAATTACTTGCCAGAATAAAGGCTTTGGTAAAAAGAAATACAAATACTATAGAAACTTCTAATAAGCTTAAAATAGCTGACTTAGAACTTGATTTGAATAAAAAGGTTGCTGAAAGAGGGGGAAAAATTATTGAACTTACCTCTAAAGAATTTAATTTATTGGAGTACTTTATGAGAAATAAAGGAAGGGTATTAAGCAGAAGCCAAATTAATGAAAAGGTTTGGGAATTAGACTTTGACACCGGAACAAATGTAATTGATGTTTACGTGAATATTCTTCGAAAAAAAATCGATAAAGATTTTGATAAAAAGCTAATCCAGACGAAAGTTGGAATGGGCTATATTTTTGCTGAGTAATGGATATTCGAAAGAAACTTACGCTTTGGTTTTTACTTATTGTTTCTTTTATTCTAATTATATCTTCTATTGCTATTTATCTTTTCTCTTCTGATTACCGAGAGGATGATTTCTATAATAGATTATTAAACAAAGGAAAAAATACAGCTAAGCTTTTAATAGAAGTAGATGGAGTTGATGCAGTATTATTACGAAAAATTGAAAAGGACAATCCGGTAAGCCTGCCTAACGAAAAAATCTCAATTTACAATTATAAAAATGAATTGCTTTTTTCTACAGATGATGAAGAGTATATTAAAATAGATACTAATTTATTCAACAGAATAAGACTTGAAAGAGAAGTTAGGTGGACAGTAGATAAACATGAAGTGGTGGGCTTTTTGTTTGCAGATACTTATGATAGATTTGTTGTAATAACAGGGGCTGTAGATATTTTCGGGAAAAAAAAGTTAGAAAACCTTCGTTTGATTTTATTAATAGTTTTCTTGGTTAGTTTTTTTATTACATTCATTTTTGGTTGGCTATTTACTTTACAGTTTTTGCGACCAATTAAGCTTGTTGTTGACCAGGTAAATGAAATAGGGGTGCATAATTTGAATCAAAGAGTTGACGAAGGAAATGAAAAAGACGAAATAGCTCACCTTGCTAAGACATTCAATAGAATGCTTGACAGGCTTGAAACAGCTTTTAAACATCAAAAAAACTTTATTGCAAATGCTTCCCATGAACTTAGAACACCTCTAACTGCCATAACTGCGCAATTAGAAGTGATGTTACTTAAAGAAAGAGAAAAGGAAGAGTATAAGCAAGTCTTAGCTTCAGTATTAGAAGATATGAAAAATCTCAACCTTACTTCTAATAGATTGTTGTTGTTGGCACAAACCAATTCAGAGAATAACAATGTATTAGTAGATAAAGTTCGAGTTGATGAAGTGATATGGAGTGTGAAAAAGGAACTACAAAAACGATTTACTGATTATAAAATAAATGTGGAGTTTGATGAGAAATGTTTTGATGAAGAAAATTTAACTGTTTTGGGAAATGAGCAATTAATTAAAACAGTATTCCTCAATTTAGCAGAAAATGGATGCAAGTATTCAAAAGATAAAAGCGTGAATGTGTACTTTACTGCTTCAAAGCACCATATTAAAGTTTTGTTTAAAGATAGCGGTATTGGCATACCTAAAGAGGAGTTTCAGAATATATTTCAACCATTCCATAGGGCTAAAAATGCAATTACCTATAAAGGTCATGGTTTAGGTTTGTCACTGGTTGATAGGATAGTAAAAATTCATCAGGGAAGCATTTCTTTTCAGTCAGAAATGAATGTTGGCAGCACTTTTACAGTACAATTCCCTAAATAAAATTCTTTTAATTGCTTTTTAATCTCTTTTTTAACGTTTCCTAATACCCTTCCTGTTACTTTGTCCTGTAAACCAATAAAAACAGGGCTTATGCAAGTTAAAGAAATAAATAAGGAGAAAATAAGTGAGGTGGTTTTTAAAAGCCATGCTCAATCTTCTTCAGAGGTGAATAACGAAGTTTATTCAAACCTTAAAAGGGCTGTTTTTTTAGGAAATACCATTAAACAAAAAGTAAAGCTCTTTTTTGAAACCAATGAAGGTTTAAAAATGGTAAACACAACTATATGGTTTGAAAGCGACAAACATGTTGTGTTAAAAGGCGGAGTTGTGGTGCCAACTTCAAGTATAGTTAAAGTTGAAATTTAAAAAAATATAAAACAATTAAATATTAAAATTATGGAAACAAAAGTTAAAAAAACACAAGTAATAGCAGGTACAATTACCGCTATCTTGTTCTTAAGTTTGATAAGTGGTATGTATTACCAATATCAATCTAAAATTGAAGCAATTAATTGCTTGGCGCAGGAAAAGTTAAAAGCAGAATCATTACTTTCTGAAAAACTTCAACTGCAAAAAGATATAGTTGACTTTAGGTCTCAAATAGATAAACTTACAGGTAAAAACAAAGATTTGGATGCCTTGCTAAGTAAAACAAAATCTGACTTAGACCAAAAAGAAAAGCAGGTAAAATCACTTATTGCTGAAAACGGTACAGTTAAAAGTTTAAAAAAGCAATTAGCTGAGATGAAGCAAATCAAGACAAATCTTGAAAAGCAAATGGATGATTTGAATTTAGCCATGAACAAACTCAGAAAAGAAAATGATGAGTTAAATAAAACCTTGGCAGCTTTAAGAAGTGAAAACGAACAGATGGCGGAGAATATTAAAATTCTTCAAGGAATTGCCGCTGACGATTTCAGAGTGGAAGGCGTAAAAGGTAAAAAAGCTAAGTTAACCGTAGCTGCTAAAAAAGCCGATAAATTAATTGCTAGCTTCATATTGCCTTCAGACGCAACTTCTAACGTAAACTTTAAAGTTGTGCTGCCAAATGGAGAAAAAGTAGAAAAGAAAGAAGATGGAATAAGCTATGTTTATCCTGATGAAGACGAAGAGTTGTTAGTTAGCTTAGACGATTTTAGAGGTGAAATGGAGGTGAGCAAACGTATTGAAATGACTTATAACCCTGAATCAAAATTAAAACCTGGGGTTTATAAAATAGAAATTCTTAACGGTAATACCTACATGGGAAGTTGCCAAATAAGATTAAAATAACGTTCTTTTAGTAAGTAGTTTTTCATAGCAAAATGGTTAGGTTTTTAATCGTAGGGAATCCTGTCGCAAGACGGGATTTCTTATTTTAAGGCACTTCCTTTTGCTCCCCACCAAGGGTGGAGCTCGTACTTTAATCTTCCTGCTTTTACAGCAGGGTCTTCTTCAAGAATTTTTTTAGCTTCTTCTATACTTTCAACATCAAAAATTAAAATACCTCTTTTTTCGGTGTCGTCACCAAATGGTCCGGCAATATTAATCTTACCCAGAGCAGCATATTTATTAATGTTTGCTAAATGCCCTTTTTGAATTTCTGCTAACTCTTCTTTGCTATATTCTGTGGTTTGGTCACCTTTTAAATAAAGACACAAAAAGTATTTTTTCATTATGTAAGTGGTGTCACCTTCCTTCATTTCAAACTCTCTTTTTTCTTCTTGTGAAAATATATTTAAGCTACAGAAAAATAAAACAATAAAAAGGATTCTCATTCTTTAATAAATTTAAAACCGGAAATTTGGCTATCATGATGAATAGTTAAAATGTAAATACCACTTTTAATGTTTTGTAAATCTACTTCTAAGGTATGGTGGTATTCCTTTATAAGCTTCCCGTCTATTCCTGAGATTTTTACTGAAGATATCTCAGATGCTTCAATTCCTTTTATCGATAGGTTATTTTTTGCTGGGTTTGGAAATATAGAAACGTCCGTACGAGTAAAATCTGAATTAACTAAACCGGTAGATATACATCTAAGCCAATGTTGTTCAAAAAACCTCCATATATGATGAGTAGCTTTTATATCTTTATTTGTAACTCCAAGTGATGGAACATCAATTGCTCCGGGCCAAGTATGTCCACCACCATTTACTCTGTATAAAATTACCTGAGCCGAATCCGTACAATTTTGATATTCAATTTTTGTTACCGTTGAATTATCTGTAGTAACCGTATTAGGCAAATTCGTCAAGATTGGCGTTGAATTACACCCATTTCTCAATGCCCAGTATTTTGCAGTAGAATCAGCACCACCATATATACCGTTTTGCCCGTTATAATTTACTGTGGCATCATTAGTTCCATGAATATGTAAAACCGGAACTTCACAATGACTTTGGCAGTAATATTTTGTGCTGTCATGCATCAACCCTGTTACGGGTGCAATTGCGGCAATTTTGTCTTTTAACTCACATGCTAATCGGTAACTCATAAACCCACCGTTAGACATTCCTGTTGCATAAACTCTACTTGTATTAACACTATATTTTTTGTCCAAAGTATCGATCAATTCAGAAATAAACCCAACATCATCAGGGCCGCTATGATATGGGTTTAAAAAACCTGCGTTCCAAGCATTAAACAATCCATTGGGATGAACGGTTATAAAGCTTGAGGTGTCTGCCACATTATTAAACTCAGAATAAAGCATTTGGCTATTTGCATTTGATCCATAACCATGCATATTAATCACCAAGGGATACTTGTTGGAAGGGCTGTAGCCTGCGGGCAAATGTAAAATATAGTTTCTCCAATATCCACCGGAATATATGCTGTCAATGGAAGTTTGAGCTAATAAACCCAAAGGAAGAACTATACAAACACT
>CALALS010000150.1 GCA_937925525.1 uncultured Flavobacteriales bacterium | reverse complement strand
TAAAGGTTACTCTGGATGGTAAAGACACAACCGAGCCTGAAAAAAACGAAGTCTCTGCTATTGATAAGCGTAAGTCTGAGAAAAAAATTAACGCGAGTGTAGAAGGATAAATCATGGCTTTTCTGGAGACGTTCTCTGAAGAAGAGAAAGAAATTCTTATCTCTGTTCCTTACAAAGCAGGTATATGGGTAAGTCAGGCAGACAGCACGGGCGGTGAAGGTGCTGATGAACAGGAGAAAGCAGCCCTTGAAAGCATTATTAATGAAAAAGCTTCCATTATGCTGTGTTTGCCCAAATACATGAACATTATTGCTTCTATCTAGTTCAACAAAATAACTTTGGTCATAAGATGTAGTTCCCCAATAAGTGGAGTGTAATAAGTTACTTCCATTTGCACTCAAGTGTGAAATAAATCCATCAGCCTGGCCACCTTGAAAAGTAGTTTGTAAAGTGCCTGCCGTAGTATCGAAGTCAGTAGAAGCGGTTCCGCCTGTAATATAAATATCTCCTTTTTTATCCAATTCCATGGCATATCCGGCATCATTTAAAGTTCCTCCTAAATAAGTACTCCATACAAGCGTAGTTAAGTTGTTATCCATTTTAAAAACTACTGCATCTAATGCACCTCCTATAGTTTTTTGAAAAGCATTGGTGGTTGTTGGAAAGTCATTTGATAGAGTGGAGCTAACAATAAAACAATTATTATTATCGTCCACCATTATTTCTCCTCTTACTTCGTCTGCATAATTAAATTTAGTGGCGGCACCTATATTTAAACCATCATTAGCTGAACCCCCTACAAACGTTGAGGCCATAAGGTTTTGTCCATTTGCTGAAAGTCTGGCAACAAAAATATCAGAGCCGTTTGGAAATCTTATTCCCAGTCCGGCAGGTGCAAGGTTACTTCCTCCGGCAAATGTAGTGTCATAAGCATTGCTAGTCATGGGAAAGTTTGCAGAGCCCGTTGTTCCTAAAATAAATATTTCATCATTGCTATTGGTGATTATACTATGCGGTAATTCATCACTATTCCCACCTAATAATGTGGAATAAACCATAAAACCACCTGTAGTATCATATTTTGAAATGGCTATGTCTGTTCCGGCATTACCATTTCCTGTTCCTCCGGCAAATGAAGTTTGGTAAGCACCAACTGTTGTTGGATATGCTCCTATAGCACCAAAAACGGTGCTTCCGGAATAAAGAAAACCAAATTGGTCAAAGCAGGCAGTATATCCAAAATTATCAGAAGTAGAGCCTGAATAAGTTGAAAAAATCAGGGAAGGGTCTATTACTAAGGTGTAGTTTTTATCGTATTTTCCAAGTTCAAATGAAACTTCATTGTTGCTATTTAACTTAAAAGAGCAATCTACTTTTATTCTATTACCATTTATGTCTTGGT
>CALALS010000149.1 GCA_937925525.1 uncultured Flavobacteriales bacterium | reverse complement strand
AGTTGAAAGTTTGTAAAGTTATAAGTTGTTGGTTTAAAGATAAAATTTTAGTTGGATGATTTGAGGCAGGTAATCCATCTTTGAGTTTATGAGATAGTTAGATTATTTAGAAGTTCTTTTTTTTCTGGCTCAGGCCAGTCATCTATACTGTAGTCAAAGGACAGAAAGTCCTGTAATGCAGTAATAATTGACGCCCTAAATTCGCTCGGATTTATTTCGCATTCATATACTTTTTCAGAAATATGATTTTCATTATCATCAAAATCTTCTAAAAAAGATATCTGTAAAATAGCTTTATCAGGGAAAGAGCTGAGACTTATCAAATAAGCACTAGGCTCTAAATAAAAATAACACTTCGAAGCTTGGTTGTTAGAGATACTTATTACCATATCCGTTAACTGGTCTATAACATTCAAACCAAGATCAGAAGCTTCAAAGGACAAATTAAAATCACTTGTTATAATTTCTACAGGAAGCCATCCAAATTTTGGAGTTTTTAAAGTTATGCTTACAGATTGTTTATTCAACATTTGAATAAATTAAACTCATGTGTATGATAACAAACTCCTAATATCGGTTTTTTGTATCACTTTTTCAATGGCTTCTTTGATACTGATACGCTCTTGCTCCATGCTATCTCTGTGGCGTAAGGTAACCGTATTATCTTCTAAAGTTTGATGGTCAACGGTAATGGCAAAAGGAGTTCCAATAGCATCATTTCTTCTGTATCGCTTACCAATAGAGTCTTTTTCATCGTAATTGGTTTGTGCAAATGGTCGTAATTGGTTAAAAATTTCCATGGCTTTTTCGGGTAAGCCGTCTTTTTTCACTAACGGAAGAATAGCCACTTTTACAGGAGCTAATGCCATTGGAATTTTTAATACTACTCTTTCAGAACCATCTTCTAAGCCTTCATTTTGGTAAGAAGCACAAAGCGTAGCCAAAAACATTCTATCTAAACCAATGGAAGTTTCTACCACATACGGAATATAATTTTCGTTTGCTTCAGGGTCAAAGTAGCGTAATTTTTTTCCTGAAAATTCTTCATGTTGCTTAAGGTCAAAATCTGTTCGGGAGTGTATTCCTTCCAATTCTTTAAAGCCCATCGGAAAATCAAACTCAATGTCACTGGCGGCATTGGCGTAGTGTGCCAGTTTTAAATGGTCGTGCAGCCTGTATTTGTTTTCGCCAAATCCAAGTGCGTTATGCCATTTTAAACGGGCTTCTTGCCAATATTTATACCACTGTAATTCTTCTCCGGGCTTTACAAAAAACTGCATTTCCATTTGTTCAAACTCACGCATTCTAAAAATAAACTGGCGAGCTACAATTTCGTTACGAAATGCTTTTCCTATTTGTGCAATTCCAAACGGAATTTTCATTCTTCCTGTTTTTTGCACATTTAAAAAATTCACGAAAATTCCTTGAGCTGTTTCGGGACGTAAATAAATTTTAGCGGCATCTCCGGCAACAGAGCCTAACTCAGTTGAAAACATTAAGTTAAACTGCCGAACTTCCGTCCAGTTTTTAGAGCCACTAATTGGGCAAGCAATTTCTAAATCAATGATTAATTGGCGTAACGCATCTAAGCTGCTGTCGTTAAGTGCGGCTTCTAATTTTGTATTTATCTCATCAATTTTTTCTTGATTACGCAATACATTCGGATTGGTTTTTAAAAACTGCTCAGCATCAAAAGCATCACCAAATCGCTTTTGTCCTTTCTCCACTTCTTTTTGAATTTTAGCTTCATATTTTGCAATATGCTCCTCCACCAAAACATCGGCACGGTATCTTTTTTTGCTGTCTTTGTTGTCAATTAAAGGGTCATTAAAAGCGTCCACATGGCCTGAAGCTTTCCATACGGTAGGATGCATAAAAATGGCGGCATCAATACCTACAATATTTTCATGCATTTGTACCATTGACTTCCACCAATATTCTTTGATGTTGTTTTTTAGTTGTGCGCCAAGTTGTCCGTAGTCGTAAGTTGCGCTTAAACCATCGTAAATATCACTGCTTGGAAAAACAAAGCCATACTCTTTGGCATGACTGATAATGTTTTTTAATGAATCTTCATTTGTTGCCATAGGAGGGCAAAGTTAAAAATGTTTAGAGTTTGAAATAGCAACTAATGAGAATAAATTATTGCACTAAAAACTCTCTGTAGCCAGTATCGTTAAATGGAGAAAAAACAGTTTCGTTTTTTGAGTTAACTAATTGCAGCCTTAAACTATGTTTCCCTTTTGGTAATTCAGAAATATAATGTGGTTTGTTTTCGGTAATGTAGAAAGTTTGTGTTTCGTCAATAGTGGCTTTAATCTTCATGGTAGAAAAATCAACATCATAAGCGAAAAAATCTAACACAATGTTTTTATTAGCTACTGTGTCTAAAGGAGAAATGTAATAGAGTAAAGGTGTTCCTTTTGTCCACTCTTTGCTCACGGGCATCAATAAATGTGTATTTCTGTTGCTTCCTTTTCCTTCCGTCCAATCAAAAAAAGCAATGATGTTATCTGTTTTGGTGGTAAAAACATCAATGTAGTTTGCTTGTGCAAATATGGGTTTGTCATTATTATTGATTGCCCCAACAATTTGATTTCCTAAACTTCTTTTAAACGAAAATTTTTGAATGGGGAAGTTAACGCCTTTTGGATTTGACGGAGAGATAATGTCAAGCCTAATGTTTGGAGGCAATTCAACGGGCGTAATTTCAAAATCTAATTTCTGCACAGACTCTACTAGTGTGTCTGCCGAAATAATGAAAGTGGTATCAGTAGCTTTAATGCTATTAGTTTCAGAAGTTTCTTTTTCTTCTTTAGGTTCGCTACAAGAGTGGACTAAAAAAGCCACTCCAAAAATAAATGGAATGGCTTTGTATGTGCTAACTAATTTCAACGTTGTTATTCGCAAGTTTTGTTAAGTGTAGTTTCAATCATTACCTCAACATCCGGCCATAAAACGCTTTTGCCGTCAGTTCCTTTGTGTAAATCATTACAAACTTTATTTAAAGAAGTAATAGCATCTTGTCCGTTAAAGTCGTTCATGTTTAATGCAACATTAATTTTTACGACTTCACCTTCCATGCTTACATTTCCTGTTACTTCTTTTTCTACATCATTTAATTTTAACTTAATGGTAGCGGTGTTATCCATTATTCCCATAACAGTTCCGGTAATGGTAGATGTGTTCATCATTTTTCCAAAGAAGCTCTCTACAATTTTTTGGTCTCTTTCCGGGTTATCAGAGTTTATGGAAGAAGTATAAATAGTAAAAGAAGTGCTGTGAACTAAATCAGTTACTGTTTCCACATTATCACTATATCCCGAAACTTCAATAGAGTCGAACCGCCCTTTCACGCCTGTTTTTTCAGTAAACTTAAAGGCAGTCCAGTAAACTCCGGTTGTAGAGTGGTTGTAAGAATATTTACAAGCAGGCTCTGCTATTACGGTGTCTTTTACTTCATTTTCAGTGGCAGTTTCGTTTCCTCCTCCGCAAGAAGTAATAATGGTTAAAAATGAAATACTAATTGTTGTAAGGAATAAATTTTTCATAATTTTTCTATAGATTTTAAAACACAAATGGTGTTAATGATATTCAATTAATAATTGATTTTTTTCAACTGCTTGACCTTTTTCTACCTTAATGTTTTTGATTTTTCCGTCAATAGGAGACTTTAAAACATTTTCCATTTTCATGGCTTCTAAAATCAAAATAGAATCTCCTTTTTTTACCTCAGCGTCTTTATGGGCAACAACTTCCAACACCAAACCAGGCATAGGGGCTTTAATTTCTGATATTTTATTATCTGCCATAGCATCAATTCCCATAGTTGCAAGAAGTTCATCTAATTCATCTTGCACTTTAACAGTATATCTATTGCTATTTACTTTAACGGTTAAAGTTTTGGAAACATAGTCCGCCTCAATAATTTCTACATTGTAAGATTGGTGATTTGACAGAACATGAAACAGTTCTTCATCAATTTTATTAATATCTAAATCAAAAGGTTTTCCTTCTATTTTTCCGGAAGACTTTTCTTCAAAAACAATTTCTTGCTTTTTATCACTAACGATTGTATGTAGTTTCTTTTTCACGAAACAAAGGTATAAAAAAAGACGACCATTTCCAGTCGTCTTTAAACCTATTATGATTAAAAAATAATACTTATTTGGTAAGTACTATTTTTTGAGTTGAGACTTGTTCGCCAATTTTAACTTTTACAAAATAAACACCATTAGAGTTATCTTTTAAATCAATAGTGAGGTAGTTTTTCTGAACACCTGAATAGCTGTAAACAATTTCACCTAATGTGTTCAGCACATATACCTCAGACATATTGCTTTTAGGCATTAACACTTTTACCTCTCCGTTGCTTGGGTTCGGGAAAACTTTTATTTCCGGCACTTCAACCAAAGCTTCTTCTTCTCCTGTTACAATGTTACAAGCAATTGGAATAATGGCAGCAGAGTGATTTACATTATAAGTAGATAAAGCCGTCCAGGCGGGTGTAGATTCATAAGCCCACATAGTGGCAGTAGTTTTTGGCGTTGAAAAAAGAGCTACTGTATCTCCTGTTCCTCCTGTAGTAGGGTGATCAAATCCTACAAAGAAATTTCCACTTAATGCCGGTCTTGGAGAAAGAGTCCACACTTTACCTTGTGCAGGAGTTATGGTAGAAATTCCTATAGTTGAGCTTGCCATAACATTTGAGTTGTTTGGCTCTCCACCTGTTGCTTGCCCCCAAACTTTTAATCTTATATTTCCTGTTCCTTTAGCCGCACCAAAAAAGTAAATAACTTCTTTTAGTTCTTTTCCGGGTTGTGAAAAGGTTACTTTATCTGCCCAACCATTGTCACCGTAAGTGTTTCTTCCCATTACATAGCCATTTCCTGCCCCCCAGGTATAAACACCTGTTTGAGAATTTCCTCCGTCAGGATTTAAAAGCCAGTTTCCTACAGAGTCACAGGTTACTGTTCCGGCAGAATTTACAAGAATATAAGAGGTTTTTGTTTCAGTATTAGTAGATGTTCCGTCACCAACGGTTAATGAAACCGTATAAGTACCGGGTGTGTTATAGGTAATTACGTGTGGTCCTTGAGTATTGGCTGTTGAAGGAGTTCCTCCGGTAAATGTCCAGCTCCAACTTGTAATAGTGTTTGGCCCTGTAGATTGGTCAGTGAAAGTTACACTTTGACCGGCATTAATAGTAGTAACGTTGGCAGAAAACTCTGCATCTAAGTTAGCCGGATTACAAACGGTAGAGGCATTTAAGGTACTTCTTCTTGGAGAGTTTTGCATTACGGTTACCATTCTCGCTTTTTGGTTTAATGAAAACATATTCATACACGCATCGTTAGTGTAGTCCATGTAATTCATAAATTGGTCGGCAGAACTACACGTTGTTCTTGGGTGTGTAGGGCATCCGCTTGACAGATATTGCTGAGTAGGCGTGTCGTTACAATAATCTGTTCCGCAACTAGCATCTCCGTTAATATGGCGCAGGCCTAGCCAGTGTCCAACCTCATGAGTTGCAGTTCTTCCTCTATTAAAAGGAGCGGAAAGAGTACCCACTCTTCCGAAATAATTGTATCCAATTACAACTCCGTCAGTATTTGCAGCGCCATTGTTATTGTTAATGCCACTAAGCCCTGAGCTATTTGGAAACTGCGCATAGCCTAATAAACCGCCTGAAAGCTGGCATACCCATACGTTCATGTATTTTGTCGGGTCCCATGAGGTAGCAGGTTTGATAGTACTATTAACTGTATTCATAGAGTAGCCTGAGGTAGTGTTGCTTAAACCTGAGATAGATGTTGCAGAAACCCTGTGAATTCCTGGTTCAGTTAAGGGTGTTCCGTTAGGGTCTCTCAATGCTTTGCAAAAATTTATTTCACAATCTGCCGCAACACTTACAAATGCTGATGGAGTTTGAGAAGCATCGGCATTTGTTCTTCTAAAATCTTCATTTAATACATCGTACTGAGAGTAAACTTGTGCTTGAGAAATATTTCTTCCGGTACCTACATTTTCATTCGAATTATGAATAACATGAACAATTACAGGGATAGTGTAAACTATTTTTTTGGCGTTGTTATTAGCCATCATTTGTTCATACTCTTTTACTTTAGGAGCTAGCCATTTTTCAAAATCTTCTACGGTTTCCATTTGAGGAAACTTTTCTTTCATCATTTTTTCATATTCAACAGTTCCACAATTACGCACGGAAGGTGCTTCAGGAAGATTGTCGGAAGATGAATTTTGAACGGTTGGTCGTTGTGCATTTACAGAAAAAAATAGTGCAAATGCAAATAAAAAGAGTAAGTTTTTTTTCATTTTAACCTAGTTTAATCAGTTGAATATCAGTATAAATTAATGATATAAATTTTGATGTGAGCTAAAGTAATAATTTATGGAGTGGAAAAGTAGGTGAATTTATTTTAGAATTGGTTTTCTAATTTTAAAAAATACCAATTAATTAATTGAAAATCAATAATGTGTATTTGTGAATATTTAAAGTCTAACCATCTTATACAAATAGCCGACTATTCAAATTTTATTCTAAATGAAAACTTATATGTAAAATTATCTTTTGAATTTGGTAGTTGATACGGCCCAAATCGATAGTAAGAAGCTATTCCGAAGGAACTAAAGCCCATTGTAAATAGGTGATGAATTTCTAGCCCGGCTTCATGATACCCTTTTTCTAATGTATTGAATGAATAGTTTCGATGATTTTGAATGTCTTTCATTTTCCCCCAAGCAGTTGAGTAAACCATTACAAACTCCGGTTCAAACCCTTTTGTTTTTAATAGTAAAGACCCAAAGCTGTGTCTAAAAAAGCCATGGAGATATTCATCAGAATAAAACTCTTGAAGCCGCATGGTTTCAAATGAATATTGCGAAGTGATAAAACCATTTTGAAAAGCGGCAGGGTGAGCGACCAGCTTTTGTAAAGGAACGTCTCCTATAACTTTTCCGGCTGCTAGTCTAAAACTACTTTTTCCAAGGTTTTTGATATAAAAGGTTTTGTCAAGCCTTAAATCAATTTTTTGGAACTCAAAATCATTACCAATTCCATAAGGAATGTTTTGTGAGTATTTGAAATAAACGATAGGATATTTAGTGCCTAACGAAACAGAGCCGTCTTGTGTAAGCAAGTATTTTTCTTTAAAAGCAAACCTAACTTGTATGCCGCCCTCCAAAAAGGTAAAATCATTTCTTAGGGAAGTAATTTCCGGAGACAAGCGTTTTGCAAATTGATAATTGTTAGTGGCGTTATAGGTGCTTTGTAAACCAAAAATGTTTACGGAAAAGTGTTTTAATGTTCTAAAGTAAAATAAGGCTCCAACTTCTTCAACACTGTCCATACGATTGACTAGGAAGTTTCTTGTAGTTTCTGTTGAAAGCCATTGCTTCTTTTCAAAAAATGTAATGCTTCCGGTTTCCTTAACATCAACCTGATACCATGTTTTAAACCCAAGACCTTTTCTTTTATTTATTTTCCATTCAAAATCGCCACCATATTTAATCGACTTATCTTTAAAGCCATAGGCTCCATAACCGGAAAGACGCCATTTTTCAGATATTCTGAAATTAGTAGTAATCCCCATTCCGAGCCTGAACCCTTCGTAGGCGTTAGCATCTAGCAATCTATTTAAGTCTAAATTAACCGGACCAATAGGAATATTTCCTTTTGTAGCTGCTTCAAAAAGCTTTAGTTTAAACTCTAAATTTTCGGCTTCACTTATACTATCAATTACCTGGTAAGTAGTTTTTTCTTTTTCGGAAAGACTGTCTATTCTATGTTCGTTCCAAAACAAATCATCTTTTTTATAGGCTTCTTTGTTTAAATCAACCGCAATGTTTCCAAACTCTCGCTTTTTTAGTTCAGGATTTATCTCAATGTTTTTGATATAGGAGCGCCCAATTCCGACTAAACTGTGGTTATTAACCATAGTGTTAGGAAACGAAAGTAATGTATTGAGCTGTGTGGGAAACCATTGATTATTTATTTGCTCATATTTTTGAGTGATTTTTATGTTAGAAACCTCTGATTGTTCGTAGGCTTCTGCTATTACATTTTGGATGGCATATCCGTTTGTGTTGATGAATAAAATTCCCTGAAGCCCTTTAAAGTTTTTGCCTTTTAACGGGCGAAAAGAAATCACAAAAACACTGTCGGTTTCATTTTGGTAAAGTGTATCTTGTATTAAAAACAGATATTTTTCAGTACTTCCATTTCCAATTGGGTTGAGATAAGTGGTGTAATTAATAACCATTGGGTCATTATAAAACGAAAAGGATTGAAACTGTGTGGCTAAAGCCGTAAATGAAGGGTTTTTAAATCCAGAAACTCTTGAAGCCAAGACTTTTTCATAAGTATTATCCGGTGGAATAAACTTACGCTCTGTTACTGATTCCATCATAAAAAGATGTTGCTTGTTGAAAAATTCAATGGTTTTTTGGTCTGAGGTATCCAAAGAGTTAATAGTGTCCGGATTGTTTAACAGAAAGCTGTCAATAGCAGCGGTAAAAATAAACTTGTTGTAGGTTTCATATTTAAAGGAAATCGATTCAGGGTTATTTATTTTTCTGTTTTCAGCTGCTTTTTTAATTATTCGATGTGCCGGGTTTTCTCCGGGCTTTACCACAAACTCACCTAAAGAATAAGAGACAGGGGATAACTTGATAGCAATTGGTTTTGAAAAATCTATTTCACTAGATGTAATTTCTTTTGGTTTGTAGCCAATAAAGGAGAAAGAAATTTTTGTTATTGGAATATCGGAAAGGAGCGTAAATTTCCCGTCAATATCGGTATTGGTTCCTTTTTGAAGACCGTTGTAGGTTACAGTAACAAATGGCATAAACTCACCATTTTTTTCATCCGTAACCGTTCCTGAAACAGCGTATTGGGCGTTTGCGGAATAAGCAAAAAGTGCTAACAATAATATCCCTATAATTTTTTTTGACATCATTATTCTCCAAAGCTAAAAAAATACAAAATCTAAATGGCTAAATTTGCACAGGTGGCAATATATGTTTACGATAGGCTAAAGTTATTAAAATCACTGAGCTTGTTTAGATTACTAAACGGTTTTGTGGTGGTGTGGAGTTATTTTATTTCTAAACTCACCAAAAAGAATTTTCATGCCGGGATGCCTTTAAGTATTGCTATTGAGCCTACCACAGCGTGCAATTTGGGTTGCCCTGAATGCCCCAGCGGATTAAAGCAATTTACCAGAAAAACCGGTAATGCCAATTTGGAGTTTTACAAAACGATTATCGATCAGGTTAAAAATAAAGCAGGCTATCTAACACTTTATTTTCAGGGTGAGCCATATATCAACCCTCAGTTTTTGGAAATGGTAAAATATGCCGAACAACAAAAAATATATACGGCAACTTCTACCAATGCACATTTTTTGGATGATGAAAATGCCAAAAAGACAGTAGAAAGTGGCTTAAGCAGATTGATTGTTTCTATTGACGGAACTACACAAGAAGTGTATGAGCAATATAGAATAAACGGAAAGCTGGATAAGGTTTTGGAAGGAACCAAAAATGTAGTTAAATGGAAAAGGGAATTAAAAAGTAAAACGCCACATATTATTTTTCAGTATTTGGTGGTAAAACCTAACGAGCATCAAATAGAAGAAGTTAAAAGTTTAGCAAAAGAGTTGGGCGTGAATGAGGTAAGGTTTAAAACAGCTCAAGTGTACAACTTTGAAAATGGAAATGAGTTAATTCCTGACAATGAAAAATTTGCTCGATATAAGAAACAAGCAAATGGAAAATACGTGATAAAAAATCCGTTGGAAAATCATTGCTGGAAAATGTGGAGCTCTTGTGTTATTACCTGGGACGGAAATATAGTTCCTTGCTGTTTTGATAAAGATGCTACGCACACTTTAGGAAGTTTACAAAACCAAAGCTTTAAAAAAATCTGGCAAAGTGAAGCCTATAACAATTTTAGACAAGCTGTTCTTACCTCAAGAAAGCAGATAGATATATGCGCCAATTGCAGTGAAGGCAGTATGGTGT
>CALALS010000148.1 GCA_937925525.1 uncultured Flavobacteriales bacterium | reverse complement strand
TTTGAATAGCCATCGTATTCCAAAACCTGCAAATAAAGCCCCAAAAGCATAAAAAGATTCTGATAAGGCAACCACATGTGCATCAGCTTTTAAAAAATTGTCAACGTAAACAGGTAATAATTGGTGTACTTGGATTAGCACAATTGCAAATACACTTGTTGATGCCCAACCAAAATGTAACAATGCAGGTCTTGTTTTTAAAAACAGTAATCCGTCTTTTAATTTTTTAAAGATTGTTTCTCCAATTACTACTTTATCTAAATAGGATGGTTGGTACTTTATGGAAAGTATAAGAAAAAAGGCTATCAGATAAGTAGCAGCATCTAGCATAAAAACTTCATGTAATTCCCAAGGTGTAATTGAAAAGTCTAAACCAACTACCTCTAAATAACTTGAATCAACACCTGCTAGTAAAACTGCTGCAAAAGCTCCGGAAATAATTGCTGTTGATTGTCCTGAAACTTCTAATGTGGAGTTCAGTCTTCCGTATTTTTCACGAGTAGTTACTTCTTGCCCGAAAGCATATAAGGTAGGGTAGTGGATGTTAAAATTGAAAAAGGTAGCAACAAATACCAAAGCTATTAATGTAGGAGGAATTTCTCCATTAATATATCCAATAAGTGAAACGCCAAAAACTATTAAAAAACCTATGGTTGTTGCAACTAAAAATATTTTTTTTCGAGAGTATTTATCAATTAAAACTCCGGCATATAAGCCCCAAAACAGTGTGATGGTAGTTGCTCCAAAATAGATAGTTCCAAATAAAGAGCTTTGTTCTAACACATCTTTAAAATACCAGGGAATGGCTAACATACTTATGCCTTGAGCAAAAGAAGAAATGCAGTGAGCAAGAATTAATATGATGAGTGACCGTTGCAGATAAGTTTATTAATTTCGTCAAAATTAGCATTTGAAAGTTTGAAACATACCAAACAAAATATCACTTTTGAACAAGCTATTATTAAAGCAGAAACCTACTGTGCATATAAGGAAAGATGTATTAGTGAATTAAGAAATAAACTTAGGTTATTAAAAGTATCAGAAAGTGATGCTGAAAAAATAATAGAGCTAATGTTGGAAAAAGGTTTTGTAAATGAAGAACGGTATATAGAGTCTTTTGTGAGAAGTAAGTTTAAAATTAAGAAGTGGGGAAGTAATAAAATAAAGGCTGAATTATCTAAAAAAGGATTAAAAGGACAAATCGTAGAGAAATATATTAGCCAAATTGATGAGGATAAAATTAACGAACAACTAGAGTTGTTGATTGAAAAGAAATTAAATCATTCATCCTACCAGAAGAAAGACAAGCAAGAAAAGTATCAGGCGTTGTACCGATACTTACTCACCAAAGGATATTCTTCTAAAGAAATTGCTTTAGTCTTAAAAAAGAATTTGACTTAGTTTATTGAATTGCGCCACCCATATATTGGTTGTGAAGCACGTTAAACCTTTCTTCTA
>CALALS010000147.1 GCA_937925525.1 uncultured Flavobacteriales bacterium | reverse complement strand
TAGTTTAAATGTTTTCATAATATCTTGTTTTAAGGGGTTATAAAATTTGTTTTCGATATTAAGATGTTAGGATTTAATAATTCCATAAAATGAAATTAAAAAATAGCAAATTCCTTTACTATCAAGATATTTTACTAAAGGAAATTGTCCTAAATATAACTTAGAAAAGAATTATTTGGCGAGAAGAAGTTATCACCCATTAACCGCCTCTACCTGCTTTACTTCCGGCACCATTCGGGTCATTAGGCTTTCAATACCATTTTTTAAAGTTGCGGTAGAAGAAGGGCAGCCACTACAAGAACCTCTAAGAATTACTTTTAAAACACCCTCATTAAATGAATGCCACTCTATTGCTCCGCCATCATTAGCAACGGCCGGGCGAACGTATTCATCCAATACGTTTATAATTTGCTTATCTAAATCGGTTGTAGGTTCTGTTTTTCCATCAATTATAACTTGCTCTTTTGAGGCATCTTGTTCAATAAAGTCATCTACGGTTGGAGCATCATCATTCACTATTTTTTCTCCTGACTGAAGATGTTCTAAAATAAAAGTCCTAAGATGATTGCTTACCTCTTCCCACTCAATTTGATTGTTTTTCTTTACCGTTACAAAGTTTCCGGCAATATATACTTCACTGACAAAGGGAAAGGTGAATAACTTAGTTGCTATTGGAGAGTGTTTAGCAGCAATTCTATCTGTAAACTCATAAGATTTTACCACATCATCAACTAATAGTTTGTTGGCTACAAACTTCATGGTTGATGGATTTGGCGTCATTTCGGCATATAAGGTATAAGGGACTTTTTCCATGACGTAAAAATAACAAAAGAATTTTTGAAAGAGTTTAAAAAAAATGAAGTAACTTTACTCAAGTAACAATATTTTATGGTAAGGAAATTACTTTATTTTTTGCTATTGCTTTTTGTTTCTAATTTAAATTTAAACTCTCAAAGTTTTACTTGGGTTAAGCAATTTAAAGGGGCGTCAGATATATATTCTAGACCTCTAGTTGTAGATACTTTAGGAAATATATATGTTGCGGGCTATTTTAGAGGAACAGTTGATTTTGATCCAGGTTCATCAGTTTATAACTTAACTGCTTCAGGGGTTGAAGAGGCATATATAGCAAAACTTAGCGCTAGTGGAAATTTAATTTGGGCTAAAAAATTTACTGGTGGTAGTTTTAGTGATTGTTTTTCAATAGCGTTAGACGAAGACCTAAATATTTTAGTGACAGGTAGTTTCACTGGAGTTGTAGACTTTGATCCTGGTCCAAATACTTATTTTATGAACTCCGGAACATTTCGTGATGCATATATTCTAAAACTTAATTCTAATGGTGATCTTATATGGGCAAAACAATTTGATGGAAAAGTTACTGTAACAGGATTTTCTCTCTCTTTGGACAGTATAAAAAATATCTATGTAACAGGTAGTTTTTATGATTCAACCGATTTTGACCCGGGTCTAGGAACCTCTATACTAGTACCATCTGTTAATAATTCCAATGGTTATGTATGTAAGCTAGATTCAAATGGAATATTTATTTGGGTTAAGCAAATAAAAGCAACATCTAATTGTGATGGCTGGTCTATTCACTCAAATAAGTCTGGCGAGCTTGTTGTGTCTGGCGGTTTTAAGGGAATAATTACTTTTGATTCTTTAGGAACGAATTATAATATAGCCTCAGCAGGAAATAGCGGAGATACTTATGTTCTTAAACTAGATGCAAATGGTAATTTTTTATGGGCTAAAAGGATGGGAGGAACCGCAACTGATATAGCATACTCTATGACAGTTGATGTAAATGGGGATATACTCACTACTGGTTATTTTCAGGGAACTGCTGATTTTGATCCAAGTAGTAATGTATACAATTTAACTGCAACGGGAGATGATATATTTATTTGTAAGCTTAACCAAAGTGGAAAATTTGTTTGGGCTAGACAAATTAAGGGGAATGGATCAAATAGAGGTTTTTCGGTTTGTACAGATAAGTTTGCCAATGTCTACATTACTGGCTATTTTGTGTTAACTGCAAACTTCAATCCTAATGGAGGGTCGTATAGTTTATCAGGGTCTTCTCCCGGAACATTTACTTGTAAACTAAATAAAAGTGGATACTTTTTATGGGCAAATGAGATTAACGGTAATTCTCCAAGCTATGGTTATGATATTTATGTGGATAATAACTTAAATGTTTATACTACAGGTAATTTTAGGGGAACGATAGATGCTGATCAAACAATAGGCAAGTATTATGGTATAACTTCGGCTGGTATGTATGATGTTTTTATACATAAGATGGGGCAATGTTCAAATATTAATTCCAATATTAATAAGACAGTTTGTTATCAATTAGTATCCCCAAGTGGTATATATACTTGGAACTCGTCAGGACTATATCATGATACTATTTCAAGGGTTTGTGGAGGAGACAGTTTAATAACTATTAACTTAGTTGTTAACCAAAATACTTATTCAACGATATATGATTCGGCTTGTTATAGCTATGTTTCTCCTAGCGGAAATTATGTTTGGACGAGTACCGGAACATATACGGATAAAATTCCTAATAGTGTTGGATGTGATAGTGTTATTACGGTTAATTTGAAAATAAAAAACACCTATTCCATGATTTCAGCCTCTGCTTGCGGCATGTATACCGCACCTAGTGGCAAAATAATTACATCATCAGGACTTCATTTTGATACTATTCCAAATTCTTCTCAATGTGATAGCATAATAACAATTAGTCTTTTACTAAAAAACACCTACTCTACGCTAGTAGACTCGGCATGTAGCTTATATATTTCTCCTAGCGGCAAGCCCTTTGATAGTTCCGGAGTATACATAGATACTATTCCGAATAAGTTTTCATGCGATAGTATAATTACAATTTACTTAACCATAAAAAGCTCCGATACGATAATATACCCCATATCCTGTAAGCAGTATTTATCACCAGGTGGTAACATATACTATTCAACAGGATTATATATAGATACTCTGGTAAATAGCTTAGGTTGCGATAGTTTAATAACAATAAACTTAAATGTAATTAATGTTGACACATCAGTATATTCAAACCAATTTACATTAATTGCCAATGCTTCGAATGCTTTATATCAATGGATTGATTGCTCTAATAATCAAATTATCTCTGGGGCAAATAGTCAGCTCTTTACTCCTTCTAATGGAGGGAGTTATGCCGTAATTGTCACCCAAAATGGTTGTGTTGACACATCAAATTGTTATACAGTTAATAACGTTGGAATATCTAAAAATTTGCATGGAAATAATGTAAGCATTTATCCTAATCCAACAAAAGACATATTCTTAATTAGTTATTCTGGGCAACAACAAGAGAATTATTTCATATATGATTTAATGGGAAAAGAATTCCTAAGAGGAAAAATTGATAGGGGAGTTACTTTAATTAACCTAGAGGATAAACCAATAGGTGTTTATATACTAAAAATAGGAGAGACCAGCTTTAAAGTCATAAGACATTGATGTTTAGCTTAACAAGATTTAACTTTTTCTGTCTTTATAACGTAAAAAAATCTGCTTAACTTTGTGAAAGTGATAAAAAAGGCGGCACATATTTTTATATCTTTTCTACTAATTGTTTTAGTATTAGTTAGCGCTTCTTCTTTCTCAGTATATAGAATGGATTGCTTTGTAAGTAACCAAACGTATTACAATACTGCTCCTTTTGATGATTGCTGCGAAATTCCTGCAAAAGGAGTAAACTCAAAATGCTGCGACTTTGAAATTATAAGTTTTGAATTTATTGATGCTTGCCATTCATTGTTTACCAACACTTCTGTTGATTTTTCAGTATTCAATGATGTGATATTCACACCTTCTTTTGGAGTGGAATTAATTTCTAGCATAACTGAAATAACTCAAAATAAAGCACCGCCTCTTTTTGGGCAATCTATTATCATTTTACACTCTGTTTTCCGTATTTGATTTCATTCGCTTAGGCAACTATTAGCCTGAAAAAACGTTTTTAATTAACCTTTTAATTATAAAGGATGAAATCAATCAATATATTAATAATACTATTTCTTACCAGTACTTTATCAATTGCCCAAAGCAAGCTGAAGGGAATTGTTTATGGCCTTGAAACAGGAAATAAAAAATCCGAATTAGTTGGGGCAACCGTTGTGTGGCAAGGCACTAATAATTATGCCCTTGCAGATGAAAAAGGAATGTTTGAAATAGCTTTACCGGAAAATTATCCGGCAAACCTAATTATCAGTTTTGTAGGTTACGTAACCGATACCATTGAAGTTAAGTCAATACCAACAAACGACAAAATTTTACGGGTAACTCTCCCTCAAAATAACTTATTAGAAGAATTTGTGGTTGAAGCGAAGCGAAGCACAACCTATATTTCTCCTATGGAAATTAGATATGTTCAAACCATTACTGAAGGAGAATTACGAAAAGCAGCCTGTTGTAATTTGTCGGAAAGCTTTGAAACCAACGTAACGGTAGATGTGCAATATACCGATGCTGTTTCAGGAGCTAAAAAAATACAAATGTTGGGTTTAGACGGTGTTTATTCTCAAATTCAGTTTGAAAATTTTCCTTTAATCAGAGGATTGTCTTCTGCTTATGGCATAAATTATATTCCCGGAACCTGGGTTAAGGCCATTAATTTATCTAAAGGAACAGGCTCTGTTATGAACGGATTTGAAAGTATTACCGGCCAAATAGATTTAACATTACACAACCCACCGGAATCAGATAAATGGTATGTTAATCTTTATGGAAATCATAATGGTAGAGGAGAGGTAAACCTTCATACAACAAATAAAATCAGTAAGAAGCTAAGCTCTATGACTTTTCTTCATGCCAACAATATGTTTTTAGAAAATGATCATAATCATGATGGCTTTTTAGATGCACCCTTAAAGCAGCAATATACTTTTTTAAACAGATGGAATTATGAAAGCAAGAATTACGAAGCAAAGTTTGGGGTGAGAGCATTGTATGAAGACGTTGATGGTGGAACGGTAACAGGTTTTAACAAAGGTCATGAATCCCATATTTCAAACTTTAATACTAACATTAAGACCAAATGGCTGGACGTTTTTTTCAAAAATGGTTTTTTCTCTAAAAAGTCTCCTTACAAAAGCTTGGGGATAATAGCTAATGCTAAATACTATGACATTAACGCTGACTTACAAAACTCAACTTATAACGGAGTTCAAAAAACGTTTTACGTCAACAGTATTTTTAGTACGGTAATAAAAACTACAGACCATAAACTAAACTATGGAGTATCATTACTAGCTGATGAATACGATGAAAAATTGACGCAAGGAAGTTTTAATACAGAACCAACAAGAACGGAGGTTGTTCCCGGTGTCTTCACAGAATACACTTTTGATAAAGGCCAAAAGCTTTCATATATTCTAGGTTTAAGATTAGATTATCATAATTTATTTGGGCTGTACTATACGCCTAGATTTAATTTAAAATATCGCTATGCCGAGCTTTCAAATATTAGACTCACAGCCGGAAAAGGGTATAGAACCCCAAATATCATAGCAGAAAACCTAAGTAATTTTGTGAGTAACAGAACATTCATTTTTACGGACGAATTATCTCCGGAAATTGCATGGAATTTTGGAGGAGGAGTTAATCATTTTGCAAAACTATTTTCTAAAGATATTGTTATATCTGCAGATGTTTATCATACCTTATTTGAAAATCAGATGGTGGTGGATTTGGAAAACCCTAGATATTTAGAAATATATAATTTAAACGGACAATCTTATGCAACCTCAGCTCAGTTTGAGTTTATGATTGAACCAATAGAAAGGTTTGAAGTAAAAACCGCTTACAAATGGAATGAGGTTAAAACAACTTATAAAAGTGGTTTAAAATCTAAACCATTTGTTCCAACACACAGAGCTATGCTGAACTTATCTTACGCAACTGATTATGACAAATGGCAATTTGATTTTACCGGAAACATTTTTGGAGAGTCCAGAATACCTGACACCTGGCAGAATAGCCCGGCATATCAATTAAACCCAACTACTGACACCTATTTTACCTTTAATGCTCAGGTTACTAAAAAATATAAGAAGTGGGAGTTTTACTTGGGTGGAGAAAACTTATTAAACTATATTCAGCCTAATGCAATTATTTCTGCAAATAATCCTTCTAATCAAGAATTTGATGCTTCTCTCATTTGGGGTCCTGTTAACGGCAGAATGATTTATGCGGGACTGAGATATCAAATTAAAAAATTTAAAAAACAATTTAATTAATCAATAAAAATACAGATATGAAAAACGTGATATTTATAGTAAGCTTAATGTTAACAACAGTAGTTTTTGGTCAAACAAAAAAAGAAGAAACCGTTACCATTAAAACAGACATGCAATGTAGTATGTGCGAAAACTTTATTAAGGAAGCACTAATTTATACTAAAGGGATAAAGAAAGTGGAAACAAATCTTGAAAAGGATTTGATAGTGGTTGTTTACAAACCTAAAAAAACAAATCCTGATGCCATTAGAAATGTAATAGCAAAAGTGGGGTATGATGCCGATAGCATACCTGCCGTTAAATCAGAATACGAAAAGCTACCTGCTTGCTGTAAAAAACCGGAGTAGTATTTTTTCTTTTCTTTGTTAGAGAAATAATATTATGGCAGTTATTAAAGAAGTAAATGGTAAAAAACCACAGCTTGGAGAAAATTGTTTTATAGCTGAAAACGCTACAATTGTTG